>BQJF01000009.1 GCA_021604565.1 Minwuia thermotolerans | reverse complement strand
TGGACGTGCAGTCATGACTGAAGTGCTGGCCGTGATCGGCCTTGGATATGTGGGGCTGCCGCTGGCCGTCGCCCTGGCGAAGAAGTTCCGGGTTGTCGGGTACGACATCAAGACGGATCGCGTGGCGGAGCTGGCTGACGGTATCGACCGCACCGGAGAGGTCGACAAGGCCACGCTGGATGCCTGCAACGTCACCTTCACCGCCGACCCGGCGATGCTGGCGGAACCGTCGGTCTATTTCCTGACCGTACCGACCCCGATCAACGCCAACCGTCAGCCGGACCTGAGCCTGTTGCAGAAGGCCTGCGAGCTGATTGGGCCGCATCTGGTGGACGGCGACCTGGTGACCATCGAGTCCACAGTCTATCCCGGCGTCACGGACGAATTCTGCGGCCCGATCCTGCAGCGGGTGTCGGGCCTGCGGCAGTACGACCAGATCAAGCTCGCCTACTCGCCGGAGCGGATCAATCCCGGCGACCGCGAGCACACGATAGAACGCATCATCAAGGTCGTGGCCGGACAGGACGCGGAGACCACCGACCGCATCGCCGGTATCTACGGCGCGGTGGTGCAGGCCGGCATCCATCGCGCGCCCTCGATCCAGGTGGCGGAGGCGGCGAAGGTCATCGAGAACACGCAGCGTGATCTGAACATCGCCCTGATGAACGAACTGGCGATCATCTTCGAGCGGTTGAACCTGCGCACCTCCGACGTGCTGGCCGCTGCCGGCACCAAGTGGAATTTCCTGCCGTTCAAGCCCGGTCTGGTGGGCGGTCACTGCATCGGCGTCGATCCCTATTACCTGACGGCACGGGCCGATGACGTGGGCTACCACCCGGAGGTCATCCTTTCCGGTCGCCGCATCAACGACCAGATGGGCACCTACATCGCCCAGCGTGCCATGAAGATGATGGCCAGGCGGCGCAGGCTGGATGTCTCCGCCAGCTTCGCGGTGCTGGGCGTGACCTTCAAGGAAGACGTCACCGACCTGCGCAACAGCCGGGTGCCGGACATCGTGCATGAACTGCTGGAATTCGGCGTCTCCGTGAAGCTGCACGATCCCATCGCGGACCCGCAGGAAACCTTCGCCGAATATGGCTACCGCCTGGTGGACGAGGCGGAGATGGAAGGTGCCGATGCCATCATCCTGGCCGTGGCGCACAAGCAGTACCTGGAACGCGGCGCGAAGTGGATCAACGACTTCGCCGGCCCCTCCGCCATCGTCGTCGATATCAAGTCCGTGATCGACCCGAAGGAACTTCGCCCCGACATCGCCTACTGGAGTCTCTAGGTCGGTTCGGCTTCAGACTCGCCATTGTCTCCGGCCCCCCCTCGCGCAGCAGCAATCTGCTCCTTCGCCTGGGCGTCGAACAGGCCGGGTTCGCGGGGTTCGGCGCTGAGCAGCCCGGTGGCCTTCAGTTCATCGATGCCCGGCAGATCCCCCAGGCTCTCCAGCCCGAAGTGGATCAGGAACTCGTCCGTGGTGCCCCAGGTTACCGGGCGACCGGGTGTCTGGCGGCGGCCGCGCGGGCGGATCCAACCGGTTTCCATCAGCACATCCATCGTCCCCTTGGAGACCGCGACACCGCGCAGTTCCTCCACCTCAGCCCGGGTCGTGGGCTGGTGATAGGCGATGATGGCCAGGGTCTCGACGGCGGCTCGGGACAATCTGCGCTCCGACACCCGTTCCTCCTCCAGCGCATCGGCGAGGTCGGGAGCCGTGCGGAACATCCAGCGCCCCGCCACCTGGACCGGCGCCACACCACGTCCCTGATAGTCAGCGACAAGCTGCGCCATGACATCCGCCGGATCGACGTCGTCCGGCAGGCGCTGTTTCAGCCGCTCCAGCGACAGGGGTTCACTGGCGGCGAACAGCAGCGCCTCGGCAATGCGGACATGGTTGCGGTCAACGCTCATCAGTCGGTCTCATCGCGACGGTTGCGGACATAGATCGGGCCGAAGGTGCGCCCCTGCCGGATCTCCACCTCTCCCTGCTTCGCCATTTCCAGTGCCGCCAGCAGGGTCGAGGCGGTGGCGGAGCGGCGGGTGAAGGGATCGGTGACATTGTTCGGCAGATAGGCCTGCAGGCTTGACCATTCCGGCATTGCGCCCAGCAGCCGCCGCAGCCGCTCCAGCGCCTGTTCCACCGAATAGACATTGGTACGCCGGACCTTCAGCGGCTCGCTGTCGCCCTGGGACTCGCGATGCGCCGCATAGGCCCGCAGCAGGTCATAGAGGTCACAGTCCCATGCGGAACGGCGCAGGATGCGCACCCCCTCCGGTGCGCCACGGCGAAAGAACTCCTGCCCCTCCCGCGCCCGCCCGAAAAGCTGCTCCCCCGCCTTGCGCATCGCCTGCAACCGCCGCAACTGCCAGCCAAGGCGGGCCGCCATCTCCGCGCCGCTCAGTTCCTCGTCCGGTTCGGGATCGGGCAGCAGCAGGCGGGACTTCAGATAGGCCAGCCAGGCCGCCATCACCAGATAGTCCGCCGCGATCTCGATCCGCAACCGATGGGCGGACTCGATGAAGGCCACGAACTGATCCGCCAGACGCAGGATCGAGATCTGCGCCAGATCGACCTTCTGGTCCCGCGCCAAGTCCAGCAGCAGGTCCAGCGGCCCCTCGTAGGCACCAAGATCAACGACCAGCCGCGTGCCCTGTTCCGCGTCAGGCTGGTCTTCCTCGAAATCCGTGCTGGGAACCGGGGTCTCGTTCATGCGCCGAATTCTAGCAGACGATGCCAGCCTGTCCGATTCCCTATCTGCGTCTCACCCCACCAGGTCCTGCAACTCCGCCAGACCGGCGACAGGGTCGAAGTCTTCCGGTCGGCGCAACTCCGCCAGCGCCAGCGAGAGCCGTGCCTGCGCCTGATCGCTGATCGGTGGCAGGGCATTGGCGACCGCCTGCATGGTCCCGAAGTCACCGGAGCATTGCAGCACCGCGTCACACCCGGCCTCCAGCGCACCCAGCGCCCGCTCCGCCGGGGTACCGTCCAGCGCCTTCATGTCGATATCGTCCGACATCAGGAAGCCATCGAAGTTACAGTACATCCGGATGACCTCCCCGATCACGGCCGGGGACAGGGTCGATGGCCGGTCCGGGTCGATGGCCGGATACATCAGGTGGCCGGTCATGCCGAGCGGAGACTGTCTGGCGAGACGACGGAAAGGCCGGAAGTCGGTGTGTTTCAGGGTGTCCACGTCGCAGTCGATCACCGGCAGGTCGAAATGGCTGTCACTGGTGGCGCGACCGTGTCCGGGCATGTGCTTGATGACCGGCAGCGCGCCCCCGGCCTTCAGCCCAGCAATCACCTGCCCGCCAAGCTCAGCCACGCGATCCGCATCCGCCGCGAATGCCCTGTCCCCGATGGACTGATGGGTTTCGGGCTGCAACAGGTCAAGGCAAGGCGCACAGGCGACATTGAAGCCGACACCGGTCACGTCATGGGCGATCAGCCGCCCCAGCAGCCAGGCGGCGCGCCGGGCCGGTGCATCCGCCAGTCCACCGATCCGTGCCTGCGCGGGCAACGCCATCCAGTGTGGTGGTTGCAACCGCTGCACCCGCCCCCCCTCCTGATCCACCAGGATGAGGGTGTCATCACGGCCAGTGAGGCTCCGCAGGCTGTCTGTCAGGGCTCGCACCTGATCGGGGTCCGTGATGCTGCGCCGGAAGAGAATGAAGCCAACGGGATCAATCTCCCGGAACAGCCCCCGTTCGGCATCGGAAACCTCTGGTCCGGCCAGTCCGAAAATCACCGGCAGCATGTCACACCTCCCCTGCTGGACATCAATGCGCCTGAACTGAGTCAGAAATCAGCGCCGGGCAGAAATGCACCCCTGCCCTTTCGCTGCCAGCGTCTGGCAGAACGCATCCGCTTCGTGCTTGCTGGCGAAGTCGCCGGTACGCAGACGGAAATAGATGCCGCGATCCCCCAGGTCCGCACGGATGACCGTCGGTTTCAGCGCCGAGAGCGCGTCCGGGAACTTCTTCTGCAGACCCTTCCAGGCCTCGTCGGCGGAGGGCTCGTCGCGGAAGGCGGCAAGCTGGACCTGCCATTCCCCGGCGGGCGAAGCCGTCTCGACCTTCGGCAGCGGCCTGGGTGCAGGTTTCGGTTCGGTCCTTGCCACCAGATCAGCGATGGTCTTCGCCGGTTCCTGTTCCCGGCGCGCGACCGGAACTTCGGCAGGGGCCGCGATTTCCGGTTCCGCGGGCGGTGGCACGGGTTCGGGACGCTCCGTCACATCGATCACCTGCTCGCCGTCATCCTCCGGTCGGGCGGGGGGGATGGTTTCGGGCAGCGCGGTTTCCGGTGGCGGCAGCAGCCGTTCCACCATCTCCGTGCGCTCCTCCTCGCCCTTGTTGAAGGTCTCGAAGACGGACTTGTCGCGATCCGGAACCTCGGCCCCGCCGGGATCGGCGGGCCGTTCCCTGTCCGGTCCATCCGGTGCGCGCACGACCGGAATACCGGTGCCTGTGCCAATCCGACCGTCGGTCTGGTCTTCCTGAAACACGAACCACATGACGACGACAAAGGCGGCCAGCGCCATCAGCACCACGAAACCCGCAATCAGGCGCCAGCGCCCCGGGTTCGGTGTTTCAAGTGTCTGGCCACCGCCTGCCATCAGCGCATTTCCTCGACCGGCGTGACACCCAGCACATGCAGGCCGGAACGGATGATCGTGCGCACGCCGTCAACCAGCGCCAGCCGTGCCATGGTGAGCTCCGGGTTCTCGGGATGGATGAAACGCAGGTCCTCCGCGTCCCGTCCCCGGGTCCAGAAACCGTGGAAGGCCGATGCCATGTCGTAGAGGTAGAAGGCCAGCCGATGCGGCTCCGACGCCTCCGCCGCCTGCTCGATCAGGCGCGGCCAGGCTGTCATCAGCCGGATCAGCGCCAGTTCCTCCGGATGTTTCAGCAGGCTGAGATCTGCTGACCGGACCGCCTCCGACGATGTATCCAGGCCGGGCACGTCCTTCTCCGCGTTGCGGAAGATGGAACAGCAACGGGCGTGGGCGTACTGGACATAGAAGACGGGGTTGTCCCGCGACTGCTCGGTCACCTTGGCGAAATCGAAATCGATCGGTGCCTCGTTCTTGCGGGTCAGCAGCATGAAACGCACGACATCCCGCCCGACACGATCCACCACATCCCGCAGGGTGACAAAGGTGCCGGCCCGTTTCGACATCTTCACCGGCTGCCCGTCATCCAGCAGTTGCACCATCTGGCAGAGCTTGATGGTCAGTCCGCCGGTCTCGGCGCCGGTGATGGCACGGGTCGCGGAGACCATGCGTTTCACGTAGCCGCCATGATCGGCGCCCAGCACGTCGATCATCTGCGGGAAGCCGCGCTTGAACTTGTCGAAGTGATAGGCAATGTCCGCGGCGAAATAGGTCCAGGACCCGTCGGACTTCTTCAGTGGCCGGTCCACATCGTCGCCCCATTCGGTGGCACGGAACAGCAGTTGCGGGCGTGGTTCCCAGTCATCCGGCAGCTTGCCCTTCGGCGGTTCCAGCACGCCGGTATAGACCATGCCGCGCGCTTCCAGATCGCTCACCGCCTCCTCGACCCGACCATCCGCATGCAGTTTCCGCTCCGACGTGAAGACCTCGTGATCCACGCCCAGCGCATGCAGGTCGGCGCGGATCAGGGCCATCATCCGGTCAGTCGCGAACTCGCGGAACGGCAGCAGCCATTCAGCCTCGTCCGCATCCAGCCAGCGGTCCTGATCCTGTTCGGCAAGCTCGCGGCCCGGTTCGATCAGGTACTCGCCCGGATACAGGCCTTCCGCCATCGGGCCGGGATCCTGCCCCAGCGCCACCCGGTAGCGGTAATGCAGTGATCGGGCGAGCACATCGACCTGCGACCCGGCGTCATTGATGTAATATTCCCGCGTCACGTCCCAGCCGGCCTTTTCCAGCAGGCTGGCCAGCGCATCACCGAACACCGCGCCCCGCGCGTGCCCGACATGCATCGGGCCGGTCGGATTGGCGCTGACATACTCGACGTTGATCCGATCACCGTTGCCCATGTCGGAATCACCGTAGGCGGTGCCCCGCCGCAGTATCTCTGTCAGCCGCGCCTGCCAGAAAGCATCGCCCAGCCGGATGTTGATGAAGCCCGGACCCGCGACCTCCACCGATGCAACGCCATCCATCTCCTGGATCGCGGGAACCAGCATGTCCGCAATGTCGCGCGGTTTCCGGCGCAACGGCTTGGCCAGCACCATGGCAGCATTGGTCGCCAGGTCACCATGTGACGGGTCACGGGGTGGCTCCACCGTGATCGGCCCGACGTTGATGTCGGACGGAGCACCGTCGAGGGAGGCCGCAGCCTCCCGGACCAGATCATTGAAATGACGGAACAGGTTCATTGTGATTCGCTTGAATTGAGGAGACCAGATCGTATCGGACTTCGCATCGCCTTCCAATCGACCGCCCGCTGACGGACCGGACCGATTGACAAATGTCCTGCGCGGTCTAAATCCCCGGGTTGAGCGACGCAAGTGCGTGCGACCGCAAACATCTGTATGATTGACTGATCATGACCGAAGCAAGTGCAACTGAAACAACCGAATTCCGCGTCACCGATGCCGCTTTCCAGCGCGTCGCCGAACTGATCGCCGATGATGGGCGCGACGGACTGAAGCTGCGTGTCCAGGTGCTTGGCGGCGGCTGTTCCGGCTTCCAGTATGATTTCGGCTTCGATCCGGAGGTCGGCGAGGAAGACCTGAAGATCGAGAAGGACGGTGTCACGGTCCTGGTCGATCCGGTCAGCCTGGAATATCTGAAGGGGTCGGAGTTCGACTATGTCGAGGAACTGATCGGCGCGTCCTTTCAGGTCCGGAACCCGAATGCCACCGCCTCCTGCGGCTGCGGTACATCCTTCTCGGTGATGTAACCGTGCCCGCAGCGTGCTAGACGGAATTCCGACCGAGCCGGAGAAACCGTCATGCGCATTGCCACCTTCAACGTCAATTCCATCAACGCCCGGCTGCCGCGCGTGACAGAGTGGCTGGCCTCGGCGCAGCCCGACATCGTCTGCCTGCAGGAACTGAAGTGCGTTGACGAGAAGTTCCCGGCGGAACCCATCGAGGACCTGGGCTACAACATCGCTGTCCACGGTCAGAAGACCTACAACGGCGTCGCGATCCTGTCGAAGCGCCCCATAGAGGACGTGATGGTCGGCCTGCCGGGCGATGAAGCAGACGAGCAGGCGCGCTATCTGGAGGCAACGATCGACGGCGTACGCGTCGGTGGCCTGTACCTGCCCAACGGCAACCCCGCACCCGGCCCGAAGTTCGACTACAAGCTCGGCTGGATGGACCGCCTGATCGACCGTGCAAGGCAGATGCTGGCGGACGACGAGACCTTCGTTCTCGCCGGTGACTACAACGTCTGCCCGACCGACGACGACGTCTACAATCCGCAGGGCTGGCAGGACGATGCGCTCTGTCGGCCGGAATCGCGCAACCGTTACAGGCAATTGCTCAACCTCGGCCTGACGGACGGGATCCGCGCCTTTCACCCGCAGCCGCACTTCTACACCTACTGGGACTACACCGGCGGCGCCTGGCAGAAGGACAATGGCCTCAGGATCGACCATCTGCTGCTGTCGCCGACGGCGGCGGACCGCCTGGTCGCCAGTGGTGTCGACAAGGCACCACGCGGCGGGGAACGCCCGTCCGACCACACGCCGGCCTGGGTAGAGCTGGAGGAAATCTGATGGTGAACACCCCACTGACAGGCGGCTGCCTCTGCGGTGCCGTGCGCTATTCGGTCAGCACGCCGGAACCTTATGCCAGCGTCTGTCATTGCCGGATGTGCCAGCAGTGGATTGGCGCGCCCTATTTCGCGAACTTCACGGTTCCAGCAGCGGAGGTCACCTGGCAGGGGGAACCCGTCGAATGGCGGTCATCCAGAATCGCGGTACGGGCCCACTGTGGAACCTGTGGCACGCCGCTCTACTGGAAGGGTGACAGGGAACCCGAGAACTACGACATCTCGCTCATGACCCTTGACGATCCGAGTCGGCTGCGTCCGAAGGAACAGATATGGGCGACATCAGCGGCGGCGTGGCCCGGCCTGCTGCCCGACCTTCCGGCATGGCCCGGGGAGGAACGGTCCGGGGAGCCATTCCGGCGTGCAACCGACTGACTTCATCCTGCCGCTTGTGGGCATCATCCTGGTGGTGACGCTGGTCTGGCTGGCTGGCGGACGCCGGAGCATCCGGCTCGACCGCATGATGGTCGAACAGGCATTGCGGGCCGATGGCCATGTCCCTGCGACGATCACGGTTGCCGACGACGGCAAGGCGGCCATGGCCTGGCTGGAGGACCGCAGTGCGCTGGCGGTCGTGCGTGCGATGGGCGATCACGCGGCAATCACCGTGCCTGGGCCGGACGACATCCGTGGCATCGCCATCGACGGGGAACCGCCGCGGCTGCAGGTCCGTTTCAGATCCTACGGCCAGCCGCCGTTCGCCATCACGCTGACCGACCCGGAGACACTGGATCGCTGGCGCAAGGTGCTGATGCTCTATGGCGAGATGGCCGCGCGGAAGGAAACCTCATCATGAACCTGCCGGATCCGGTCGCGCTGGCCATTCCCGCCTTCATTGTCCTGATGATCGCCGAACTGGCGCTCGGCTATTTCAGACTCCGCGATGTGCGCTATGAACTGCAGGACACCACGGCAAGCCTGATCATGGGGGTCGGCAATCTGGCGACCGGCATTCCGTTCCTGCTGCTGATCTACGGCTTCATTCTCGCGCTCTACGAGATCCGGCTGTTCGACATCGGCTTCCAGTGGTGGGCCTTCGTCGCGATCTTCTTTGCGCAGGACTTCTGCTACTACTGGTTCCATCGCCTGAGCCATGAGCATCGCTTCTGGTGGGCGGCGCACATCAACCACCATTCATCGCAGCACTACAACCTGTCGACCGCGCTGCGTCAGACCTGGACCGGCAACGTCGCCGGGACGTTCATTGTCTATGCACCACTGCCCCTGCTCGGCTTTCCGCCGGCAATGATCGCCTTCTCGATGGGTATCAGCCTCGTCTACCAGTTCTGGATCCACACGGAAGCGATCGGCAGACTGCCCGCGCCCATCGAGTGGGTCTTCAACACCCCGTCGCATCATCGGGTCCATCACGCCACGAACCCGCGCTATCTGGACCGGAACTATGCCGGAATCCTGATCATCTGGGACCGGATGTTCGGCACCTTCGTGCCCGAGGACGACAGCGAACCCTGCCGCTATGGCATCGTGCGCCAGATCGCGACCTTCAACCCGATCCGCATCGCCTTTCACGAATGGGTGGACATGATCCGCGATGCCCGCGCCGCCGACAACTGGCGTGACGCACTGGGTTATCTCTATCACGCCCCCGGGTGGCGACCGGATGGCAGCGGCCGGACTTCCGCAGTCATTCGTGATGAATGGCGCGCATTGAACGCAAATTCAACCAGCGCGGGTTCGTGAACCTTGTCTTGCGGCGCCCGACGCCACAGAATTGGTGTGTCGGGGGACAACCAACCCACGCGAGCGATCATGGCAGCCGGGTTGGCAAACAGAGAACGCGTTCGGGGGAACCAGCATGACCATTCACCAGCAGATCGGCGGCGATGCTGCCGTCAACGCGGCTGTGGATCTTTTCTATACCAAGGTACTGGCCGATCCGCTGCTCGTGCCGATGTTCGAAGGTGTGGACATGAACGCGCAGAACGGCAAGCAGCGCGCGTTCTTCACGGCCCTGTTCAAGAACGAAGCGGCAGGCGTGGACGCCTACATGCGACGCTCCCATGCTCATCTGGTTGCCGACAAGGGGATGAGCGATCCGCATTTCGACGCTGTCGCGGGGCACCTGAACGACACGCTGGTCGAGCTTGGTGTGCCCGACGAACTGGTCGGACAGATCATGGGCGCCGCAGCGGGCCTGAAGGACGCCGTGCTGAACCGCTGACCGGTTTCCGTTGAAGCCCGTTTGAAATCAGTCAGCAACCGCACAGGGCAGGTTCCGGCCCAGGGGGTGCACCCTGCCCTGTGCGCGGGCTCGCTTTCACCAGATCTGTCGTCCGTCGGGTTCGTTCGACTGTCTCATGACATCATCTCCCCCGCTGGCAAGGATGCTCTCGTGGGTAGGCAGATGGGCGGGGACGCGGGCAATCCCCCACCCGGACAACGAAACGATCCGGGCTGAACCCTACTGCGTCAGGCCCTGCAGCAGGCTGCCAAACAGGTTCTGGCTCTTCTCGGTCTCCTGCTCGATCTGCTGCTGATTGCTGCCCTTGGTGCCGCCCTGTGTGGCACCGCCCTGGCGCGCCTTCAGTTCAACCACGTCGCACCGGCTCTCCACTGTGCGGTTGTCCGTGTTCTCGCAGGTCTGCAGCACCTGCTTCAGTTCGGCGATCTCACCGCGCTTGAGATGCTGCTCGGCCCTGAGTTCCAGTCCCCAGTCCGAACCGAACGTCTCCTCGACTTCCAGGATCCGGCGCTCCGCGATATCGAACTCTTCCTGCTCGATGGCGACAAGGGCCTGCTGGCGCAGCAGCAACGGCTCCGCCTGCTTGCCACGATAGCCGATTTCCAGGTTCTCGTGGAAATCACTGAGACGTCCCTGTTCCTTCCGGATCGCGCCAAAGACATACCAGAGATAACCAGGCGTGTCGGACCGCCCCTTGAAGGCCTGGATCTGCCCCCGGATGTCCCGCGCCATCGCATTCATGTCGTTCGGCTCCAGTGGTGCACCGCTGTAGGGGCAGTCCTCGCCCGGCTTGCGCAATTCGGCAGGCACGGGTTCTTCCTGGATTACCTTGATGGGCTTGGGATTGCCGCCCACTGACTGATCATGCTCGGGAACATACTCGACCTTTGCCGATGCCTCCCGCATCTGCTTCCAGGTCAGCTTCTTGGTGCCGTCCTGGCTGACCAGCACCTGATCGTCACTGATGTTCCTGTGCTCATCGATATGGAAGTTCAGGCAGGAATGCACAGCGGAGGCAGCGACGACACTGCGCACGAGTTCAGTTTCCTGCGCGATGCTGTCCGAAACCGGCTTTCCGCGTTCCTTGCGGGCCAGCGGATACTCCTCGTAGAGACGCTCCCGGTACAGCAGGGCCGTTGACGCCTTGCGCTCCTGGATCGGCGGATGAGACTCCGACCATTCCTTGAACAGGGCCAGCGCGGCACGGATGGACAGGTTCACCCCCTCGGCCTGCAGTGCGGTGATCAGCTTGTTCTGATTGCTCAGCTCCGCCAGCGTCTTGACTGCAATTCCGACAATCTCGAGCTGGTGGCGAAGATCATCGATGACCTTCTTCTGCGCCTCGCCGAGACGATCGAAGACCGAGTTGCTGAGGCGTGGCTGGAATCCGGCTTCGGTCACCACACGCGCGGCCAGCGTATCGGCGTCAAGTTCGTTTGCACGCCACAGAATGGGCTCCAGTCCGCCAACCTGCATGGCCTTGATGGCGCTGAACGATGCCTCGATACGGCTGTTCACCGCCTCATGCCCACGGATCTGTTCAAGTGTCATCGGCTTGCCACCCAGCAGACCACTGCGCTTCGCGACGCTGTAGGTGCTGATCGCGAACTGGACAGTGTCCAGCAGGGTCTCGAGATCAAGGAAGCTCTCATTGTCCTTGAAGTGGTTCAGGTGAACATGCGCGATCTCGTGCGCCAGCAGGAACGCGAGACCGTCCTCGTTCAGGCGACCACTGTCTCCCTCACCCATCGCATCGATGAACCAGCGGGCAGAGATGAAGATGTCACCAGCCTCATTGGCGAAGGCTTCGTACCCGGCACCGGAAATGATGAAGACCTCGATCTGCTGCGGGTTGGCCGTCGGCGGAAACTTCTCCAGCAGGCGCCCGGTCAGATCCCGCACATAGGCGCGGGTCGCAGGCATGTCGACGATCGTGGCATTGCCGTCCAGACGCTTGGGCAATCGCGGATTGACGAGAGGTATGTCGGTGAGTGCCAGTCGTGCCCCGCCCTCGAGCTTCGCCAGTTCCTCCTTGAACTCGGCATCACGTTCCAGTCCCTTTCGTTTCGGGTCACCGAAAATGGCGTGATCAACGCTCGTCACGAAGGACTTCTCGCCGTCATTGCCCTGGCACCCGCCAAGCAGCAGCGCCGACGCCAGAATCACAGTCGAAAGAGCTTTCATCGGTTTCCCCCAAACGCCTTCTTCACGGATCAGGCAGAACACCCCTCCGGAAAGTTTCCTCAGTCGCAGATCTTGCCGCCGCCACCGCCGGACCCGTATCCGCCGCCCGTTCCGGCACTGCCGGCAAGCGCGGTCGAACGCCCTTTCGGCTCGAACGCGAAGATTTCGGGGTAGAGGAAGAAGGCCAGGCCGTCCTGAACCTCGTTGCCGTCTGAATCGACGTTGTAGACGCGGACCAACCCGTCATCCGTCGGCCGAACGCCCTTGCCCGCAACCAGTTCACTGGGCTTCCCGGACCCTTTCACTTCGTAATCACCGCCAAGCTTGTCCGTGACCGCATTGTCCAGGATGCAGAACTCCTGCTGTGTCGCCGAATTGGCCACACCCGACAGACACACGCAGCCGGAAATCAGAACTGCCGACAGAAATACTCTGGAAAACACCGGAACCCCCTCGCTTGTCCCCATTTTGGTGAATTTTGAGCGATGTGCGTTCTGGTTACAACCGAATTCAATAGAACATTAACCTGTTATCTCTCGCGCAGGTATAGGACCGCATTGGCCGGATGGTGCCGGAGCCGGTCATTCCGCGCCCGTTTCAGCCTCGGCGCCGGAGTTCTTCCGCGCGATATGCCAGAGCAGCATGTGGACCCAACCCAGCACGCCTTCCCGGAAGACCACGCCGAGGACCAGTATCAGGGCCAGCAGGTCGGCAGACGGAAACGGCAGGGACATCATGCCGAGGACTGTGAACCCGAAAACGAGCGGTATGCAGAGATACAGGTAACGTCGATAGCCGAGCCCGAGATATCGCCTCACCTTCATGCCGAACAACTTCCTGGTGTCATCCGCGTCCACGCGGTAGCTGTTCTCGTCAGCTTCAGGCCGCCGCCCGAGGGGGTGACCAAAGTGTCCCACGAAGGGTTTGCTGGCCAGCATCACGAGAAGAAGTGTGAACATCTCCAGCAGGTCCATCAGGTCGAATTCGTAAAGCAGGCGATCCGGTCGCCGGGGACATTCCGAACCGTACCAGAGCAGGCATTGCAGAGCCTCAGCGTGCAGAAGTGCACCGACCTTGCTGCCGAACACCGTGGACGGGACCACATCCCGCGCGTTGTCGAAATTGCCGGCGACGATGACCGCAGACCCCTCGAACGCGCTGCTGAGATAATCGCGCCACTGCCTTCTCTCAGTTGCGGACAGGCCGCCACCATCCGTCTCGCTCTCGCCACCGGTCCCGGCTTTCCGGCGCACCGACAGCGGCCAGTCGCGCGAGGTGAAGAAGGCTTCATGCATCGGGATGTTGGAACAACCACGGGCATAGGCGTTCTCGGTTCCGGCGATATCGCCGAAGACCTCGTTATTCAGCCGGCCCAGCATGTATTCGGCGTGATCCAGTACCTCCGACACACGATCCGGGCGATTGCTGTCCAGAAAGGTACGTTCTGGACGGCACCCGTGAATGTCGGACATGTCCGGGATCAGGACTCCATCATCATCGGTCCGGCGCGGAACATCGGAATCCAGCCACTGGTAGAACTCTGGTGCCCTGGCATACGGACGGGGTGCGAGCCGACGCTGCTCCAGTTCCGATGTGCCATCGATCAGGTTGGCAGTCTGGCGCCAGCGTTCCGCGATGCGCACTATCAGATCATCAACCAGTCCGATCGGCCGTCCGGGATCTAGCCGACGGTCCAGTTGCAGACCAAGCCCGGTCATGACATCCAGCCAGGCGACAGGCAGGTCGGCGGAAACGCTGGCCGGATCGTCCGACGCCAATGTGCTGAGCGCATTTCCCTGCTCGACCGACAGTCTGACTGCCGCAATGAACTGCGCGGCCAATTCGGGTTCCAGTTTCTCCAGGCGTTGCTCCAGCGTCTCTTCGGCTATCTGGACGGTCGCTCTGCGTCGCCGGACCGTGGTTCTGGCATCCTCGACCTGCCGGGCCGAAACCGCATCTGGCGCGCTGCGTAACCTGTTCTCTGCGATCTGCAGGGTTTCCTGGGCAACCACATGATTTCGTTGCGCAAGATCGATTGCCGCCTCTGCATCCCGGACGCCGGCTGTCAGCACGGCAACCCTGCGTGCGACCTGTGCCGCATGCTCGGTCGCCCTGACCAGACGGAGCTTTGCCCAGTTCTCCGCAGCGGTCTCGACGCCCAGATACGCTTCCCGGTCCGGTCCCGCACATTTCCTGCGGAGCCTCTCAACCGCCGCAGTGCCCCCGACCAGTGTGTCGAACTCGACGTCAGGACATCTCGGGTTCCAGTTGGGATTGCATTCGGGAAACTCGCGAATGGCCGAGTTCGGATGCGCGCACCAGGCCGCGAACATCTCAAGTATCGGCGTCGCTGTCGGCATCAGATCCGGAGAACCCGCCGCGTCACCGCCCAGAAGCCGGATCGTGCGATTCTGATGGTTGGAATCGCCGAAGGAAACTGCCAGCGGATAGTCATCCCATGACCAGCGCGCCGGTACGACCCGCGCAACATCGCGCAGACACCGCAGGCGCTGTGGCAACCAGACAGGTTCCTCCTCCATCAGGGCCTGCGTCTCGATCAGCTTCTCCATGCGCGCCCGCGTGGCCCGTCTGACAGTCGGATCATTTGCGGTCAGATAGGTCCATGCCTCGTCACGCAGCGCGTCTTCGGTTTCTGCGATACGGGCCTTCTTGCTGCGCAGGACATGGTTCGTTGGCAGACCGGCAATGAAGAGGAACGGTTTCTCTTCAACCCGGTTGCGCAACTGCCGCTCCAGATTTCCGACCCTGTCTGTCGGCGCATCGGCTTCCCCGCGCCGCAGCGGACGTCTGACGGACCTCTTCCATTCCGCCGTTGCATTGCCTTCCGCATCGCAGAATCCGCCGCTGCTGCTCGTGTCGGTCAGCAGCCGGATGTCCAGAAAGATGACCGAAACCTTCAGACGTCCCAGCAGATAGAAAAGCCCCTTCATCCGATCAAGTGGCAGATGGTGTCGCGCGAACGGTTTCGGGTTGCGGGGATCGTCCCCGTGAATCTTTGCCATGACGACATCGTCGAAACGCAGAACATGGATCGGGGACCAAGGTTGCGCTTTCAGAGGCTCCGTGCTGCGAAGCACGCGCTGATCGTGCAGGAACTTCTCCTCTGCCGTCAGAACCTGGTCCGAAGTCGCTTCATCGGCTGATGGGGTATCCGCGCCGATCTCTTCCCCTTCCCGGGATTTCTCGTGCCTGAGACGCATGCGTTCCAGAAAGGTCCTGGCGGATGCCTCGAACCGGTCGCGGTGGCTCAACGGGCCGGATGTACGAATGTGGTCATAGACTTCCTCGGGCGTCGTGAGCGCCTCCGGTGGCAGGAGTGCCGCGAAGACCGTTTCGAAGAAGTCCTGTGTCGCGCTCTCGCTGTTCTGCTTCACACCCAGCGGGTTCCACATGGAGATGAACAGGAAGACCACGAGCGCGAACCCGATCTGCACCCAGGTCAGACTGGACTTCTGCTGCATCGGCTTCCCGCTGCGACCCTCCCTGTCTTCGGCCATCGACCCCCGCCCCCTCAGGCATCATCACCCAACCGTGTGGAGACTATGCAAAAGGTGTCACAACCGAAAGGGCAGTCTTTGACAGTCACCCAACCTCCGGCATCAGTTCCGTACAGGCACACCGCGACGTTTGCGCGGTTGCCCGGATCGGGGTCAGCGGCCATGTTTCCCCGATGAGCAATCGCCTTTCATACCTTGCCCGGCGCCCGGCCCTGGCCATCATCGTGCCACCGACCATCGCCCTGGGCACCGCCATGGTGGCGCAGCATGGCTTCGGACTGGCACCTTGCGAGCTCTGTGTCTGGCAGCGCTGGCCCTATGTCGCCGCAGCAGCACTGGTCGTGCCGGCATTCCTGTTGCCGCGTGCTGCCGTCTACTGGCTGCTGCTGGCGGCAGTTGCGTTCGCCCTGTCCGCCGGATTCGGCGTGTTTCATGCCGGTGTCGAACAGGGTCTGTGGCGCGGGCTGGAGTCGTGCAGCGCGATCTCCACCCCGGATTCGCTGGATGCGCTCAAGGCGCAGGTCATGGGCACGCAACCTGCGCGCTGTGATCAGATACCCTTTGCCTTTCTCGGCCTCTCCATTGCGGGCTGGAACGCTGTTTTCGGAGCACTGTCCGCGGTGCTGATGCTGCTGCTCATCGACAAGAGGATCAGGAGCCACTGATGGAACGGAAGACCAGGCCCGGACTGCCCGGCGACATCGACCAGCGCACCCGGCTGGAGCGTATCCTGCGGGTCGATCAGGCAGGCGAATATGGTGCCAAGCGTATCTATCAGGGGCAGCTCGCGGTGCTGGGCTACGGGCCGTCCGGGGACACCATCCGGCACATGGCGGAACAGGAAGAGAAGCATCTGAGAACCTTCGACGACCTGCTCAATGAACGCCGCGTGAGACCGACGCTGCTCTCCCCCATCTGGCACGTCGCGGGCTTCGCCCTGGGGGCCGGGACAGCGCTGATGGGCGAGAAGGCGGCGATGGCCTGCACGGAGGCTGTGGAGGAAGTGATCGACGCGCATTATGCGCAGCAGACCGAGGCACTTGCCGCGGAAGGCGTCGAGCCTGAACTTCAGGAAACCATCGAGACCTTCCGGGCCGAAGAGGTCGAGCACCGCGATATCGCGCGCGAACATGACGCTGCCGGTGCGCCCGGATACGGGCTGCTGACTACGGGCGTGAAGGCCGGTTCCCGGCTTGCCATCTGGCTCTCGACCCGGTTCTGAGATCGAAACCGCGTGCGTATCGCCTTCCACGCGCCACTGAAACCGCCGGACCATCCGGTGCCGTCAGGTGACAGACAGATCGCCCGCCTGCTGATGGCCGCCCTGCGCCAGTCGGGACATGAGGTCGAACTGGTGTCGCGCCTGCGAACGCGGGAGCCCGACGGAGATGCCGAACGACAGCGGCTTCTGCTGGACGAGGCGGACAGGGAAATCGCCCGGCTGGCCGGAGAACTCTCCGCACGGCCGCCCGATCTCTGGTTCACCTATCACCTCTACTACAAGGCACCGGATCTGATCGGACCCGCTGTCAGCCAGCGGCTGGGCATTCCCTATGTCGTCGCGGAGGCGAGCGACGCACCGAAACGCCTGGAGGGGCCGTGGTCGGACTTTACCCGCCGCGCCCGCCAGGCCATAGGGGATGCTGACGCCGTCCTGACCCTGAACCGGGCGGATGAAGCGGCGGTTGCCGATCTTGTCGCGCCTGAGCGGCTTCATGCCATGCCCCCGTTCATCCGGACCCGGCCACGTCCGGGCAAACGGCAGCCTGCGCGACGGACCGTGCGGCTGCTCGCCATCGGGATGATGCGGTCCGGTGACAAGCTAGCATCCTACCGGGAACTGGCAGCCGCACTGCGGGGGCTCGGGTCGGAAGACTGGCGGCTCACCATAGTAGGCGACGGACCTGCCGCACAGCAGGTGCGCAACGCATTTGCGCCCGTCCGGAACCGGGTCACATGGCGCGGAGGGATTGCCCCGGCCCATCTGGCCGGGATCATGCGCGACCATGACCTGATGGTCTGGCCCGCCGTGAACGAGGCTTTCGGAATGGCCCTGGTGGAGGGGGCCTGCCTGGGACTGCCAATCGTTGCCGGTCGTACCGGTGGCGTGCCTGATGTCATCGCGCACGGGCAGACCGGATTGCTGGTGGAGCCGCACGACCGTCACGCCCTGATGCGGGCCGTCCGCACTCTGCTGCGGCGGCCAGTGGTTCGCGGGCGCATGGGCGGCAACGCCTGGCGCAGGGCAACCGGGCGGCACGGCTTTGCGGCGGCAGCGCGGAAACTCGATATGATCCTCGACGAACTGGTCAGATGAGGAAGCGGGAACCGATGCGCATTACCATGCTCCGCCATGGCCGGACGGCATGGAATGCCGAAAGGCGCATACAGGGCCACACGGACATTCCCCTGTCGGAGGAGGGGCGGAATGCCCTGGAGGGATTGAGACTGCCGCCGGAACTGGACGCGGAGGTCTGGGTCAGCAGCCCGCTGCAGCGTGCGACAGAGACGGCGCGGATCCTGTCCGGCGGAAGACCCTTTGCGACGGACGCGCGGCTGATGGAAATGAACTTCGGCGATTGGGAAGGCAACACCCACACGGATCTGATGGCGACCGATCCGCAGGGGATGCACAACAGCGAAGCGCGCGGCATGCACATGCGGCCACCGAACGGTGAAACACCTGCGGAAGTCGCCACCCGACTGCTCGATTTCCTGACCGGGCGTGAGGAGCCCAAGCTGGTTCTGGTCGCCCACAAGGGCGTCATTCGCGCCGCGCTGGCCCGAGCGAGCGGTTGGGACATGACCTCCGATCCGCCGTTCGCTATCAAGTGGCACATGGCGCAGACATTCACTCTTGATGAAGACAGGCTCCGCATCGACCGGCTCAACATCCCGCTGGTTGCTGCATGACCGGTCGCGCGATGATCCATGTCCAGCATCTCCTTGGTGTCGGACACCTGAGCAGGGCGGCGCGTCTTGCCAACGCCCTAGACCGGGCGGGCATGGATGTGGCGCTGGTTTCGGGCGGGCGGGAGGCAGCGCAGATCGTGACCCGCCCCCGGGTGCGGCGCATTCAACTGCCGCCGATAAAGGCGTCGGACGCGAGCTTCGCCACACTGATCGACGAGAACGACCAGCCGATCGATGACAGGTTCCGGCGCGACCGCTGCCATCGATTGCTCAACCAATATGAGGACTTTCGCCCGGAACTGCTTGTCACGGAACTGTTTCCACTTGGACGTCGTCAATTGCGTTTCGAGATGCTGCCCTTGCTGGAGATGGCGCATCGCGACCGGCATTGCCAGACCATCGCCTGTTCCGTCCGCGATATCGTGAACCGTCGCCCCAGGCGGCAGGACGAGATGCTGGAATGGCTCAACCGCTACTACAGGCTGGTTGTCGCGCATGGGGATTCGGATTTCATGCCCCTGCACGACAGCGCGCCTTTCCTGGACCGGTATCGGGGTCATATCCTGCATACGGGCTACCTCACCGATGCGCAGCCTGCAGCGACACCGGACGAAACCGGTGAGGTGCTGGTAAGCGCCGGTGGCGGCGCTGTGGGGGATGCCCTGTTCGCCGCCGCCGCGACAGCGCGCAGGTCTTCCGCTCTCGGTCATCTCGTCTGGCGCTTCAGGCATGGCCGGAGCGTGTCCGCCGAAAAGGTCGCGCACTGGCGCGACCTGGCCGGTCCGGGAGCGGTCTTCGAACCTGTCGCCCCCGACTTCACGGAGCGTCTGGCGGTGGCACGGCTGGCCATCGGGCAGATCGGCTACAACACCGCGGCGGAGTTGCTGGCGACCGGCACACCGGCGGTCATTGTCCCCTTCGCGGGCGGAACGGAGACGGAGCAGACACGACGGGCGGAGCGTTTTGCCGCCATGGGCTATCCGGTCGTGCCGGAATCCCGGCTGACAGCCGACAGTCTGATCGCAGCGATCGACACCGCCGCAAGGCAGCAGCGAATGGCTGCAAGCCACATTCAACTGGACGTGGGCGACAAGGCTGCAGCGGCCCTGATGCACGGGGTAGCACCATGACACCGCTGTCCTGCCGCTACCCTCTGCGCGTGATCTGGAGGGACTATCTGAGGGCCGTGATCGGCCTCACAACATTCGGCGCACCGGCATTGTTTGTCGCAGTTTCTTCTGTCATGTTCTGGCTGCTCGGGGGGCTCGCACTGCTTTTTGCGGCTTTCGGGATCAGGACGGCGATACGGCATTCCAGCCGTGTCGTTGTGGACGGGGTGAGCATAAGATTCACCGGTCTTCTTCATCGTTCTGTTACCTGGAGTGAGCTAGGGGAAGTGCGGATACGATATTATTCGACCTGGCGGGACCGCTCGGCAGGCTGGATGCAACTGGTCATCAAGGGGGGCGGCACGACGATCCGCGTTGACCAGACGCTGGACGGTTTCAAGGCACTTGCCGATACCGTCTGCCGCGGGGCCTTGGCCAACGGGGCGCGTCTGGATGGCGTTACACGGCACAATGCCGGGGCAATCGGGCTGGACCTTCCGACCGAATCGGGAGACGAACAAGCATGAGCACGAACGTATTGCGCGTTCGCGATCTCAAGGTCGAATTCCATGTGCCCGAGGGCGTGGTCAAGGCTGTCGATGGCGTTTCATTCCGGGTTCCCGAGGGCAAGACCGTTGCCCTGGTCGGCGAATCCGGTTCAGGCAAGACCGTGATCTCTCAGGCGATCATGGGGATCCTGCCGAAGGCGGCACAGATCAACCAGGGCGAGATCCTGCTGTTCGACACGCAGAAGCGCGGCAGCTTCGTCGACATCACCAAACTGAAACGCGACGGGCCGGAGATGCGCGGCATCCGCGGTGATCGTATTTCCATCGTCTTTCAGGAGCCGATGACCAGCCTGTCACCGCTGCACACCATCGGCGATCAGGTGTCGGAAGCACTGCGCGTCCACGGTCGCTCCAACATCAAGCAGGGCCTGGAGATTTCGGAGGAGATGCTGCGCCTTGTCGGCTTTCCGAACCCGAAGAAGGCCCTGACCACCTATCCGTTCGAACTTTCCGGCGGCCTGCGTCAGCGCGCGGTCATCGCCATGGCGCTGGTCTGTCGCCCTGCACTGCTGATCGCCGACGAACCGACAACCGCCCTGGATGTGACCATCCAGGCCCAGATCCTGAAGCTGATGAACGATCTTCAGAAGGAACTGGGGATGGCCATCCTGATGATCACGCATGATCTGGGCGTGGTCGCCAACATGGCTGACGAGATCGTCGTCATGTACCACGGGCGGGTGATGGAGCGCGGCACACTGACCGATCTGTTCGCCGCGCCGAAACACCCTTACCTGCAGGCCCTGCTGCGCGCCGTGCCGCGCTTCGACATGGAAGTGGGGGAGCGGCTGGTCCCGATCCGGGAAATCAAGGCCGAACTGGACGGTGCGTTGCTGCAGCCGCGCGAGCCCTGGCCGGCGAATGCGCCGGATGCCAGCAAGCCATTGCTGGAGATCCGTGGCCTGACCAAGAGCTACGGCACCCGCAAGACCGGCATCCTGTCCGGCAAGGACGCCGGACGCGTGCTGGCGGTGGATGACGTGTCCTTCCACATCAATCGCGGTGAATGCCTGGGACTCGTCGGTGAATCCGGCTGCGGCAAGACCACCACGTCGAAGGTGATCATGCGCGCCCTGGGTCCTGACAGCGGCGACGTGCTGTTCAACGACAGTGGCACCCAGGTCGATGTGCTGAAACTGCGCGGCAAGAAGCTGTTCGACTATCGCCGCAAGGTCCAGTTCATGTTCCAGGACCCCTTCAGTTCCCTGAACCCCCGCATGACCGTCTTCGATATCATCTCGGAGCCGCTGGTGATCCACAAGGTGGCCGGCAAGGAAGAGCGGGTGGAGCGGGTGAAGGAGCTGATGTCACTGGTCGGGCTGGATGTCCGTTTCCTGCGCCGCTATCCGCACAGTTTCTCCGGTGGTCAGCGCCAGCGTATCGGCATTGCCCGCGCCCTGGCCCTGCAGCCCGAACTGCTGATCTGTGACGAGCCGGTCTCTGCACTGGACGTGTCCATTCAGGCCCAGGTGCTGAACCTGCTGAAGGACCTCAAGGAGAAGATGGGTCTGACCTATCTGTTCGTTTCGCACAACCTGGCGGTGATCGACTACATGGCCGACCGCATTGCCGTGATGTGTCGCGGTCGGCTGGTGGAAACGGCCCCGCGGGAGGAACTGTTCCGCAATCCGGTACATCCCTATACCCGCGCACTGCTGAAAGCGGTGCCGAAGCCCGATCCGTCGGACCGGCTTGACCTGACCGCACTGATGGAGGGCAAGGCATCGATCCCGGAGGAATGGCCCGCGCCCTTCACCGTTGATGAGCATACGGAGATGGCACTGCTGGACCTGGGATCGGAGCATTACGTCCGGGCGGCAGCCTCGACCGACACGAAGGAGCTTGCGGCATGAGGTTCCGTATCCCGGCAACCCTGATCGCGGCCGCTCTGGGCATCGGACTTGCGGCCAGCGCATCGGCGCAGGGCCTGATCGAGTCGCCCCTGCTGGAGGAAGCGGTGAAGGCGGGCGAACTGCCGCCGATCCAGGAGCGCATTCCCGACGAGCCGCTGATCGTCAGTTTCGCGGGCACCGACGGCGCGCCGGGCATCCATGGCGGCGACATAAACATGCTGATCCCGCGTGAGCGCTATCTGCGCCACATGGTGGTCTACAGCTATGCCCGTCTGGTAGGGTACAACGAGGAATACGAGCTGGAGCCTGATCTCGTCCGTGACCTGGAGGTCGTGGAGGGTCGCAGTTTCACATTCCACCTGCGCCGCGGTCACAAGTGGTCGGACGGCGCGCCCTTCACGGCCGACGACTTCCGCTACTGGTGGGAAGACGTGGTGCTGAACGAGGAACTCAATCCCGGCGGCATCCCGTCCTACATGCTGGTCGATGGTGCCCCGCCGATCGTCGAGTTTCCGGACACGCATACGGTCCGCTACACCTGGCCGAAGCCGAACCCCTATTTCCTGCCGCGCATTGCCGGTGCATCGCCGCTGTTCATCTATCGTCCGGCACATTACCTGCGCAGGTTTCATGTCAGGTACGCCGATCCGGAGAAGCTTGCGAAGGCCGTGGAAGACAGTCGGCGGCCGAGCTGGGCTTCGCTGCACAACCGGCGTGACCGCATGTACCGGTTCGACAACATCAAGCAGCCGACCCTGCAGCCCTGGAAGAACTCGACCACGGACAAGTCGTCAGGCCGCTATGTCGGATTGCGCAACCCGTTCTATCACAAGATCGACGAGAACGGTCGTCAGTTGCCCTATGTCGACCGCTTCATCCTGACGGTTGCGGCCCCCGCGCTGATCGCTGCACAGGCAGGCTCCGGCCAGACCGATCTTCAGGCACTGGGACTGGCGCTGACCGACTGGACCTTCCTGAAACAGGCGGAGGATCGCGGCAACTACGATACCCTGGCCTGGCGGCAGGCGATGGGTGCGACGGTCGCCCTGTTCCCCAATCTGAACTATGATGATCCGGTCTATCGTGACCTGTTCCGCGATGTCCGGTTCCGGCGCGCGCTCTCCCTCGCCATTGATCGTGAACTGATCAACGAGGTGGTCTATTTCGGCGACGCGGAATCGGCCAGCAATCTGGTTCTGGACCGCAGTCCACTCTACAAGCCGGAATATGAGGGCGACTGGACGCGCTATGACAAGAAGGCCGCTCGGCGGCTGCTGGATGAGATCGGCCTGACGAAGAAAGGGCCGGGCGGTATCCGCCTGCTGCCTGACGGGCGCAAGCTGGAGATCATTGTCGAGACTTCCGGCGAGGACCCGCAGCAGACAGATATCCTGGAACTGATCGAGGAGACCTGGCGCGAGGTCGGCGTGAAGATGTTCATCAAGCCGTCACAGCGCGACACCTTCCGCAACCGGGTCTATGCCGGTCTGGCGCAAATTTCCGTCTGGACAGGCATTCAGGCCGGTCTGGCAACGCCGGACACCAGCCCCGAGGAACTGGCACCCACCAGCCAGCTTGGTCTGCAATGGCCGAAATGGGGCCTGTACCACGAATCCGGCGGCACCATGGGGGAAGCCCCCGACATGGAAATCCCCGCCAGACTGGTTCAACTGGTGGAGCAATGGGATCTGGCGTCGGAGCGGGCCGAGAAGAAGCGTATCTGGGACGAGATCCTGGAGATCAATGCCGAGCAGATCTATTCGATCGGCATCGTCTCCTCCGTCCCGCAGCCGATTGTCGTGCGACGCGGACTGCGCAACGTTCCGCGCGAAGGTATCTATCACTGGGATCCCGGTGCGTATTTCGGACTCTATCGTCCTGACAGCTTCTGGTACGACACGCCAGAACTGCGCAACAGATCCTGACCGTCGGAGAGATGTGAAAGCGGATGTTCACCTACATCATTCATCGCCTGCTGATCATGATCCCGACGCTGATCGCGATTTCCGTGATCACGTTCCTGATCATCCAGCTTCCCGAAGGCGACTATCTGTCCAATCTGGTTCAGGAACTGCAGGCCCAGGGCGAGGCTGCGGCGCTTGAGAAGGTCGAGTTCCTGCGACAGCAGTACGGCCTCGATCAGCCGGAGATCATCCAGTACGGCATGTGGATGGGCTTCTGGCCCGGACCGACCGGGTTCAATGGTCTGCTGCAGGGCAACTGGGGCTGGGCGTTCGAACAGGACATGCCCGTCTCCGACGTCGTGGGTGACCGGGTGCTGCTGTCCTGCATCCTGAACTTCACCACCATCTTCTTCATCTACCTGGTGTCCTTCCCCATCGGCGTCTATTCGGCGACCCGGCAGTACTCCATCGGCGACTACGGCTTCACGTTCCTGGGCTATCTCGGTCTTGCCACACCGAACTTCCTGCTGGCGCTGATCATGATGTATTTCGCCAACCTGTGGTTCGGTGTTTCCATCGGTGGCCTGATGGACCCGGAATACCTCGGTCAGGACTGGTCGTGGGGCAAGGCGGTCTCCGTCTTCGCGCATCTGGTGGCTCCGGTCATCGTCATTGGCACATCCGGCACTGCGGGCATGATCCGCAGGCTGCGCGCCAACCTGCTGGACGAGTTGCAGCGCCAGTATGTCGTGACCGCCCGCGCCAAGGGCGTGCCGCGCGGCAAGCTGATCATGAAGTACCCGGTGCGGATGGCGCTGAACCCGTTCATCGCCGACATCGGCAACCTGTTGCCGTCCATCGTCTCCGGGTCGGCCATCGTCGCGGTGGTGATGCAGTTGCCGACCCTCGGTCCGATCCTGCTGCAGGCCCTGCAGAGCCAGGACCAGTACCTGGCCGGATCGATCCTGATGTTCCTGGCGTTCCTGACCGTTGTCGGCATGCTGATCTCCGATCTGCTGCTGGCGGCGCTTGATCCCCGAATTCGGCTTGGCGGAGGTGTCGCGAAATGAGTGTCACCGATCAGGACGACAAGCAGCAGCTGGATCACTGGGTTGACGACCGGCCCTTCGATCCGCAGTCGCGCGAGACCCTGACGCCGGAGCAGGAGAAATTCTATCTGGCGTCGCAATGGCAGTTGATGTGGTGGAAGTTCAAGCGCCACAAGGTCGCCGTCGTGGCCGGGATCATTCTCGCGATCTTCTACCTCTCGGTGGTGATCAGCGAGATGGTTGCCCCCTATGACCTGCATACGCGCGATGCCAAGCACATCCTGGCCCCGCCGCAGTCCATCAACCTGTTCCACGAGGGTGAGTTCGTCGGTCCCTTCGTCTATGGCTACACGCTGACCAAGGATCAGGTCATGCGGCAGCGCATCTATACCGAGGACCCGACACAGGTGCAGCCGCTGCGGTTCTTCTGTTTCGGCGACGAGTACGAGTATCTCGGCCTGATCGAGGGCAGCTTCCACTTCGTCTGTCCGGCGGAGGGCGGAACCTTCTTCATGTTCGGCACGGACAGATTGGGACGCGACATCTTCAGCCGCATTGTCTATGGCGCACGCATCTCGCTGACCGTCGGTCTGATCGGCATCACGCTGTCGTTCATCATGGGCCTCGTGATGGGTGGTCTGGCCGGTTATTACGGCGGCTGGGTCGACAACATCATCATGCGCGTCATCGAGATGATCCGCAGTTTCCCGGAACTGCCACTCTGGATGGCCCTGTCCGCGGCCCTGCCCGCCAACTGGTCGCCATTGCTCATCTACTTCGGCATAACGGTCATCCTCGCCCTGTTCGACTGGCCATCACTGGCGCGCGCCGTGCGCTCCAAGCTGCTGGCGCTGCGGGAAGAGGACTTCACGGTCGCCGCGCAGCTTATGGGTGCCAGTCCGACACGCATCATCGGCCGGCACCTGCTGCCGAGCTTCATGAGCCATCTGATCGCCTCCGCATCGCTCTCGATCCCGGCCATGATCCTGGGTGAGACAGCACTGTCCTTCCTCGGGATCGGCTTGAGACCACCGATAACGTCGTGGGGTGTCCTGCTGAACGAGGCGCAGAACCTGAACGCTGTCGTCCTGACCCCCTGGCTGCTGTGGCCCATGGTGCCGGTCATCGTCGTGGTGCTGGCGTTCAACTTCCTGGGTGATGGATTGCGTGACGCGGCAGATCCCTACAAGTAGGCGCAGCGCAACCGGACCGCTCGGCTGATGTGCGGCCTGGCGGGTTGGATCACCGCGACCGACGGCGGCCCGCCCGAAAGCGTGCTGCATGCCATGACCGACCGGATTGCCCATCGCGGCCCGGACGGTGAAGGTCACCTGTTCTGCGCCACCCGCGACGGGCGGCATCAGGCAGGACTTGGCCATCGGCGGCTGGCGATCATCGACCTGACCACTGGCGACCAGCCAATGCACTATACTGCGCCGGACGGGCGTCGCCTCTCCATGGTCTTCAATGGGGAGGTCTACAACTACGTCACCCTGCGGGAGGAACTGAAGACGGTTGGCTACCGGTTCGAGACCACGTCCGACTCGGAGGTCGTGCTGGCCGCCCACGCCCACTGGGGACCGGACGCGGTGCGCCACCTGCGCGGCATGTTCGCCCATATGGTCTGGGAGCATGAGGCGGAGCGGCTGACTGTCGCCCGCGACCGTTTCGGCAAGAAACCCGTCTTCCTGCTGCGGCAGGGCGGAAACACCTTCTTCGCCTCCGAGATCAAGGCGCTGCTGACGGTTCCCGGTTACACACCCCGACTGAACACGGGCGTCATCCCGTCCTACCTGAACTATCGCTATGTACCGGGGCCCGACACCTTCTTCGAAGGCATCGAGAAGCTGCCGCCTGCTTCGGTGGCCGTATGGCAGGACGGATCGCTGAAGATCAGCCGCTACTGGTCGCCGCCCGACGGCGCGCCGCAGTCGCCGCTTGCAACCGATGATCCGGTCAGCGCGTTCATGGATGTGCTGCAGGAATCCGTCAGCCTGCGCATGGCCTCGGATGTGCCCTTCGGTGCCTTCCTGTCCGGTGGCATCGACTCCTCGGCCATCGTCGCGCTGATGGCAGAACAGAGTGACCTGCCTGTCCGCACCTTCTCGGTCGGTTTCAGGGAAGGCGAGTACAGCGAACTGCGCTACGCCCGCGACATCGCCGAACAGTTCTCCACCAGCCATCACGAGCTTGAGGTCTCCGCCGATACGCTGATGGACTACCTGCCGAACCTCATCGGCTACCGCGATGCACCCGTGGCGGAACCATCGGACATCCCGATCTATCTGCTGTCGGTGGAGGCATCCCGGACGGTGAAGATGGTGCTGACCGGCGAAGGCTCCGACGAGATCCTGGCCGGCTATCCGAAGCACCGTTTCGAGCGTCATGCCAGCCGCTACCACGCGCTGATGCCCGGCGTGCTGCATCGCGGTCTGGTGCGGCCCCTGGTCAGCGCCCTGCCCTATTCGTTCCGCCGGGTGAAAACCCTGTTCGACAGCCTGGATCAGCGTGCTGTCGAAGACCGCTTTCCGCGCTGGTTCGGAGCGTTGGGGCCTGATGCCACCGCGCGTCTGCTGGCCGATCCGACCGCGGATGACCTGAACCGAACGCCCCCCGACAGCTTTCCATTCCAGACGGCACCAGGCACGAGCGCGCTGCGTCGCCTGCAGTACTTCGATCAGACATCATGGCTGCCCGACAACCTGCTGGAACGCGGAGATCGGATGACCATGGCCGGCTCCATCGAGGGGCGGATGCCCTTCATGGATCACGAACTGGCCGAGGTGGTCTCCCGCCTGCCCGACGACTGCCGTATCCGTGGGGGGGAGGACAAGTGGCTGCTG
The DNA here is from genome assembly GCA_021604565.1 of Minwuia thermotolerans. Lineage (GTDB taxonomy): Bacteria > Pseudomonadota > Alphaproteobacteria > Minwuiales > Minwuiaceae > Minwuia > Minwuia thermotolerans_A. The sequence goes on along the minus strand of BQJF01000009.1, from coordinate 51,123 downwards.
CGTCAGGGCATGAAACGCATTCTGCCCGCCGAGATCCTTGAACGGCCCAAGGTCGGCTTCCGCGTGCCGGTGAACGACTGGTTCCGCACTTCCATGCGGGACTGGGTCCATGATCACCTGACCGGCCCCGACTCCCTCAGCCGCGACCTCTATGACCGTGGTGAGCTGGAACGCACCCTGGGGGACCACAATCGGGGTCGCCAGAACCACGAGAAACTGATCTGGACCCTTGTTTCGCTGGAGCTGTTCCTGCGTCGGTTCGGCCTGACGGTCTGACACCGAGAAACCGCTTTACCCTGCCTGTTGGTCAGGGCGACACTCGGGGCATCATGCGTACCTCCCCCTTCCCGTTGCCCGCGCTGGCGATTTGCCTTGTCACGCTCATCGCTCTCGTGCGCCCGGCGGAGGCGCAACTGGATCGGCGGATCGACCTGGCTCTCGTGCTGGCGGTGGATACCTCCACCAGTGTCGACAACGCGGAATACAGGCTTCAGATGCTGGGGCTGGCCAATGCGTTTCGCCATGAATCGGTGCGCCAGGCCATGCGCACCGGCGCGCCGCTGGGGATGGCGGTGACCCTGATGCAATGGTCAGGGCGAGGGGAGCAGGTGCAGGCCGTTCCCTGGACCGTGCTGCGCCGGGACGAGGATATCGAACAGCTTGCCCGGCGGATCGCGGATACAAAACGTCTGGTGAAGGGCGGGCGGACAGCGCTCGGCGAAGCCGTGATCGAAGCGCTGAAACTGTTCGACGGTCTGGACTTCGAGGTACGTCGGCGGGTGATCGATGTTTCAGGTGACGGGGGCAGCAATGATGGCATCCTGCCCCGGGAAGCGCGCGAAATGGCGCGGGCCGCCTATGTCACGGTGAACGGTATCGCCATCCTGAACGAGGAACCGCGGCTGGATATCTACTACAGGTCCGACCTGATCGTCGGGCCGGGATCGTTCCTGATCACCGCCACCAACTATGTTGACTTCGCCCGCGCCATCCGACTGAAACTGGTGCGGGAGATCATCGGCAATCCGATGGCACTGCTGGACACTGACCCCGACAGGGAGCGCGTATTGCAATGACGAAGATGCTCGACGGAATCGGAACCAGCGCCACGCGGCGGGAAGACAGCCGCTTCGTCCGTGGCGCTGGCCGCTACACCGACGATCTGGCGGCGGCAGGCGATCTGACCGGCCTGTTCATTCGCGCCGAAGTGGCCCACGGGCGGATCCTCTCCGCCACGCTGGACGAGGCGCGCGCAGTGCCCGGCGTTGTTGCCATCCTGACCGGAGAGGACGCGGCGGCAGACGGACTCGGCACGCTGAAGACCACGGCGCCGGTCACCAACCGGGACGGCACCAGCATGATCGAGGCCTATCGCCCGATCCTGCCCCGAACGCATGTGCATCACGTCGGCCAGCCGCTCGCCCTGATCGTGGCGGAAAGCATGGCCGCAGCCCGCGACGCCGCCGATCTGGCCTGGTTCGAGATCGAGGATCTAGGCGCGGTGACGGAGGCGGGAACCGAATCCCCTGCCCTACACGATGTTGCACCTGACAACATGATCTTCGACTGGGGCACGGGCGACGCGGAGGGCACGGCGGAGGCCATCGCGGCCGCGCCGCATACGGTATCGGTGCGGCTCAGAACCCAACGGATCTGCGGCGCGGCGCTGGAGGGGCGGGTGGTCGTGGCGCGACCGGATCCGGCGAACGACCGGATTGAACTGACCAGCGCCAGTCAGGGCGTGCATCTGCTTCACTACCAGATCGCCCGCAATGCGTTGCACTGGCCGAAAGAGAAACTGCGCGTCATCACCCACGACGTTGGTGGCGGCTTCGGCCCGAAGTTCTTTGCATACCCGGAACAGGCGGCCGTTGTCTGGGCCGCATCGAAGCTGGAGCGACCCGTGCGCTGGACTTCCTCGCGCACCGAGAGCTTCGTGTCGGAGACCCACGCGCGCCCGCAGGTGACCCAGGCCACGCTGGGGTTTGATGATGACGGGCGTTTCCTCGCGCTGCAGGTCGATGCGCTGGCTGATCTCGGGGCGTTCCTGTCCACCTTTGGTCCAGGCAATCCGACCGACAGTCTGGCCAAGGTGGCAAGTGGCATGTACGCCCTGCCGCGCATCGCCATCCGATCCCGGGCCTACTACACAAGCACCGTACCGATCGACGCCTATCGCGGTGCGGGCAAGCCGCCAATGGTGGTGACGCTGGAACGGCTGGTGGACAAGGCGGGGCTGGCGCTGGGACTGCCGCCGGAGGAGATTCGGCGGCGCAACCTGGTGCAGCCGGACGCCATGCCGTGGCAGACGCCGCTGGGGATGACTTATGACGGCGGCGACTATCCGGCGATCCTGGACGCCGCACTCGAGAAGCTCGACTGGCAGGGCTTTGGCGGGCGACGGGCGGACAGTGCCGCGCGGGGCCTGCTGCGCGGGCGTGGTATCGCCTGCAACATGCATCCCGTCGGCGGCGCCACCAGCGAAACCAGCACCGTCACCGTGAATGGCGCGACGGGGCGGATCGAGGCATGGACCGGGACCCAGTCCACCGGTCAGGGGCATGAGACCGTCTTCGCGCAGATCCTGGCCGACCGGCTGGGCATACCGGCAGGCGCAATCGATATCCGGCAGGGGGACACGGACCGGCTGGTGCGCGGCGGCGGCACCGGTGGTTCCTCCTCCACCATCATCTCAGGTGCGACCCTGACGCGGACGGCGGATGAGGTGATCCGGCTCGGTCGCCAGCGTGCCGCCGACCGGCTGGAGACGGCTGTCGAGGATATCGAATTCCTGGAGGGCACCTTTCGCGTCACCGGCACCGACCGGCAGGTCAGCCTGTTCGATCTGGCCGAAGAGGAGCCGCTGGCGGCAACGCAGGAATTTGCCGATTCCGTTGCCGCCTTCCCCCATGGCGTGGTCATCGCGGAGGTCGAGATCGACCCCGAAACGGGACAGGTCAGGCTCGACCGCCTGGGCGCCGTTGATGACGCGGGCACGGTGATCAATCCGACCCTGCTTGCAGGACAGTCGCAGGGCGCACTGGCGCAGGGTGTCGGTGCGATCCTGCTGGAACATGCCGTCTATGACCCGGACAGCGGGCAACTGCTGAGCGGTTCGCTGATGGATTACTGCATGCCCCGTGCGGACGACCTGCCCGGGCTGGACGTGAACTTCCATGAAACCGCCTCCTCGACAAACATCCTCGGCACGCGTGGCATCGGGGAAATGGGGGCGAACGGTGCGCCGGCGGCAATCACCAACGCCGTGCATGACGTGCTGCAGCGTCAGGGGATCACGCTGGACCTCGACCCGCCCTTCACGTCTGCACAGGTCTGGCGGGCGTTGAATACGCGCTGAAACATGTTCTTCCATCCCGTCCAGAAGCTGGCGACCGATGCCTGACTTCACCCGCTTTCTGAAGCTCTATGCCCGCCACCGGCTGGGTGTGCTGAAACATCAGGATCCCGTGGAGACGCAGACCCGGCAGTTGCTGGGACTGGTGCGAAAGGCACGGGGCACGCGGTTCGGGCGCGACCATGATTTCGACCGCGTCCGGACCATTGCCGACTTTCAGGAACGGGTGCCCGTCCGCACCTACGAGGATCTCTGGCGGGACTACTGGTCCGGGGCCTTTCCCGATCTGTCCGGCCAGACCTGGCCCGGTCGCGCGCCATGGCTGGCGGTCAGTTCCGGCACCACATCCGGGGCAACCAAGTACCTTCCCGTGACACCGGCAATGATGCGCGCCAACAAGCGGGCCGCCATTGATGTCGCGGTTCACCATCTGGCCAATCGTCCCGACAGCCGCCCCCTCAGTGGCAAGACCTTCATGCTGGGCGGGACAACCGCCTTGGTCGATCAGGGTCAGGGTATCCTCAGCGGCGACCTGTCGGGCATCGCCGTCAAGGGACAGTCCGCCTGGATGCGCGGCTTTTCCTTCCCGCCTCCCGACCTGGCCCTGCTGGACGACTGGGAGGAGAAGCTGGCGCGTCTGACACGCCTGTCCCTGCAGGAACGGATCACGATGCTGACCGGCACGCCGGGCTGGATGCTGATCCTGTTCGAGCGGCTGCACCAGTTGACGGAGGGCAAGGCCCCCTTCCCCGATCTGGAACTGGTGGTCCATGGCGGCGTGGCCTGGGACCTCTACAGGGATCGCTTCCGGCCGTTTCTGGACCAGACCCATGCGGAAACCCGGGAAGTCTATCCGGCCAGTGAAGGGTTCATCGCCGTTGCCGACCGGGGCGATGGTGAGGGGCTGCGGCTGATCCTGGACAATGGCATCTTCTTCGAGTTCATCCCGCTGTCGGAACTGGGCGCGGACAGACCGGTCCGCCACTGGGTCGGCAATCTGGAAACCGGGACCGACTATGCCATCGTGCTGTCGTCCAACTCCGGCATGTTCGCCTATCTGATCGGGGACACGGTGCGGTTCGTGGATCATGCGCCACCCCGCCTGCTGATCACCGGACGCACGTCCTACATGCTCTCCGCCTTCGGCGAGCATCTGATCGGCAGTGAGCTTGACGCCGCGATCAATCGTGCCGCGAGTGCGACCGGACTGACGGTCAGGGAGTATACCGTCGGCGCCCTGCTGCCGGAGAGCCGGGGTGGCGTAGGGCATCACCTCTATCTGGTCGAGGCCACCGAACAGCCCGACGACGAACGGATTGCCCGCTTCGCAGCCACGGTCGACCAGGTCCTGCAGGACATGAACGAGGACTATCGGGCGCACCGGATCAATGACGCCGGCATGAACCCGCCTGCGTTCCGGTTTCTGCCCGCAGGCAGCTTCGAGCGCTGGATGGCGATGAAGGGCAAGTCGGGCGGGCAGCACAAGGTGCCCCGCGTCATTACCGATGCAACGAAGTTCGCCACCATGGTCGCTGAATTGCGGGACGGGACGACCTGAGCGGGCATTCACCCGGCATCGGATGGCACCTGCCCGCACCGCGACTTCGCGTATCGCCGTCATACCTCTGTAGTGGTCCTTTCCGATGATCGGGAATGCTTGATTTCACGCCATTGCTGTCACTCTTCGCCCGGCGGAGGCTGGAGGCCCTGGGAAATCAGGATGTCTGCGAAACCCAGCATCAGCAGTTGCTTCGGCTGGTCCGGCAGGCCCGGAGAACACGGTTCGGTCAGGACCATGATCTGGCGACCGTCCGGTCGGTCGCGGACTTCCAGGACAGGGTCCCGATTCGCACCTACGAGGACTTCTGGGGCGAATACTGGTCACCCGTGTTCCCGGATGTACGTGGTCAGACCTGGCCCACTGCCGTTCGCTTCATGGCGACGAGTTCCGGCACCACGACCGGTCGCACGAAGTACCTGCCTGTGTCCGATGAAATGATCCGGGCAAACAAGCGGGCAGCCATCGACATCGCCGTACATCATCTGGCGAACTTTCCGGAAAGTCGCCTTCTGGCGGGCAAGACCTTCATGCTGGGGGGATCAACGGCATTCGGCGACCTCGGGTCAGGCATCAGGGCCGGAGATCTCTCGGGCATTGCCGCCAGCACCCAGGCGCGCTGGATGCGTGCATTCTCCTTCCCGCCCCCGGAACTGGCCCTGATGGAGGATTGGGAAGAGAAACTGGAAACGCTCGCGCGACTTTCCCTGAAACAAAGGATCAGCATGATCTCCGGCACGCCTGCATGGTTGCTGATCCTTTTCGAGCGGCTGCATGAGCTGACCGGTGGCGCGGCGCCTTTCCCTGACCTTCAGTTGCTGGTGCATGGCGGTGTCGCCTGGGATCTGTATCGGGAGCGGTTTCAGCCCTTCCTGGATCAGGTCGGCGCCCGGACACGGGAAGTCTATCCGGCCAGCGAAGGCTTCATTGCGGTCGCTGACCGTGGCGGCGGTGAGGGTATGCGGCTGATCGCCGACAATGGAATCTTCTTCGAGTTCGTGCCGCTTTCGGAGCTCGGCGCGGAAAGGCCGATCCGCCATTGGGTCGGAAACCTGGAACCCGGCGAGGACTATGCAATCGTGCTGACGACAAATTCCGGACTGTTCGCCTATCAGATCGGCGATACGGTCCGTTTCGCAGACCGGGATCCACCCCGGCTGCTGATCACCGGTCGCACGTCCTACATGCTGTCGGCGTTTGGCGAGCACCTGATCGGTGAAGAGATTGATCGCGCGGTCAACGCCGCCGCCCGCGCAACCGGACTGACCGTGAACGAATATTGCGTCGGGCCGGTCCTGTCGCGCGACCGGAACGCGACCGGGCATCACCGCTTCATCGTGGAGACCGATACGCCCGCCATGAACCCGATGATCGCGTTGCGTGCTGCCCTGTTCCGCGACACGATTGACAGAACCCTGGACCAGTCAAGCCGGGACTATGGCACCCACCGCCGCAACGGCGTCGGCATGGGCCCGCCTGTCCTCCGCTTCGTTGATCCCGGCACCTTCGCGCGCTGGATGGCAACAAAGGGCAAGGCCGGCGGCCAGAACAAGGTGCCGCGCGTGATCGCTGATCCCACACGGTTCACCATGATGACGGGGGAAATCGGCGCCGAAGGCCCGTGCTTCCAGTTTCCGCCGCAGGACGCCGACAACCTAGACGGTCTGCAGAAATCCGCCTGAACCAACCGGGATCAAGTTGCCCTTTTCCGCGGCTGGGTCTCGAAGGCGTCCAGATCGGCTTCCCGTGTCATGTCGAACAGATCCACGTTGCGGAACGGGAAGTTGACCGTCACCCGCCCCAGCCGGTTGCGGTAATAGGTCTGCATGCCGGGATGGGTCCAGACCATGTTCTCGTTCGCCGTATCGACCTTCGCGTTGTAGGCGTCATGCACATCCTTGCGCACCGACACAGCACCGACATCCTGGTCCATCATCTTTGCCATCAGGTCCATGATGTAGTTGATCTGCATCTCGATCACGAACAGCAGGCTGCCGCCGTGGCCCGGTTGCGTGTTGGGGCCGTAGAGGATGAAGTAGTTGGGGAAGTCCGGCACCGCCGCCCCCAGAAACGCCCGCGCATCATCATCGTCCCAGACATCGCGCAGGCTGCGACCGCCGCGACCGCGCGCCTCGTAGGTATTGATGAACCGCAGCACATCGAAGCCCGTGGCGATGATCAGCACATCCGCCTCGCGGCGTTCGCCGTCATCCGTCACCAGCGCATCAGGGGTGATTTCGGCAATGCGGTCGGTCACCAGTTCGACCTTGGGGTTGCGCAGCATCCGGTACCAGCCGTTGTCCATCAGCATGCGCTTGCCGAATGGCGGATAGGGCGGCACGACCTTCTCGAACAGGTCCTGGCGGTCGCCCAGTTCCTCGCGGATATGGCGGGTGAAGAACTTGCGATGCCCATCGTTGATCGCGTTCAGTGACCGCTCTGCATCCGGCCAGTCCGGATCCTTCTGCAAGGCCGGATGAACCCGGTCGTTGAAGGTCCAGCCGAGCCGTACCCGGTACCAGGCCTGATAGAGCGGAACTTCACGGATCAGGAACCGCATCGGCTCCGGCACCGGTTTGCGGAAGTGCGGGAACGGCGCGGCCCAGTGCAGGGAGCGCTGATAGATCTTCAGTTCGCCGACCTTGTCCTGGATCTCGGGGCAGATCTGCATGGCGCTGGCACCGTTGCCGATGATCGCGACGCGCTTGTCTGTCAGATCAAGGTCTTCCGGCCAGCGGGAGGTGTGGAAGCTCTCTCCGGCAAAGCTGTCGATGCCCGGAATGTCGGGAAAGACCGCCGGGTTGAAGATACCCGAAGCGCTGACCACGACGTTGGCATGTTCCACATGCTCCTGACCGTCGGTGTCACGTGTGGTCACGCGCCAGAGCTGGCTGTCTTCCTGCCACTCCGTCGACACGACCTCGGTCTGGAACCGGATGTGGGGTGTCAGCTCGAAGTGCTCGGCGACATGCTGCATGTAGCTCTTCAGTTCGTCACGCAGCGCGAAATACATCGGCCAGTCCCACATGACGAAGGAGAATGAATAGAGGTGGTTCGGCGTATCCACGCCCGCACCGGGATAGCGGTTCTCCAGCCAGACACCGCCGACGCTGCTGTTGCGTTCCAGGATCTCGAACGGAATGCCCGCAGCCTTCAGATGCACCGCCATGCACATGCCGGACGCACCGGCCCCGATGACAATCGCCCTGAATCCTTCCGGCACCTTCATCGGCTTGCGCTCGACCGGTCGCTGGCCGAGCTGCGCCCGGGTCATGTCGCCATATTCCTGCGGCACCGGCTCCCCCATGGAGATGCCGAGCATCCGCACCAGCAGGTCCGGGTCCGGATCGGGAATCGCCACCGGCTTTCCGGCGCGGCATTCGAGGATGGCGGTCAGGGCCGCATCACGGATTTCCTGCTGCACATCTTCCGGCAGGCCACCGCTGTCGTTGTCATCCAGCCCCTGCCCGCGACTCGGGTGATACCTTGGTTCCAGCCATGCGAGGTCGCCGGTCATCTGGACCAGCACCATCAGCAAGGTGGGAATGTTGGCGACGGCGACGGCATCTGTCAGCAGACGCCTGTCCTCGGCACTCACGGTTCCTGTGTTCGTCATGATCATGTCCTCCCCACATCAGAGTGCCGAACGGCATATCCTCTGTACAGGCCGCAGGACGCAGGTCAGGCAATCAGGAAGTCATCCAGGTTCGGCGCAGCCATGTCCTGGCGGAAGTGCTGGAAGTCCCATGGATAGAGCGCCGGATTGCCGTTCTTGTCCAGGTACCAGCTGCTGCAGCCGGTGACCCAGACAGTGCCCGTCATTGCCGCCTTGATCTCGTCATTGAAACGCTGGGTCGCTTCGGCCTTCGGCTCAACCTCCGCCCCCTCACGCGCCTGTAGCTGCCGCATCAGCTGCATGATGTAGTCCAGTTGCACCTCTGCCACCTGGATGAGGGAGAAGTTGCCGATGGGGCTGTTCGGTCCGGCCACCATGAAGAAGTTCGGGAAGCCCGGCACCGCAACGGACCGATAGGCCTCGTTGGCTTCCGCCCAGGCCTCGTCGATCGTCAGGCCGTCGCGGCCCGTCACATTCATCGGACGCATGAAGTCGTGGGCGTGATAGCCGGTGGCCAGCACCAGCACATCCAGTTCGTGCAGACGGCCATCCACGGTGCGTACGCCACCGGCCTCCACCCGTTCGATGCCATCGGTAACCAGTTCCGCGTTCGGCTGCTGGATCGCGGGATAGAACTGGTCGGTCATGATCAGGCGCTTGCAGGCAACCTTGTAGTCGGGTGTCAGCTTGGCCCGCAGCTCCGGATCACTGACATTTTCCATCAGGTTGTTGACGCAGTTCGCCTCGACCTTCGCCATCTCCTCGCGGTCGCCGATGACCGCACGGGCAAAGGTGTCCACGAACCGCTCCGACAGATGGTCGTACAGGCCATCCATCTCCTCCGGGTTTTCGCGATAGCGCTGCTTCAGCGGCTCCGGAATCTCCGGGTTCGGCAATGGTACGACCCACTGCGCGGTACGCTGGAACAGGCTGAGGTGCCCGACTTCGCCAACGATTGCCGACGTCACCTGCATGGCGGTCGAACCGGTGCCGATGATGCCGACACGCTTGCCCTTCAGGCTCACATCATGGTTCCAGCGCGCCGTGTGAAAGCTGTCGCCTGCGAAGCTGTCCAGACCTTCGATGTCGGGATACTTCGGATGGTGCAGGACACCGGTGCAGCAGATCACGGCGTCGAAGGTCTCGACATCGCCGCCGATGGTCTCGAGTTCCCAGCGACTGTCGCCGAACGTGCTGCGCACGATCTCCGAATTGGTTCGAATCAGTCCGTCGACCGCGTGCCGTTCGGCCACACCTTCGAAATAGCGCCGAATCTCCGGGCCGGGCGAAAACCGGCGACTCCAGTCGGCGTTCGGCTCGAAGGTGTATCGATAAAGGTGAGACGGCACATCGCAGGTCAGGCCCGGATAGGTATTGTCGCGCCAGGTGCCACCCAGCCGATCCGCCTTCTCGAAAATGGTTATGTCCCGGACACCGGTTTCCCGCAGCCGTATCGCGGCCAGGATGCCGGACATGCCAGCACCAATGATCGCAACCCTGAGACTGCGGGAACCAGTATCTACGGTCTGTTCCGTCGAACGTCCGACCGTATCGTCCATCGCTGCTCTCCTCCCCAGATAGCGCGGCGTGAACCGCGCGTAAAATTGCCCTACCGGGCGGTATTGTCCAATTCGTTTGTTGTGCGCTGCAATTCACAAAATGAATGCCTTGCCTGCACAACATTCAGATGGCGTCAGTCACCCTGGCTGGGGCATTGTCGCGCCCCGCACCTGCAGGAGCCAACCATGACTGCCCAGCTATTCGCCATCATCGCGCCGGTTTTCATCATTGCCGGCTTCGGTTTTGGCTGGCGCCGACTGCATCTGCCTTTCGATACGGCAACTGTCACGGCCATCGCAACCAATCTCGGCACCCCGGCCCTGATCCTTGCGACATTGTCGAAGCTCGAGGTATCGGCGGAGGCATTCACGGAAATGCTGTTCGCCACCGCGCTGACGCTCGTCGGCTTCGCGGTCCTTGGTGGTCTGGCCCTGAAGCTGGCACGCCTGCCGCTGCGGGCCTTCCTGACGCCGGTCATGATGGCAAACGCGGGCAACATGGGCCTGCCGCTGTGCCTGTTCGCGTTCGGGCAGGAGGGACTGTCACTCGCCATTGCCGTCTTCGCGGTGATCGCCGGGTATCATTTCAGTTTCGGCATCGCTGTCGTATCGGGCCAGTTCGGCCTGCGCCAGCTTGCCCGCACGCCGGTCATCTACGCGACCGTCCTGGGACTGGCGATGGTCGCCACGGGCACCGAATTGCCGGGCTGGATCGACAATACGCTGAAGCTGCTGGGCGGCATTGCCATCCCGATGATGCTTCTGGCGCTGGGTGTCTCCCTGTCGGGCCTGCGCCTCGCCAGCCTGGGTCAGGCCGGTATCGTCGCGGCGATCCGGCTGGTTGTCGGGCTGGGTGTCGGGCTGGCCGTTGCCCGTCTGCTGGGTCTCAGTGACACTGCCACGGGTGTTCTGATCATCCAGAGCGCGATGCCGGTCGCGGTCTTCAACTACCTGTTCGCCAGCCTGTACGATCAGCGCCCGGAAGCGGTTGCCGGTTCGGTTCTGGTCTCCACGGCAGTTTCATTCCTGACTCTGCCGTTCCTGCTGCTGCTGGCGCTCGGACAGTTCTGAAACGCGAAATGCCGGACCGGTTTCACCCGGCCCGGCATCACGCTTGTGAAAGACGCCGTCCCGAAGGACGACCTCTATCATCCTAGTGCTTGAAGCGACGGATTTCGCCGGACTTCAGACGCTCCATGTACGACCCAAGTTCCTTCCGCACGATCGGCATCAGGAAGTAGAGCCCGGTGATGTTCACCACGGCCATCGCGAAGATCGCGGCATCGGAGAAGTCGATGACCGGACCCAGGCTGGCCGCCGCGCCGATGACGATGAAGACGCAGAAGATCACCTTGAAGATAACCTCCGTCGTCTTCCCTTCACCGAACAGGTACGTCCATGCCTTCAGGCCGTAGTAGGACCAGGAGATCATGGTCGAGAAGGCAAACAGGATCACCGCGATCGCGAGGATGTAGGGGAACCAGCTGAACCCTTCGGCGAATGCCGCGGAGGTCAGTGAAACACCTGACACATCGCCAACCGTCTTGATGGTGGAACCATCCAGCACGAAGTTGCCTGTCGCCGGATCCATGATCAGCAGACCGGAGATCGTGATCACCAGCGCGGTCATCGTGCAGATGATAACGGTGTCGATCAGCGGCTCCAGCAAGGACACCAGTCCCTCCGTGATCGGCTCCTTGGTTCTCACAGCCGAATGGGCGATGGCCGCGGAACCGACACCGGCCTCGTTCGAGAACGCGGCCCGCTTGAAGCCCTGGATCAGGGCACCGACGATACCGCCCGCAACACCCAGTCCGGTGAACGCCCCTTCGAAGATCTGGCCGAAGGCCCAGCCGATCTTGTCGAAGTTCATGATCAGGATGACCAGTGCGGTGAGGACGTAGAGGATACCCATGAAGGGCACGACCTTCTCCGTCACGTTGGCGATCGACTTGATGCCCCCGACGATGACGGCAAAGACGATGACCGCGAAGACGATCCCCGTGATCCAGCCCGGGAAGTCACCGACAATCCCGGAAATCTGGGCATGCGCCTGATTGGCCTGGAACATGTTCCCGCCCCCCAATGCGCCGAGGATGCAGAAGACCGAGAACAGGAAGGCCAGCACCTTGCCGCCCGGCAGTCCCCGCTCCCTGAATCCCTTGGAGAGATAGTACATCGGACCACCGGAGACGGTGCCGTCGGGATATTCGTTGCGGTACTTCACACCCAGCGTGCATTCGGTGAACTTCGATGCCATGCCGAGCAGTCCGGCAAGGATCATCCAGAACGTGGCACCGGGACCACCGATGCCGACGGCAACAGCGACACCGGCAATATTGCCGAGACCGACGGTCCCGGACAGCGCCGTGGCCAGGGCCTGGAAGTGACTTACTTCGCCCGCATCCTCGGGGTCGGAGTAATCCCCCTTGACCAACTGGATCGAATGGCGAAAGCCCCTGATCTGGATGAAACCGAAGTACAGCGTGAAGACACTTGCCGCGATCACCAGCCACATGACGATCCAGGGGAAACTGGTGCCGGGTATCGGGGCGAAGATGAAGCTGACGAACGGACCGGTGGCGGTGGCAAATGCCGCGTTCACCGCCTGGTCGATTGACCCGCCTTCCTGCGCAAGCGCGGGTGCGGCCGTGAACGGCAGTAGCGTGAGACCCTTGAAAATGCTCTTTTTCATGATTGCTCCCTCATCCGACAATCGTGACAGGAACTTCGGAGGTCATGGCGAGATGGGCAGTGGACGTACCGAACACCCTGCTCGCCAACCCGCGCTCACCGGAACGGGCAACCACGATCTGACTTGCTCCCTCCGACACCGCCGTCGAATTCAGCAGATCAGCCACATGACCATGCTTGACCAGTCCCCGCACGGCAAACCCCTCTGCCTTCAGCGCATCGATGGCCGGATTGATCACGCGTTCCTCCGCCGCGGCAATCTCCGCTTCACGCCGCTTGTGGCGCTCCGCGTTCTCTTCTGCCGTCTGGAACGAGTATGGCGACCATTCGATGACGAAGAGTGCGATCAGTTCGCAGTCTCCGATCAGGGCCGCGAGCTGCTTGGCGAACGCGACCGCGCGGTCGCCCGCCTCGCTGCCATCGAGCCCGATGAGAATCTTGGCTGTCATTGAATACCCCCTGCAAGGTTTCGTGATTCAATCCGACGCAGAAAATTGCCGAACAGACAGTAGAAACCGTGACACAGACAGGCAGCAGGGTCACATTTTTCTTTAAGAAAAATGAAATATTTAGCTCGATTTTCCAAGAATTTAGTTGAGATCAGGCCGCACTATTTCCAGCGACCGTATCGCAAGCCGAAAATTGCTCTTGCGTGCCGGTCACCAGCAATTTTCCGCGATGCCTGCGGCAAGACTGGAGCCGAAACCCGCGACGTGCAAGCGAAGACTGGTCGGAATCAGCCTGCGAACCGGCCTTCGATCATCGCGAACAATGCACGCAGACCCATGGCCTCGCCCCCCCGTGGACGACCGGGACGGTTGCGGCTGTTCCAGGCCATGATGTCCAGATGCAGCCAGCGATCCGGGTCGGCGACGAACTCCTTCAGGAACAGCGCCGCCGTGCTCGCCCCGGCGAACCGACCCGAACCGGCGTTGTTGATGTCGGCAAAGGGCGTGTCCAGCAGATGGCGATAGCCCTCGTGCAGTGGCAGGCGCCAGACAGCATCATCTGCGGCGCGCGCGGCCGCCTCCAGCTCGGTCGCAAGGGCGTCATCGCGGGCGAAGAAGGCCGCGATCTCGGTTCCGACAGCCACGCGCGCCGCGCCGGTCAGCGTCGCGAAGTCGACCAGCAGGTCGGGCTTGTCCTCCCCCGCCAGAGTAAGTGCATCGCCCAGCACCAGCCGCCCCTCTGCGTCGGTATTGCCGATTTCCACCGTGATACCCTGCCGCGTCTGCAGGATATCGCCCGGACGGTAGGCATTGCCGGCAATAGCGTTCTCCACCGCCGGAATCAGCACCCGAAGACGCACCGGCAACGCCTGTGCCAGGATCATGTGCGCCAGCCCGAGAACGGTGGCAGCGCCCCCCATGTCCTTGCGCATCAGTTCCATGCCGGAGGCCGGTTTCAGGTCGAGCCCGCCTGTATCGAAGCAGACCCCCTTCCCCACCAGCGTGACCTTCGGCAGTGCCGGGTCACCGAAGGTCAGGTCGATCAGGCGTGGCGGATCGACAGCCGCGCGCCCGACCGCATGTATCATCGGAAAGTTCCGGGCCAGAAGCTCATCGCCGACAGTACATTCCGCCGAGCCGCCGAACCGCTCAGCCAGAACCCGCGCGGACTGCTCCAGCGCCGTGGGTCCCATGTCCTGCGCCGGTGTGTTGATCAGGGTGCGTGTCAGGAAGATCGCCTCCGCCATCGCGGTGACGCGTGCCTGGTCCACCTCCAGCGGCCAGACAAGCTGTGCCCGTGGCTTCTCCGACGGTTTCAGATAGCGGTCGAAACGGTAGGTGCCGAGCGCCCAGCCGAGCACCAGGTCATGCGCCAGAGCCCCGGGGTCCGCGCTCTCAAGCGCGGACAGGTCGAGCATGAACCGGTCTGCAGGCAGTCGGCCCTGCAGCCCCGCGACGCTCCACATGTCCGGCTTGTCACCAACGACGGCGAGCACCGCGCTCGGCGTGCCGTCATCTCCGGGCAGCATCAGGGCCGCACCGGCCTTCATGTTCTCCAGCCGACCCGCAAGCCAGTTGCGCCAGTTCAGCGGTTGCGCCTCCAGCCAGACAGTCAGATTTCCGGCGGATACCAGATAAATGGGCAGCGCGCCTGCGCTTTCCCCGATCAGGTCGAACATGTTGGGCCTCCAGTCACGATCGGGGGGACTTTGGGGTCTCCCGGATCAGGCCGCAAGAGTCATCAGTCAGTGACGGTCTTCCCCTGCTCCGATACGTCAGCGGCAGCTTCCCCGGTGACGGGTCCGGCATCGGGGTCCGGTTCTGCGGTGACCTGCGGCGGCTGGATCAATCCGACTTCCTCGTAGAACCGTCGCGCACCCGGATGCAGCGGCACGGTGAGCCCGTCCAGCGCAGTCTGCAGCCGGATCTGGCGTCCCTTGACGTGGCCGGAGTTGAGCAATTCGCGGTTGCTGTCGGCCCAGAACGCCCGGGTGATCTGATAGATCAGTTCCTCATCGGCATCCTGCTGCACGATCCACTGTGCGCCCACCAGAAGCGTGGGGATGGTGCCGACACCATGATAGACACCCAGCGGTACGGCGCCTGCGGTGTAGAAGCGGTTGGTCAGGATCAACTGATTTGCCGCGACCCCGGAAATGGGGGCAATGGTGAAACGACCGGTTTCCGCAAGTTCGGTGACAGCAACGGACGGATAACCGACAACGAAGAATGCGGCATCAACCTCTCCCTCAAGCAGGGCGGTGATCGCGGCCTCCGGCCCCAGTTCGATCGCTTCGAAGTCGGTTGGCTCGATACCAAAGGCGTTCATGATCAACAGCGTATTGATCCGGGTGCCGGAACCGGGACGGTCGATCGCCACCCGCTTGCCCCGCAGATCAGACACGGAAAGAATACCAAGGTCGCGTCGCACCACCAGATGCACATGCTCCGGATACAGATTGGCAATCGCGCGGAGCTGCGGATAGGCCTTCTTGCCCGTGAAGACATGGTCGCCGCGATAGGCCCAGGCAGCGATATCGGCCTGCGAAAGCGCCGAGTCGAAACGTCCTGAGACCAGCCCCTCGATATTGTCGAACGACCCGCGACTGGTCACGGCGGTGGCGATCAGATTGTCGACGCCACAGGCGCCGCCCTCATCACAGGGTGCGCTGCCGGGCGGTCGCGAGATGGCCGAGGCAATGAGTGCACCTATTGGATAGTAGGTCCCTGCGGTCGATCCAGTGCCGATGCGGAACAGCTTCACATCCTGCGCAAACGTAGCCGTGGCGGTGATGAGCAGGAAGCTCATGAGGATTGCCGCCGTGGCGGTTGTGACCGGCCTTGCCCACATGCTTCCCTTATACGCCGATCCGTTCCGGCGACAAGGGGAGGACGGTGATGTGGACGAGCGAACGCGTGCGAGACAGTGATTGTGCAGATGAAGGCAAGCGAGAGAACCTGAGACCCGACATTGGGGAGGTCGTTTGTCTGCCCGCCTCCGCGCCGCGCCGGAATCGGAAACATCCGGTGGACGCGATGTAGCCGCCCCCCCTATCGTGATGACTGGTCGAGCAGCATTCGGGCCGGAGTAGAGATGATCGTCGGACGACAGACCGCGTTGTTCCTGGACTATGACGGAACCCTGGTCGATCTGGCCGCAACGCCGGAGGCTGCACGTCCGCCACAGGGTCTCGTGCCCCTGCTGCAACGACTGGAAGTCGCTCTGGACGGCGCGGTCGCCATCCTGAGCGGTCGCACCGTTGCGGACATCGATCGGATGCTCACCCCCCTGAAGGCAACTGTTGGTGGGGTGCACGGCGCGGAGATGCGGATGGCAGGTGGTGCGCTGGAGTGTCTGGAGACACCTGGGGAACTGGCCGAAATCCGCAGTCTCTGCAACGCATTGGCCAACGATATTCCCGCGCTGCGGATCGAGGACAAGGGACAGGCCATCGCCGTCCATTTCCGGGCAGCGCCAGCAGCGGAAGAACGGGTCGGTCATGCCCTGCAGGCCGCGCTCGCCACAAGCCGGGACCTGGAACTGATCCACGGCAAGATGGTCTGTGAAGTGCGCCGGCCCGGCATCCACAAGGGCGCAGTGCTGCAGCGTCTGATGCAACGCGCGCCGTTTCGGGACCGCACGCCGCTGATGATCGGCGACGACCGGACCGACGAGGATGCCTTTGCCATGGCTTTGCAACTCGGTGGTTCAGCCATCAAGGTCGGTGAGGGTGAGACCGTCGCGACTTCCCGCCTCGCCGACCCCGATGCAGTGCGTCACCTGCTCGCGAAGGCCGTTGAAACGATGAAGGATGATCAATGACAAGCCAGAACGCTGCAGCCCGCCTGCCATCACTGAACCTCGGGGTCATCGGCAATTCCGCTTTCAATGCGCTGGTGGATGACAGGGGTGCGGTCGTCTGGTGCTGCCTGCCGCGCTATGACAGCGAACCGGTGTTTCATGCCCTGTTGAGCGACGGCAAGGACAGGCCGAACGGCAGCTTCGTCATCGATGTCGAAGACTTCGACCGTGCGGAACAGGCCTACGATCCCAACACGGCCATCCTGCGGACGCGCCTGTTCGACGGCAGTGGCCGGGGGGTGGAGATCACCGACTTCGCGCCGCGTTTCTCCGCCCGGGGGCGCATGTTCCGACCCCTCACCCTGGTGCGCCGGTTGCGGCCGATCAACGGGTCCCCCCGCATCCGCATCCGGCTGCGGCCCACGCACGGCTGGGGCACGAAAGCCCCGAACATCACCCACGGCAGCAATCACATCCGCTATGTCAGCGACCATTACACCATGCGTTTCACCACCAGCGCGCCGGTCGACTATGTGCTGAAGGAAACCGCTTTCCTGCTCGACCAGCCACTCGACATGATCCTCGGACCCGACGAGACACTGACGTCCGGTGTCGCCGAAACAGCCGCCGAGTTCGAGGAAAAGACGGCGGATTACTGGCGGCACTGGACCCGTCGCCTCGCCCTGCCCCTGGAATGGCAGGAAGCAGTGATCCGCTCCGCCATCACCCTGAAGCTCTGCGTGTTCGAGGAAACGGGGGCCATCGTCGCTGCCCTGACGACCAGCATCCCGGAATCAGCCGGTTCGGGACGGAACTGGGACTATCGCTTCTGCTGGCTGCGCGACGCCTTCTTTGTCGTCCGCGCGCTCAATACGCTGGCCGAGGTGGGGACCATGGAGGATTACCTGCGCTGGCTGCGCAATGTCGTGGTCGATGCCGACGGCGGCCACATGCAGCCTGTCTACGGCATCGGGCTGGAGGCTCAGATCAGCGAACGGATCATCGAAGACATTCCCGGCTATCGCGGCATGGGCCCGGTACGGGTCGGCAATCAGGCGCATGAGCACTTCCAGTACGATGTCTTCGGCAATGTCGTTCTGGGGGCCGCGCAGGCCTTCTTCGACAAGCGGCTGCTGCGCCCGGCCGACATCGACGATTTCGAGCGGCTGGAGAAGGTCGGCGAGCAGGCCTTCCACTTCCATGACAAGCCCGATGCGGGGATGTGGGAGTTGCGGACACGGGCGCGGGTCCATACCTCATCGGCGCTGATGTGCTGGGCCGCCTGCGACCGTCTGGCCAAGATCGCGACCGAGATCGGGCGGCCGGACCGGACGACCTTCTGGGCCGACCGCGCGACGATCATCCGGGACCGGATCCTGAGTGAGTCCTGGAGCGAGGAACGCCAGGCTTTCGCGGAGAGTTTCGGCGGACGTGACCTGGACGCATCTGTCCTGCTGATGGCGGAAGTCGGACTGATCGACCCGAAGGATCCGCGCTTCGTCTCCACCGTCGAGCGGCTGGAGGAAGCGCTGACGGATGGTCCGCACATGCGGCGCTACGAAGCTGCGGACGACTTCGGCGCGCCGGAAGTATCGTTCAACATCTGTGCCTTCTGGCGCATCGAGGCGCTGGCCAGGATCGGCCAGATCGACAAGGCGCGGGAGACCTTCGAGGCCATGCTGGCGCTGCGCAATCCGCTTGGCCTGCTGTCGGAGGATACGCACCCGGAAACGGGCGAACTCTGGGGTAACTTTCCACAGACCTATTCGATGGTCGGCATCATCAATTGCGCCCGACTGCTGAGCAAGGGATGGGAGACCCGGATATGAGCCGCCTGATCGTCGTTTCGAACCGTGTGCAGGACCCGGCTGCCGGTCCGGGCGCAGGTGGCCTCGCCGTGGCGCTGGGCGAGGCGCTGGAGGCCAACGGCGGTGTCTGGATCGGCTGGGATGGCCGGGTGGAGCAGGACCCGCTGCACCCCGTAAGCTGGAACGAGCACAGGTCAGGCAATCTGACCCTGCTGACCACTTCGCTGACGCCGGAGGAGCATGAGGGATACTATCTCGGTTTCGCCAACCGGGTGCTCTGGCCCGCATTTCACTACCGTCTGGATCTGGTCGACTACACCACCGACCATTCACGCGTATACGGCGCCGTGAACCGGCGTCTCGCAATGAAGATCGCGTCGATCCTGCGGCCGGATGACCGGATCTGGATTCATGACTATCACCTGATCCCGCTGGCGGCGGAACTGCGGGCGACCGGCTGCGGCAACCCGATCGGCTATTTCCAGCACATCCCCCTGCCGCCCCCCAGCATCCTGGCGGCGGTGCCGGAGGTGAACTGGCTTGTCCGCGCCCTGTTCGCCTACGACGTGGTCGGATTCCAGACGGAAACCGACCGCTTGCACTTGATCCAGCAGGTGCAGCAACTGGAGAGCGAAACGGAGTCGGATGGCGAGTATGTGACCGCCTTTGGACGCTCCACCCGCGTCAAGTCCTACCCCATCGGCATTGATGCCGACCGGTTCACTGCGATGGCACGCACCCCCAACGCGGAGGAGATCATCAATCGCATCCGGCAGCGCAACCTGAACCGGTCGCAGGTCATTGGCGTTGACCGCATGGATTACTCCAAGGGCCTGCCGGAGAGGATGGAGTCGGTGCGCCGCCTGTTCGAACTCTATCCGGAAAATCGTGGCGCCATGACCTTCATGCAGATCGCCCCAACCTCACGCGGTGCAGTCGATGCCTATGTCGACCTGCACGAACGCCTGGATTCCCTCAGCGGGGAGATCAACAGCAAGTTCAGTGACTTCGACTGGACACCGATCCGCTACATCAACCGCCAGTTCCCGCGCGAAACGCTGGCTGCATTGTATCGCGCCAGCCGCGCCGCGCTGATCACGCCACTGCGCGACGGCATGAACCTTGTGGCGCATGAATATGTGGCAGCGCAGGACCCGGATGATCCCGGCATGCCCGTCCTCTCACGCTTTGCGGGTGCAGCGGAATACATGGACGAGGCCCTGCTGATCAATCCCTACAACATCGACCAGACGGCCATCGCGCTGCAGACCGCGCTGCAGATGCCGCTGAAGGAACGCAAACGCCGCCACAAGGCCCTGATGAAGGTGGTGCACGATCTGGATGTCTCCCGCTGGAGCAGCCGGTTCCTCAACGACCTGAGCCAGTTGCTGCGCGCGGTTCCGGGCTGAGGAGGCAAGGCTTCGATGCGACTGATCGCGGATATCGGTGGCACGCACGCCCGCTTCGGCATCGTCGACGGACAGGGCACGCTTTCGCGCGTCCGGAAGCTGCGGACCGCCGATCATGTCAGCTTCACGGAGGCGGCGCGTTCCTATCTCTCGGCAAATGGCCTCCCGAACGTCACTTCGGTTGCGGTCGCTATTGCCGGACCGGTGAGTGGTGGCACAGGCCGGCTGGTCAATGGCCCCTGGCATTTCGACCTGGCGACGCTGCGCGATCCGGCGGACGGCGGCAAGGTTCGGCTGCTGAACGACCTGCAGGCGGCGGCCCTGGGGACGCGCCATTGCGATCCCGTGCCGCTGGCCGGAGACTGTCTGCCGGATCATCAGCGCCCGGTTCTGACCATCGGGGTGGGTACCGGAATCGGCGGCAGCCTGCTGGTGCCGGATCGCTCAGGGGACCAGATTACGGTAGCGACGGAGATCGGCCATGGGCTGCTTTCCACACGCGGTCTGCTCGAAACCGATGTGCCGTTCAGCGCGGAGGCCCTGCTGTCGGGCACCGGCCTGCCGCAACTCTGTCGGATCGCGGGTTTCCGGGAAGGGACAGGCTCAGCGCCGGAGATCATCGAATTCCTGAGACAGGCGACGCCGTCAGCGCTGCGGCTGGGGCAGCTCTATGCACATCTGTTCGCACGTTTCGCGGCAACGGCTGCACTGACGACGGGCGCGACAGGCGGCGTGATCATCGTTGGCGGGTTGGCGCAGCGACTGTTTCCCCTGCTGCCGACGGCAACGCTGGTTTCAGCCTTTCACCTGCCCGGCCCCATGCAGGATTGGCTGCGAGATGTCAGCATCTGCCAGGTGACCGACGACGACGTCGCACTGAAGGGACTTGCCGGAATGCCGATCTGACATGACGGTTGGAGCGGTAGCCTCCCCCCTTCCCCCTCGACGGGGGAAGGCCGGGATGGGGGTGAATCGGCGCAGCCGAACAGTGATGATTCATGCACGGTGCGGCAGCCTGCGGCTTCACCCCCCATCGACCGCTACGCGGCCACTTCCCCCGCAAGGGGGGAAGACAGCAGCCAACAAATCGCTGTCGTGCAATCACCCTGCCGGATCGAAATGGTCTGGTAACAGCGACCACCGATCAGGCAGATCAGTCCTCGGTCTTGCCGAAGACGGAATCGACGGTTGGCTCGTCCTCGTCGTCGCTCTCTTCCTTCGGCTTGCCGATACCCAGCGCCGCGGAGGCAATCGCAGCCTCGGCGGAAAGCCGACCTGCCGCGGAGGGGGCGGCATGTTCCACATGGGTTTCCGGAATCAGGTCCGGCTTCTCGGCGACCATCTTGCGGCGACGATCCGCAGCCTCCGACACCAACGCGGCAAGCTCTGTCTGGGTGCAGATGCCCAGGCTCACTGGATCGGTCGGCTTGATGTTGGTCATGTTCCAGTGGGTGCGTTCACGGATCTTGTTGATCGTGTCCTTCGTCGTCCCCAGCAGCCGCCGGATCTGTGCGTCGGTCAGTTCCGGGTGGTGGCGCAGGATCCAGGCGATGGCCGCCGGACGGTCCTGGCGCTTGGACACGGGCGTGTAACGCGCGCCCTTCTTCTGTCGCTGGATCGGGATCGCGGATTCCCGCAGCACCAGATTGGCGTTGGTGTCCTTCTCGCAACGCTCGATCTCGGCGCGCGTCAACTGGCTGTTGGCCACGGGGTCCAGACCAACGATGTTCTGGTCCACCTCACCATCCGCCATGCCCTGAATGGCCAGCGGATGCAGGCCGCAGAATTCCGCGATCTGGCGAAATGAAAGCATCGTGTTGTCGATCAGCCATACGGCGGTGGCCTTCGGCATCAGAGGTAATGCCACTGTATTCTCCCGTTCAGACTGTCAGGGGTACCGCGCCTGCATCACATATCCGGTTGCGTGCACATCAGCGGTCATGAAGCTCATGCGCACGAATTAGACGTTTTACGCGCCGGATTCAAGCGGGGCGCGTCACCCGACCGTCAGCATGATCTTGCCGACATGGTTGCTGGCCTCCATCAGGGCATGCGCCTCGGATGCCTTCTCCAGCGGCAGCACGGTATCGATGACCGGCAGCGCGCGCCCGTCCGCCAGCATCGGCAGCACATGATCCTCCAGCGCGCGAGCGATCAGAGCCTTGTCCGCCACGGGGCGTGGCCGCAGGGTCGAACCGGAAATGTGCAACCGCTTCTGCATCACATGCAGCAGATTGAGTTCCACCTTCGGCCCCTGCTGGACGGCGATCTGCACCAGCCGTCCCTCCACCGCCAGTGACTTCACGTTGCGCGCGAAATAGTCGGCGCCGCCGACCATGTCGAGCACCAGGTTGACCCCCTGCCCGTCTGTCAGTTCGCCAATGACCTCCGCGAAGTCCTCCTCGCGGTAGTTGATCGCGCGCTCCGCCCCCAGGTCGGCACAGGCGGCGCACTTTTCCGCTGAACCGGCGGTCACGAAGACACGCGCCCCGAAGGCTTTCGCAAGCTGGATCGCCGTCGTGCCGATACCGCTGGACCCGCCGTGGATCAGGACACTCTCGCCGCCCTGCAGCCTTCCGCGCTCGAACATGTTGGTCCAGACGGTGAAATAGGTCTCGGGCACGGCGGCGGCATGCACCATGTCCAGGCTGGCCGGGACGTTCAGGCACTGCCCCTCCGGCGCGACGCAATATTCGGCATAGCCCCCACCGGCAACCAGCGCCATGACGCGGTCACCCACATTGAACAGGTGCACCCCATCCCCTTTGGCGGCCACGGTGCCCGCAACTTCCAGCCCCGGATAGTCCGGCGCACCCGGCGGCGGCGGATAGCCGCCCGTCCGCTGCATGACGTCGGGACGGTTCACACCCGCCGCCTCGACCCTGATCAGCACCTCGTCGTGACCTGGTGCGGGAACAGGGCGTTTCATGGGCTTCAGCACCTCCGGTGCGCCGAATCCATCCAGGCCAATCACCGTCATTTCCGCCGGCAGTGTCTCGCTCATGTGCTGTTCCCTCACCTTGTGCCACGAAGACGCCCGGTCATTCATGCCAGCGTCCCTTTGTCGATCAACATGCATCTGATCTATGCTTGCTGCCCCGGAGTGGCAAGCGGAGGCAACAATGGAAGACGAGGAACGCGCGCGGGAGAAGTATTTCCAGTCCCGCGATCTGGACGATGTCTCGATCGAAGAGCTGGAGGAACGGATCACCGAACTGGAGGCGGAGATCACGACCCTGCGTGCCGTGATCGAGAAGAAGCACGGCGTGCGCAATGCCGCTGATGCCGTATTCAGCCGCTAGTAGGCTCCCGGAATTTTTTCCCGCAGCATTAGGGATTGGTTAACTTCCGCCCGATACATTGGGAACCCTGAGCAGGAGTAGTTCTCCCCTCAACCTCCCTGTCTGAACTGGTCGCCTCCGAATCCCCCTCCCCGGGGGCGACCTTTCGTTCTGCGTCTTCTTCCGGTTTGCTGCGCTGCAGCATCGAATTTGTGTTTCAGTGCTAATGCACTTGCTTGACTCCTTTCCCCAACATTGGCCTAATCCTGCACGCGGAGCCGAGTTGACAGGGACTGGCGCGTAATAACAGGGCGATCAACGCCTTGAGGGGAAAACTAAGTTTCTCGAAAAAGCCGCGACCGGCAACGGGCGCGGTTTTTTCTTTGCGCCGGTCGGATGCAGCCCCAAGACTGGGTGTCTGAAGATCAGCACTTATGCGGCCTGACGGGCCGCAACGCCCGGATCATGCAGCCGTTGCCATGCCGCGCTGCTGGAGGAGGAGAGCCACCATGAAACCCAAGTATCCGAAGTTCGATACGCTTGGCCTTCATGCCGGACAGCATCCGGACCCGGTCACCGGCGCGCGCGCCGTACCGATTCACATGACCACATCCTATGTCTTTCAGGATACGGATCATGCGGCGGCCCTGTTCAACATGGAAACGCCGGGCCACATCTATTCCCGAATCTCCAATCCGACCGTTGCGGTGCTGGAGGAACGGCTGGCCGCGCTGGAGGGTGGGGTCGGCGCTGTCTGCACCGCCTCCGGTCAGGCCGCCCTGCATGTGGGCATCGCGACGCTGATGGGCCAGGGCGGGCATATCGTCAGCTCGGCCTCCGTCTACGGCGGCAGCCACAACATGTTTCACCACACCCTGCCCCGCTTCGGCATCACCACGACCTTCGTCGATCCGCGTGACACGGAGGGATTCGCGAAGGCGATCCGGCCGGAGACGCGTCTGGTCTTCGGCGAGACACTGGGCAATCCCGGCCTGGAGATCATGGACATGCCTGCCGTGGCGAAGATCGCCCACGACAACGGCATTCCGCTGATGATCGACAATACCTTTGCCACGCCGTATCTGTTCCGCCCGTTCGAGCACGGGGCCGACATCGTCATGCATTCGGCGACAAAGTTCCTTGGCGGTCACGGGGTTGCCATTGGCGGCGCGCTGATCGACGGCGGCACCTTCGACTGGGCCGCGTCCGGCAAGTTCCCCACCCTGACAGAGCCCTACGACGGATACCACGGCCTGAACTTCTGGGAGGAATACGGCCCCGCCGCCTTTGCCATGCGGGCGCGTGGCGAGGGTGTGCGTGACTTCGGTGCCTGCCTCAGCCCGCAGAACGCCTTCTACCTGCTGCAGGGGGTGGAGACGCTGCATGTCCGCATGCCACGGCATGTGGAGAACGCGCGGAAGATCGCCACGTTCCTGGACGGCAACGATGCGGTGAGCTGGGTCTCCTACCCCGAACTGGAGAGCCATCCGGATCACGCACGGGCAAGGCAGCTTCTGCCCAAGGGCGCCGGAGCCATCTTCAGCTTCGGTGTTCAGGGCGGTCGGGAGGCCGGTCGTGCCTTCATCGAGGCGCTCAACATCTTTTCCCACCTCGCCAATGTCGGGGATGCCAAGTCACTGGTGATTCACCCGGCCTCGACAACGCACCAGCAGATGGATGCGGCAGCGCTGAAGGCTGCGGGTATCGGGGAGGACATGATCCGCCTGTCTGTCGGCATGGAAGATGCCGACGACCTGATCGACGACCTGAAACAGGCCCTGCGCGCCGCGCAGCGTGCCGTTCCCCTGGCAGCGGAGTAAGCGATCATGATGTTTCAAGTCGATGGCCATGACGTCTACGCCCATACCGGCGGCAAGGAATTCGACCCCAGCGGCGATGTGGTCGTGATGATCCATGGTGCCGCGATGAGCCATCTCGCCTGGTCACTGCAGACCCGGTATCTGGCGCATCACGGGTTGAGCGTCCTGTCGCTCGATCTGCCGGGCTGCGGCAAGTCCGGTGGTGACCTGCCCGAATCGATCTCCGACGCATCCCACTGGCTGATCCGCGTGCTGGATACGCTGGGGGTGGAGAAGGCAGCACTTGTCGGCCATTCGATGGGCGCGCTGATCGCGCTGGAGACGGCTGGGCACAATCCCGACCGGGTGAGCCGACTGGTGCTGATGGGTGTCGGCTATCCAATGGCGGTCAATGATGCCTTCCTTGATGCGGCGGACACCAACCTGCCCCTCGCCATCGGCCTGATGAACGACTGGGCCCATGCCCGGCGCGCGCATATCGGCGGCTTCCAGGTCCCGGGACTGTGGATGGTGGGTGCCGATACGCGGGTGGTGCAGCAGGCGGCGCACGGCGTGATGCACCGCCATCTGGCGATCTGCAATGCCTACAACGGTGGGGAGGCTGCGGCGGCGGCAGTGACCTGTCCGGCGTACCTGATACTGGGCGCCAACGACAACATGACCCCGGCCAAGGTCGGGCGAAAACTCGCCGGCCTGATCAAGGGAGCAGACGCCACCGTCATTCCCGACTGCGGCCACATGATGATGACGGAGCAGCCGACGGCAGTGATGCGCGCCCTGAAGCCAGCCCTTGGCATCTGACGAACCGGAGCGTTTCAGGGAGATGACGCGGGAACCGGCACGACCGTCATCCGGCGGTGCCAGCGTCTGGGACGCAGTCGGTGTCCTGCTGTTCTGTTTCATCCTCGGCATGGTTGCCCGCGGGATGTTCGACAGCTTTGTGGTCATGCTGCGCCCGCTGGACCAGAGCCACGACTGGGACCGGGACCAGCTTACCGCCATCTACGCCATCGCCATGACCTGCTGGGGTATCGGCGCGCCGCTGGCCGGCTGGATCTTCGACCGTCACGGACCGCGCACGGTCTACCTCTGCGGCACGGCAATGATGGTGGGCGGGATGCTGCTGGCCAGTACCGATGCCGGACTGTGGAGTTTCTATCTCGGTCATGGTGTGGCCGTCGGAACCGCAGGCGCCATGCTGGGCAACGTGACCCATGCCGCACTGGTCAGCCGCTGGTTCGACCGCCGCCGTGCCGCCGCACTGGGGCTTGTGCATTCGTCGATGGGAATCGGCGTTCTGGTCTTCTCACCGGTCTCCCAGCTTCTGATCGACGAACTCGGCTGGCAACTCGCCTATCGCTGGCTGGCCGTGATCGGTCTCGCCATCGTGCTGCCAGTTGTCCTGTTCGCACCCTGGAAGCGGTTCCTTGCGGGCAGTACGGCGGTCGCGAACCGCAGTGTCACGCGCTCCGCCGAGCCCGGTGCGCGTCAGCAGATCACGTCCCTCAAGGCCGCGATGGTAACCTGGTATTTCTGGGGACTGGCCTGGATCTATGCCACCACGGGTGCCGGGGTCTATGTCGCCGTCACCCAGCAGGTGGACTATTTCCAGACGGTGGGCATCCCGCCGCTGGACGCCGCCAGCCTGTACGGCATAACCGGTGCCCTGGCCCCGGTCGGCATGATCGGTTTCGGCTTTCTGGGGGACCGGTTCGGCGTACTCCCGGCGTCAACGCTCTCCTATGCCCTGACCCTGCTGGCCTATGCCGGGTTCCTGTCGCTGGCGGGCGACCTGAACAACATCGTGCTCTACGGATCCATTGTCTGCCTCGGCCTGACACTCGGCAGTCGCGGCCCCATGATCTCGTCCATTGCATCGCGGTTGTTTCAGGGGCCTGCATTCGGCCGCATCTACGGTGTGATGCTGGCCGCCGGTGGCGCGGGGGGCGGGCTGGGAGCCTGGATCGGCGGCTTCATCCAGGAGGCAGGCGACAGCTACGCGGCCCTCTACTACACGGGTGCGGCAATCCTGATCATCGGCGGGGTGCCGTTCATCTTCCTTGCGCGCCTCGTGGCGCGCTAGGATGGGATTTCATTTGCGCAACAACCGGGTTCTGGGGAGGACACGATGGATTTCAGGATGACCGAGGAGCAGGAGGCGATCCGCGACGCGGTGGCCAAGACCTGCGAGCCGTTCGACGACGCCTACTGGCTGGATCGTGACGAGACCGGTGAGTTCCCCTACGACTTCCACAAGGCCATGGCCGATGGCGGCTGGCTGGGCATCGCGATGCCGGAGGAATATGGCGGTGCGGGTCTCGGCGTGAAGGAAGCCGCGATCATGATGCACACCATCGCGCAGTCGCCCGGTGCGCAGAGTGCCGCCTCCGCCGTGCACATCAACATCTTCGGCCCGCACCCCATCGTGGTCATGGGAACGGAGGAGCAGAAGCGGCGCCACCTGCCACCGCTGATCAAGGGTGAGCAGATCACCTGCTTCGGCGTCACGGAACCGGATGCCGGCCTCGATACCACCAGCATCAAGACGAAGGCGGAACGTACCGACAAGGGCTACGTCGTCCATGGCCGCAAGATGTGGACATCAACCGCGCAGGAAGCCAACAAGATCCTGCTGCTGGCCCGGACCACGGCCAAGGAGGATTGCGCCAAGTCAACGGACGGGATCAGCCTGTTCTATACCGACTTCAACCGCGACTACATCGAGGCGCGGGTGATTCCGAAGATGGGCCGCAAGTCGGTGGATTCGAATGCCGTCTTCATCGACGGACTGCCGATCCCGAAGGAAGATCTGATCGGGGAGGAAGGCAAGGGTTTCTACTATCTGCTGCACAGCCTCAACCCGGAACGCATCCTGGTGGGCATCGAAGGCATCGGCATCGGCCAGCAGGCGCTGGAGCGCGCAGTGGAATACGCCAAGGAGCGTGTCGTCTTCGGGCGTCCCATCGGCATGAACCAGTCGATCCAGCACCCCCTGGCCGTGAACTGGGCCGAGCTGGAAGCCGCCTACATGATGTGCATGAAGGCCGCCGATCTCTACGACCGGGGACTGCCCTGCGGCGCGGAGGCCAATGCGGCGAAGTATCTGGGCGCGGAAGCCGGTTTCAAGGCCGCGACGCAGGCGGTACTGACCCATGGCGGCATGGGCTATGCCAAGGAATATCACGTCGAACGCCTGATGCGCGAAGTCATGATCTCCCGCATCGCGCCGGTTTCGATGCAGATGATCCTGAACTTCATCGCGGAACGGAAACTGGGACTGCCGCGCAGCTATTGAGGCGGCACTGATTCGGCGCTTCCCTCGACGATCCTGTAGAATCCCGGTCGCGCCGGATCGGGTTCCCGCCCCGTGACCTGGTGCGGCGGACGCCCCGCAATGACCTGCCGTATGTCATCCACGACCGACCTGGCACCGAAATAGTGCCGGTGACGCTGGATGTCGGGGCGCAGATCGAAGGTGGCGCCGCCGCAGTCGATGGCAGTGACCTCACACGGCAGTTCGGAGAGACAGCGTCCACGCTGCGGCCCCTTCTGCCCCAGCCGGTCGACATGAACCGCATCGCTGAGCCGCGTCAGCTTATCGGAGCGGTCGAAATAGACCGCGACCCGGTCCGTGAACCGGCTCAGCGGCGCCAGTTTTCCCGGGTCGAAGAGTGCGTCACTGTCCTCGTCGGCATGCAGCAGGAAAATGGAATCAAACAGGCGTACCGGTCTCATCCCGGGTCGCCGGACAATGGTCTGAATCGCATTCCTCAGGGCGAAGTTTCCCAGGCTGTGGGCCATCAGATGAATGCGTATGTGACGCCGGTCCTGCCGCCGCAGTGCGGCGACAAACTTGACGAGCCGCGCAAAGGTACGGGCAAGGGCAAGACCGCTGAGCCGCGCATCCCCTCTGTCGAGAAAGTAGTCGACCGGGTTTGCCCGCCCGTTGGTCGGATAGCAGAGCGCGAATGGAACCATCTGCCGACGCGGCGAGACCCTGCCAACCGACAGGTCAGCAGGCAGAGGCTCATGCGGGTCGGAGTAGAGCTCCACACAGCGGGCCATGTTTTCCAGACTGGAAACCAGTGAATGGCCTGCGCCGTGCAGCAGGATGAGGATATCACCGGTGTCTTCCTTGAGCGCGGCCTCGCGAACCGATGCAAACAGGCGATCCGAACCCCGTTCGACGACATTGCGGACCAGCCTGCCCTCCACCACCGATTCCTCAATGGTCTCCGGCGACAGGGACAAGCGCGCGGGATCGACGACCCAGGTACCGGCGGCAGGCACGACATCGATCTCGCCGACCCGAAACGCACCCTCCCGTCCGTGTATGCCATTGCCCAGCGACACACCCGCATCGGATGTTCCCACATCACGATTGGTCGCAAAGAAGATCTTCATGTCCCTCGCCCCATGAAGCGTCAGCAACCCGGACGATTGTGCTGTGGGCCGGAACACGACTCAATGAAAAGGTGAACCTGAGCCCGCTCAGGCTCCAATAGCGGGCGATCCCGGTCCGGGGCCGGGGCCGGGACAGTGGACTTTCGGTGGCAAGTGGTGGAAAGCTGGCATCCCATCTGTCATCCATGAACGGACCCGCTGGAAAGGCGCAGGGATGTATTCCGACCTCTTCATCGTCGTCACGCAGATCCTTGCGGCACCGACCTGGTTCCTGCCAGCGGTCGCGGTGGCCTATCTGATCGGATCCATACCGTTCGGACTGCTGCTGACTCGCCTCGCCGGGTTGGGCGACGTGCGCAACATCGGATCGGGCAATATCGGCACCACAAACGTGCTGCGCACGGGCCGCAAGGACCTGGCGGCGGCGACGCTGGTGCTTGATGCCGGCAAGGGCGCGGTCGCGGTCCTGCTGGCGAACCATTTCCTGGGGGTGAACGGGGCAGTCCTGGCCGCGATCGCCGCCTTTCTCGGGCACCTGTTTCCCATCTTCCTGGGATTCCGTGGCGGCAAGGGCGTGGCGACATTCCTGGGTATCGCGCTGGCCATGCACCCGATGGTCGGCGCGGCGGCCTGCGCGACCTGGGTGCTGGTTGCCGTCATCTTCCGCTATTCGTCACTGGCAGCGCTGACCTGCGCCGCACTGACGCCCGTCTATGCCCTGTACTGGTACGACCATCTGCACATGGAACTGGCGATCCTGCTGGCGGCCTTCATCTTCATGAAGCACCGCGCCAACATCGCCCGACTGCTGAAGGGCGAGGAACCGAAGATCGGCGCGAAGTAACGCGGCGTCAGGGCAGGCCTGCGCCCGGCACCTCGACCTCCATCACCTCGATCCGGCCCAGCCCCTTGCCGATGACATCCGGACCGCTGTCCTGATTGGTGATCACGAACAGGTGGCGCATTTCCGGACCGCCAAGCATGCAGGCATAGGCGCCCCGATCTTCCAGAGGCACTTCCTCCGCAATGCGTCCATCATCAAGCACGCGTACAACCCGGCGACCGCGTGGATCCGCGACCCAGATCGCGCCTTCTGCATCCAGACAGATGCCGTCCGGGAACACGCCCGGCGTATCCGCGAACATGCGCTTGTTCGACAGGCGGCCGTCAGGGCTGCGATCAAAGGCCGTCAGCCGATTGCCGAAGGTCTCGCCGACGATCAGCGTGCCGCCATCCGGTGTGATGACCGTGCCGTTCGGAAAGAACAGGTCCGTCGCAGCCTCATGGACAGAACCGTCGGGATCGACCCGCCACATGCTGGTGGTGGCCGGATCCTCGCCCTTGTGCCGCTCGAAGCCGAAGTTGCCGACATAGGCCCGCCCTTCGGCATCCACCACCATGTCATTGCAGGGGGCAGCGACAACGCCCGAGAGGTCGCCGACCGTGGTCAGTGAGCCATCCCCCTCCAGCCGCAGCAGCAAGCGGTCGAGCATCGAAACGATGAGCAGGCGGCCTTGCGGATCGAATCCGAGACCTGACGGCTGATTGGGAACTTCGACGATATCGCGGACGGTACCATTCAGGTCGACGGTACGGACCATGTGAGCATAGAAGTCCGAGTACCAGAGCCGGTCACCGCGCCAGCGCGGCCCCTCCCCGAACTGGAGACCGCTCACCAGAACCTTCAATTCGCGCTTGGCAGTCATGCTTGTCCCCTCCCCAGGTTTCAGCCTCTGTCGCTGGCCATTGTCAGCCGGATCGCAGCCCCGCACGGGGGTCGTGATCCTCGCCCTGCCGCCAGCCACGCACGAACTTCTCCAGCTCGGCATCCGGCACTTCCGGCAGCACCACCTTCAGCTTCACGTACTGGTCGCCGGCACTGTTGTCCTTCGGATTGCGGATGCCGCGTCCCTTGAGACGCAGCACACGCCCGGCGTTGGAGCCCTTCGGGATGCTGATCGTCACGTCGCCATGGATCGTGGGGGCGGTGATCTTGGCCCCCAGTACCGCCTCGCGCAGGGAGATCGGCAGTTCCAGATTGATGTCCCGCCCATCGCGCGAGAACAGCGGGTGCGCCCGCACCGATACCTCGATCATCGCGTCGCCCGCTGTTCCGCCCTGGGGCTGGTCGCCCTGGCCCTTCAGGCGGATCTGCTGGCCGTCCTCCAGCCCCTCCGGAATGCGCACATCCAGCGTCTTGCCCCCGGGCAGGGTCAGGCGACGGTTGCCGCCCCGCGCGGCCTCCAGAAAATCTACGGTCAGGCTGTACTTGCGGTCACGTCCACGGACAGGCCCGCCGCGCCCGCCACGGAACCCGCCGAAGATGTCGCCCACGATATCCTCGAACCCGCGTGGACCGCCAAAGCCACCACGGGTGAATTCATCCGCCCCACCGGCATTGGCATAGTGGTATCCATGCGGTGCCTTCTCCGCGCCGTCAGCACCGATCTCGCCGCGATCAAACCGGGCGCGCTGCGCCGCATCGCCGAGCAGGTTGTAGGCTGCGGAGACTTCCTTGAAACGCTCAGCGGCAGCACTGTCGCCGGGATGACGGTCAGGATGCAGTTCCTTCGCCAGTCCGCGATAGGCCCGCTTGATCTCTTCCTGCGACGCAGCCCGCGTCACGCCCAATATGGAATAAGGGTCTTTCATGCTCGTCATGCTGATCGAAATGGTCCCGTCAGACCATGCGGAATCGTCATGGCCTTTCCACACTATCATGTAGTGGCGTCAACGTTTCATTGCCAGATGTTGCCGCGTGGGAAGTTTTCGCGCTGAAACCGCTGCATTGTCGTGAAGACATCAGCCCGACGGGGAAAGCATGGCATTCAGGCTGTCGATCAGCCCGCCGTCACCTGCCCTTTGGACCTCCGGTCCCTCGTCCTCTGACGCGGCCAGGTCTTCAGACGGATCGACCGCGCCCTCATCGCCACCTTCGGAAGCTGCCTGTGGCGGTGCCATCTGACGCAGGCGTTCACGGGCGGGTGCATGTCCGCCAGCCGCCGCGCGCTGGAACCAGCGGCGCGCAAGTTCCAGATCTTTCCTGACACCAAATCCGGCCTCGGTGAGGATGGCCAGATTGTACTGTGCCTCTGCCAGGCCAGCCTCCGCCGCGCGCTGGAAGAACTCCACCGCCCGTTCCGGATCACGTGGCACGCCGACACCGCGCAGGTACATCTCCCCCAGGTTGGCGGAGGCGCGCGGGAATCCCTGGTCGGATGATCGCCGGAACCATTCCGCTGCCGCCGCTTCGTTCTTCGGCACACCCTGACCGTTCAGGTACAGCAGGCCGAGGTTGCGCTGGGCCGCAGCATCTCCGGCGGCCGCATCCTCCCGCCAGATATCCGCGGCGGCGGCATAGTCGCCGCTGTTGTAGGCGGCGACACCTTCGAGGAACGCTGCATGTGCAGGGATCGCACAAAGCGTGACGCCCGAGAACAGCAAGGTGGCAGCGATTTTCCGGTGCAGCATCTTCATCGCCGGAATCTAGCCGATTGCGCGCCGTCGCCCAAGTCAAACGACATCACGGCATACAGCGTCAGTTCAGATGACCAGGTCACCTGTCATCACCCGCACAACCCCGCCTCCGACCCGAGGCGCTGCACCCGCCGCGTCG
This sequence comes from Minwuia thermotolerans, assembly GCA_021604565.1. Lineage (GTDB taxonomy): Bacteria > Pseudomonadota > Alphaproteobacteria > Minwuiales > Minwuiaceae > Minwuia > Minwuia thermotolerans_A. The sequence goes on along the minus strand of BQJF01000009.1, from coordinate 17,752 downwards.
CAGTTGACGAAGATCCTGCCCGCGCGTCCCATCTCGACACCCTGCTCCGCCACATAGCTGACAGGCGCGGCGCCGAGAATGCCGTCGCGGGCAATCAGGGCCGCCAGGCAACCGTTGGCCGATCCCGTGACCGGATCTTCCGGCACTCCCTCCGCCGGGGCGAAGCCGCGCAGCTTCACATCGACCCCATCCTGGGTCGCACCAACAGACCAGGCGGCCAGCCCGGTGATTCCGGTCTCCCTGGACAATTCACTGATAGCCGTCATGTCGGGAGAAAGTGCAGCCACGACCTCCGGCGACCGGCAACGTGCGAACATCCACCAGATGCCGGTGCTGGCAGCATCCAGCGCCGGGTCAAGCAGGTCACCGGTATCGCATCCCAGCATCGCCGCGACGTCCGCCTTGCCGATATCGAACGAGCGGAATGCAGGTTGCATCTGAGTCATGGTGAAGACCGGCGTTCCGTCCTGGGTGGCAATCTCCACCGGAACGATCCCCGCGCCACATTCCTGTCGCAGCAAGGTCGGCAAGGGACCGAAGCCTGCATCCCGCATGCTGCTCCAGACACAGAAGGCAGCGGAGATGGTCGGGTGTCCGGCAAAGGGCAACTCACTGCGTGGCGTGAAGATGCGGGCACGATAGTCCGCCTCGACCGTTGTCGCCGGGCACAGGAAAACGGTTTCCGAGAGATTCATCTCCTGCGCGATCTGCTGCATCCGCGCATCGGACAGGTCGCCGCCATCAAAGAAAACGGCACATGGATTGCCGCGATAGGGCACATCGGTGAATGCATCCACCTGCCACATCCTGAGTGTCCGATTCATCTTCACCTCCGCCAGTTCGCATGCCGGGGCGAAGGATAGGTCAGCAGCAACTCAGGACACGCGAAAAATGCTCATCCACGCGCAAGTCAGCCTCAGCAGCGGATTGATCAGCGCTTCCTGGGCTCGTCCACGGGCGCGGACAGCTTGGCGATCTCGCGTTCCACGATCCGCTGAACGACAGTCGGCAGGTTCTGGTCCAGCCACTGCTTCAGCATGGGGCGGAGCAATTCCTTGGTAATGTCTTCCAGCGTGCGATGGGTCGGCACGGCAATGTCACGCTGAGCGGAGAGAGCGCTTGCCAGTCCGGCGAACGAGGCTGCTGCATCCGCAGCGACCTTGTCGGCCAGCAGCCCCGAATCGGATGCCGCATACTGGCGCGGCGAAACAACCGGTTCCGGTTCCGGTTCAGGCTCGTCGTCCATGTACAGGTCGTCGTCCAGATCCTCGACGGTTCCGTCGTCGCGCAGCACCTGCGTCAGTTCGAATACATCGGCTGTCGGGCGCTCCGGCTCCGGTTCCGGCTCGGGTTCCGGCTCAGGCTCGGGCTCAGGTTCCGGCTCGGGTTCAGGTTCCGGTTCGTCATCCACGGCCAGGATGTCATCAACCGTCGGCTCAGCGGGTGCCTCCGGCTCGGCATCATTGTCCGCAGCACCCTCCGGGGCATCATCATCTTCCGAAATGATACGGCGAATGGAGGCGAGAATTTCCTCCATTGTCGGTTCGCTCTGTGCCGTGGCATCGCTCATGACTGTTCCGTTCCCCGCTTTCTGCGGCTCCAAGCTGGTCGAGGCCGCTTGCGACGACCTACTCCAGAACCGGAATGTAGAGGGACGACGCTAAGACTTGGTTAACAGACCGGCAATACCCGGCGCGTCTGCGGCAGGAAATTGACTGGTCGTTCCACTGGTTGATTGCGGCCCCGGCCATCATCTGGTCGAACGATCTATTTCAGCCCCGGCGCATCGAAACCGAACCAGCGCTCCCTCACCGCCCGATAATTCACGGACGGATTGTAGACATCAACCTCGAGGCTCAGCGAACTTGCATCCAGCTGACCGACCGCGTCCAGAAGCTGGAACGCGGCCACATACTCGTCCCGTTCGGCCTGAACCAGTGCAACCTGGGAATCCAGCAGTTCCTGCTCCGCATCCAGCACGTCCAGCGTGGTGCGGGACCCGACCTGGGCCTCCTGAATCACGCCTTCCAGCGCGATTTCGTTGGCATGAACTTCCTCTCGACCGGCCTGGATGCGGGCCTGTGCCGTAGTCAGGGCTTCCCAGGCCTGCGTCACGCCCTGTTCGACGACACGACGGGTTTCCTCGACCTCCAGGCGACGCTGGCTTTCGACCTGACGCTGCTGGCGCACGGCGCTGTAGGACGCGCCGGTCTGGTACAGTGGTACGGTCGCGACCACCTGGAAGGTCACCTGGCTGGTGACGTTGCCGCTCTGGTTATTGTCGCGGGCATGGATACCCGTGGTCTCGAAATCGAGGCTGGGATTAAGCTGCCCTTCAGCCGTATCGATATCGAATCTTGCCGAGCGCGCCACCTCGTTCGATGCCAGCAGATCGGGATTGTTGGCGAAGGCGGTCGTCAGCGCGGCGGCCTCGTCCTCTGGAAGTGCGGGCAGCGGCGGCGGCGGCTCCAGTTGTCCCGGCTGATTACCGACGATGCGCGCGTAGTTGGCCTGCGCGGCAATCAGGTTCCCCTCCGACTGCGCCCGGTCAGCCGCAGCACGGGCAAGACGCGCCTGCGCCTGCGCTACGTCCGTTCGCGTGATCTCGCCGACGCTGAAACGGTCCTGCGCGGCCTCAAGCTGACGGCGAAGTCGTTCCTCGTTGTTCAGGTTCAGGCGCACGACGGCCTGGTTCTGCAGCACGTCCAGAAAGGCCGTGACCACATCCAGCAGTACATCCTGTTCCGTTCCCCGCAGGTTCTGACGACCGGCACGGACCAGCGCCTCGGCCGAACCGATCTGCGCATCGACGCGCCCGCCCTGATAGATCGGCTGGGTCACCTGGATGTTGGCATTGATCGGGATCGTGCCATCGGAACGATTGACCCCGGCGATATCCTGGTCGGTAAGCTGCACCCCGAGGTCACTGGTTGCGACGACAGTCGGATGCCAGCCCGCCACGGCCTGGGAGACATTCTCGTCATTGGCGCGCAGGTTCGCCCGTTCCGCCCGCAGGGTCGGATTGGTCGTGTACGCGGCATTGAGGGCATCGCGCAGGGTCTCGGCCTGGGCCGGAACCGCGATCAGCACCGCCATGGCGGTCAGCCCGGAGGCCAGCGCTGCGAACGCCGAACCGGTCAATAGCGTGCGACCGAACTGTCGATTTCCTGCGACCATAGGTCGATGCCTCCATGAAGGTTCGTCACGTTGTCATAACCCTGCTGCCGAAACCACGACACTGCCTGCATACTGCGCATGCCGTGGTGGCAGTTGAAGATCACCGGTCGGTCCGCAGGTACTTCGTCCCGCCTCTGGGGCAGGTCACGCAAGGGGATATGGTGAGCGCCCGCGATCCTGCAAACGTCCCATTCCCACTTTTCACGCACATCGACGATCACGGCATTGGAATCCGTCACCAGCGCCCGCGCTTCGGAGGGTGTGATCTCCAGCGGCAGGTCGGTCCCAGAACTCAAAACACGAAGGCCTTGCGCGCCTCGAACCCCGGCAATACCGGCGTCGCGGCATCGAACAGCGCCCCATGACCAACCACCCCGTTCTGCCGGTGATAGAGCGTGACCACCCCGACGCCGTTGCCGCGAACGATGGCCAGCAACTGCCCGCCGTCCGCGATCTGATCGACCAGGGCCTGAGGCACGCTGGAGACAGCCCCCTCGATCAGGACCAGGTCATAGGGCCCCTGGTCCGCAAGTCCCTTTGCCAGATCACCCTCGACCACCGCCGCATTGGCAATCTGCAGTTCGGCCAGAAGCTCGGTCGCCGTGGCCGCGAGCTCGGAATCGGATTCCAGCGCAACCACCGTCCCGGCCAGCGTCGCCATAACGGCGCTGGCGTATCCGGTGGCACAGCCAACATGCAGCACCGTGTCCGACGGGCCAATTCCCGCGACCTGCAGCATGCGCGCCAGGACCATCGGTTCCATCACATAGCGCCCGTTGCCGAGATGAATGTCCTCATCGACATAGGCGACGCCTGCCAATGACTTCGGCAGGAATTTCTCGCGCGGGAGGGTGAGCATCGCATCGGCAATGCGATCATCGGTCAGCCGGTTCGGTCGCAACTGGCTATCCACCATGGCCTTGCGTGCAGCCTGGAAGTCCATTTTCGCCGTCTCTCCCGCAACGTTGAGTGCACCTTGAGCCTCCTGCTTATAGTTCCCGCACCTGCGCCACGCAATGCGGCGGATCGGCGTTTGGCCATGCCGCTTGACCGCAGGGGCGTGCCCCGCATATACACCGATGCCCTGTCGGCTTCGGCGCGGTGGCGGAGTGGTTACGCAGCGGACTGCAAATCCGTGTACGCCGGTTCGATTCCGGCCCGCGCCTCCAGCCGAACCGGCAGGCCTTCACCTTCAGTCACGTCCCGCGCGCCTGACCGGCCTGCCGATCCGCCTCCTGCACCTGTCAGGGCGTCACGCTGATCGCGCCGGGCCGTTCGAACAGCCCCCACCGGCGAACCCCCTGCCTGCTGGCAAAGAACAGCACCAGAGCCGTGAGCAGCAGCCACATCCCCTCCCCCAGCGGCCCGGCCTGCCAGATCCCCGGCTCCCCCAGCAGCAATGGCAAGGCCAGCGTCAGGGGAATGCCGAGCAGGTAAGGCCGCGACAGGCTGAGCAAGGCGGCGCGCCTGGCGTCACCTATGGCCTGGAAGTGGCTGGCAATCATCATCAGAGGCCCCGCCACACAATAGGCCAGCACGACGATGGGCAGGATGCGCGCCACCTCCGCGATGACGAGGCGGTCACTGACAAACAGTCCACCGATCGGTCCTGCAGCCGTCATCATAAGGATCTGCAGCACACCGCAGTACACGAATGCCGTGACGATCCCGATGCGCAGGCTGCTGTTGGAGCGGTCGAACATACCGGCGCCGTGATTGTTCCCGGTAACTGTCTGCATCGCATATGACAGCCCAAGCAGGGGCAGATAGGCAAAGGTCATGACCCGCGTGATGATCCCGTAGGCCGAGACGGTATCCGCGTAGTTCGCGCTGTTGATGACCTGAAGCATCAGCATGACTGCTGCGGAACTCAGCGCCAGCCCGACGAAGCCCAGGCTCTGCGGTGCGCCCAGCGCCATGATGTGGCTCCAGCGCGCACCAAGGGCCCTGCCGGTGAGGGCTGCGGGGCGGAGTTCGGTTTCTCCCCTCACCCGGAACGTCAGGATGATGGCGAATGCCAGCGCCTGAGCCAGAGCCGTACCAAGCGCCGAACCGGCAACACCAAGACCCAGTTGAGCAATCAGGATGTAATTGAAGCCAATGTTGGCCAGGGACACCAGCAGGCTCATCGACGCCATGAACCCGACCCGACCTTCGTTGCGCAGGGCGTCGGAGTTGACGGAAAGCACGAAGATCAGCGGTGACGTCAGAACCGTGATCCGCAGGTAGGTCAGCCCCATGCTGGCCAGGTTCGCATCGCCGCCCGACGCGAGTGCCGTGACCGTCGGTCCGAACAGCAGGAACAGCACCACCAGAACCGCGCTGACCGCCAGTGCCAGCCCGTGTGCACCGGCAAAGACCTGCCGCGCCTCTGCGAACTGCTGTCCGCCCAGGTGCCGCGCGAGAATGCTGGACATCCCGCTGGAGACGAGTGTCGCAAGCGCCACCACCAGCATGTAGAGCGGGAACATCAGCGTCACCGCCGCAAGGGCCTCCGGCCCGACGAAATGGCCCAGGAACAGGGCATCGACCACGGCCAGCAGACCGTTCATGCCCATCACCATGATGATCGGCAACGCCGTCCGGACGTAGATGGCCCACAGGGAGCCGACAAGAAACGCATTCGTTCGGGAACCGGTCATGCCCGATGCCTCCTCACTCATGATTCGTACAAGGAGAATGGGACCCGCATTACCATCCGCACGACGCATGTGAAGGATGACAGGAAACACGACCAGCAACACTTCACCGGGACACGAATGTCTGCGGGCGGCAGGCGGTTGCGACCTGGCAGCCTGATAGCGACAGCCGCCGGAAGTGTCAATCTCGTCGATGGTGTGGCAGCGAAAATGCGCGGGACGCCGGTCGGAATTCGTCTCTATGCTGCGCCGCATGGGCGAGCCAACGACCGACACATCCGCGAAGACACGCTGGGGCATTGCCTGGGTCGCCATCGGGGCCGGGATCGTCTGTGGCATGCAGGTCGGCAAGGCACCGCCGATGATCAGCGGGATCCGGGATACGCTGGGCATCGACCTGGTCGGTGCCGGGTTCTACATGTCGATCATCAACGGTCTGGCCGTCGCCATCGGCATCATTGCAGGTGTCTTCGCCGACCAGATCGGCCGCAGGCGCGCGGTTACCCTGGGCCTTCTCGGCATCATCGCCGGTAACCTGATGGGCGCCCTGGCGGACAGCGCATCGGTCATGTACGCGTCCCGGATACTGGAGGCTGTCGGCTTTGTCAGCATCGTCACGGCCGTACCCGGCCTGCTCTCCGAACTGGTGGCGCAGAAGGACCAGCGCAGCGCCTTGAGCGCATGGAGCATCTACATGCCCGCCGGATTCTGCGTGATGATGGCGGCGGCACCCCTGCTGGCAAGTCAGGAGGACTGGCGGCTGATCTGGTGGCTGAACGGCGTGCTGGTCGCCCTGTTCCTGATGCTTTTCCTGACGGCCACCCGTGGCATCGGCGGACGCCCCCGACAAGCCCGGTCATTGAGTGGCCTGCGCGCCGTCGCCAGCCGCCCCGGACCCTGGCTGCTGGGCCTGATCTTCATGAGCTACACGACGCAATGGTTCGGGGTGCTGACCTGGATGCCCACGATCATGGAACAGGCCGGACTGTCGACCGCCGACGCGGGACTGGGTGTCGCGCTGGTGGTGGGGGCCAACATGGCGGGCTGTCTCGGCTCCGGCCCCCTGTTGAACTTCGGGCTGGCCCGCTGGAAGATCGTCGTCGCCTGCTCCCTGACCCTGTCCGTGCTGGCCTTCGGCATCTACGACCCGACGCTCTCCCCCACCCTCCGGCTGCTGCTGGCAGCGCTGTTCTCTGCCATCGGCGGCCTGATCCCCGGTGCCGTGCTGGCCGGGGCGCCGATGCACAGCCCGGGCGCGAGCAACATCGGCACCACCAACGGCGTCATCGTGCAGTGCACCAACCTCGGCTCCCTGCTCGGACCGCCCGCTGTCGCCTGGCTGGCCGTTCAGGCTGGCGGAGATTTCGGTGCGGCGCGCTGGCTGGTGCTGGCGGCAGGGCTGACGGGGACGCTGCTGGCCTTCACGTTGCGCACGGTGGAACACCGCATGCAGACAGAAACCACGGCACGATGACGGCCACGCGCATACTGCTCTCCGCCCTCGCCGGCATCCTCATTCTGCTGGCCGTCATGACCGGACGGACAAACGCACAGGCATCGGTCGATGTTGCAATCGTCCTGGCGGTCGATGCCTCGACATCCGTGAATCGGGAGGAATTCGGCCTGCAACTGGACGGCATTGCTGCCTCGCTGCGCCACCCAAGAGTCATTCAGGCCATCCGCAATGGCGCTGTCGGGGCCATTGCCGTCGCCCTGGTCGAGTGGTCCAGCCCGCACCAGACCTGGCTGGCCATCCCCTGGACCCGTGTGTCGGATGCCGCATCTGCCAACCGGCTGGCAGACATGATCAGCGAAACACCACGCCTGTTCGCCGACGGCGGCACGGCGATCGGGTCTGCCATCCGCTTCAGTGCCGGACAGTTCCAGGCCCTGCCGTTTCCTGCCGGTCGGCGAGTCATCGACATATCCGGCGATGGCAGCAACACGCACCTGCCGGATGTCACCGCCGAACGCGACGCCGCGGTCATGGCAGGCATCACGATCAACGGCCTGCCGGTCCTCAGCCGGGAAGAGGATATTGAGAATTACTATCGAAACCGAGTGATCGGCGGCAGCAATGCTTTCACTGAGGTAGCAGTAGACTACGAATCCTTTCCCTCGGCCATGTTGCGGAAACTGTTGCGAGAAATCAGGAGCGATTCACTGGTGTCCGTGTTAGAGCCTGATTAACTTTTCTGTGCGAAAGACTGTTATGGCTCGATTCTGGTTGTTCATGACGCTGGTCGGCACCGTCGTTCCCTACGCGTTTTTCGTGCCGTGGGCGATCGAGCACGATTTCAACATTCCGCTGCTGTTCGTGCAGAATTCCATGACGCTGGCTGATCGCTTCTTCACAGCGGATCTGATTATCACCGGCGTCTGCTTCCTGATCTACATGCTGGTGCGGGAACGGCGCAGGCACGTACCCTACTATGGCCTCGCCATCGTCGGGCTGCTGCTGGTCGGCATTTCCTGTGGACTGCCGCTCTACTATTACCTGGAGGAGCGGCAGCGCCTGAAAGACGCGGCCTGATGCGCAGCGGCACGGTCCTGCGCGTCGTGCGCCCGACCGACGACCTTGCGCCCCTGCGACGCTTCTATGTCGATGCCCTGCAGTTCCCGGTCATTTGCAGCTTCGAGGACCACGAAGGTTTCGACGGGCTGATCGTCGGTGTGCCGGGCGCGGACTATCACTTCGCCTTCACGCGCAAGCATGGCTTCAGCGCCGGACGTGCCGCGACGGCGGAAAACCTGCTGGTCTTCTATCTGGAGGACAGGGCCGAGTGGGAAGCGGCGGTTGCACGGATGCGGGCGCACGGGTTCGATCCCATGGAGCCCCACAATCCCTACTGGCGCGCGAACGGCGTAACCTTCGAGGACGCGGACGGCTATCGCGTCGTGCTGAAGAACAGCGCGCCCTGACACGTCTCCGGACACCCTGGCACCAGAAACAGGCGCAACCGTCGTCAGTCGATGGCGCGCACGATCTCCTCGCAGCAGCCCTTGGCATCCGCGAACAGCATCATGGTGTTGTCGGCATAGAACAGCTCGTTGTCGATACCGGCGTATCCGGGGCTGAGGGAGCGTTTCACGAACAGCACCGTCTTGGCCTTGTCCACGTCCAGAATGGGCATGCCGTAGATCGAGCTCTGCGGATCATCGCGCGCCGCCGGGTTGGTGACATCGTTGGCGCCGATGACAAAGGCCACGTCGGCAGTCTGGAAGGACGAATTCACCTCCTCCAGCTCGAAGACCTCGTCATAGGGCACATTGGCCTCGGCCAGCAGCACGTTCATGTGCCCCGGCATGCGACCGGCGACCGGATGAATGGCGTAGACGACCTCCACCCCCTCTTCCTTCAGCTTGTCGGCCATCTCGCGCAGCGCATGCTGAGCCTGCGCCACCGCCATGCCATAGCCGGGCACGATCACGACCTTGCCGGCGTTCTTCATGATGAACGCGGCATCGTCGGCGGACCCGGCCTTGACCGGCTTGTCACTGCGGGTCGCGGCGGAGGCGGCGGAATCGCCACCGAAGCCACCAAGGATGACGTTGAAGAACGACCGGTTCATGCCCTTGCACATGATGTAGCTGAGGATCGCGCCGGAGGAACCGACCAGCGCACCGACAATGATCAGGGCCGTGTTTTCCAGCGTGAAACCGATACCTGCCGCTGCCCAGCCGGAATAGCTGTTCAGCATCGACACGACGACGGGCATGTCCGCGCCACCGATGGGAATGATCAGCAGGAAACCGATCACCAGCGCCAGGATCGTCATGACCCAGAACCAGGTCGGATCGACGTCGATGGTGAACAGCACGATGGCGACGACGATCACCAGGCCGATCAGCGCATTCAGCGGATGCTGGCCGGGGAAGGTGATCGGATTGCCGGTCATCAGCTCCTGCAGCTTGGCAAAGGCGATGATGGAGCCGGAGAAGGTGATGGCACCGATGACCACGCCCAGCGCCATCTCGATCCGGCTGCCGATCTTCAGTTCGCCGGCGGCGTTCAGGATGCCATAGGGCTCGGGATTGTAGAACGCGGCGGCGGCCACCAGCACGGCGGCAAGACCGACCAGGCTGTGGAACGCGGCAACAAGCTGCGGCATGGCCGTCATCGGGATGCGGCGCGCGATGACGGTGCCGATCGTACCGCCGATGATCAGCGCGACGATGATCCAGACATAGTTCGTCACGGCAGGGCTGACGATGGTGGTCAGCACGGCAATGGTCATGCCGATCATGCCGAGGACATTGCCACGACGGCTGGACACGGGCGACGACAGCCCCCTCAGCGCCATGATGAAGAGGATGCCCGAAACCAGATAGGCGATTGCGGTCAGGTTGGCCGACATGCCCGGTTGCTCCTACTTCTTCTTCTTTTTGTACATGCCCAGCATCCGCTGGGTGACGACGAAGCCGCCAAAGATATTCACCGACGCCAGAATGACCGCGAAGAAGCCCATGACCTTCGCAAGGGTCGAGCCGTCGCCGCCAACGTCCGGCCCGACGGCCAGCAGGGCGCCAACGACAATGACCGAGCTGATCGCATTGGTTACGGACATCAGCGGGGTATGCAGCGCGGGTGTCACCGACCAAACCACGTAGTAGCCGACAAAGATCGCCAGCACGAAGATCGCCAGACGGAATACAAACGGATCAACGGCTTCCATGATCAGCCCTCACCCTTCAGTTGCGCATGAACCACCTGACCATCGCGCGTCAGCAGCGTGCCGGTGACGGTTTCATCTTCCCAGTCGATCTTCAGCTCACCGGATTCCTTGTCGATGTGCGGCGAAAGGAAGTTCCACAGGTTCTTGGCGAACAGCAGTGACGCGTCGGCTGCGATACGGCTCGCCGTATTCAGATGGGCGACGATGGTCACGCCGTGCTCGACCGTGACCTCGCCCGGCGTCGTCAGTTCACAGTTGCCACCCATCTCCGCCGCCAGATCCACGATGACCGAACCGGGGCGCATGGATTTCACATGCTCCGCCGTGATCAGTATGGGGGCCTTGCGGCCGGGAATAAGGGCGGTGGTGATGGCGATATCGGTCTTCTTCAGTGCCTCGGCGATCATCTCTGCCTGCTTGGCCTTGTAGGCGTCGGACATTTCCTTCGCATAGCCGCCCTCGCCGTCGCCCGACTCCTCGATATCCGGGGCCACGAACTTGCCGCCCAGGCTCATCACCTGTTCCCGTGTCGCCGGACGCACGTCCGTGGCGGAGACAACAGCACCAAGCCGCTTTGCCGTCGCGATCGCCTGCAGACCGGCAACGCCGGCCCCAAACACGAACACGCGGGCCGGGGCAACAGTGCCCGCTGCCGTCATCATCATCGGCATGGCACGGGGAAAATGCTCGTTCGCGTCCAGCACGGCCTTGTAGCCTGCCAGGTTGGACTGCGATGACAGGATATCCATCGACTGGGCACGGGTGATGCGCGGCATCAGTTCCATGGCAAAGGCCACGATGCCCTTCGACGCATAGTCGCCAACCTGCGCGGCGTTCTGCAGTGCCTCCATCCCGGCAACCAGCACGGCGCCGGACTTCAGCATCGCCGCCTCGTCCGGTCCGCCTTCCGCCTCCGTCAACGGTCGACGTACCTTCAGCACCAGATCCGCGTCACCCACCGCGGCAGCGGCATCGCTCGCGATTTCCGCACCCGCCGCCCGGAACAGGTCGTCCGTCAGGCCACAGGCCTCGCCCGCCCCCGACTCGACGACGACCGTGGCACCAAGGCCGGTGAATTTCTTCGCCGTCTCAGGTGAAACGGCAACGCGCCGCTCCAACGGGCGGCGTTCCTTCGGGATACCGATTTTCATGCTGTTCGACGCCCTGTCCGTCTGTGGCAGTGTCCGGCACGGCCTTCATGGCTGAGCCGTCATCGTCCCGTGTCAGGCAACCACCGGACACGCATTCGCGATCAGACCAGGAATACGGCCATTCCGGCCAGCAGGATGATGCAGCCAATGATCGTCACCTTGGTCAGCGTGACAAACGCGCCATACATGCCCTTGTGCTGGCTGATATCCATGGAACCCGGTTCGTGCATCGCCTGCCCCCTTGAAACAGTGACCTTCGCCCGACTGCGCCGCTATCGGCATCGTAGCGATTCATAATCCTGCGTCCCGTGACGCGGCCCGCAACATAGAGAAGTCGCGAGACGGCGGCAATCACCCCACTGCGGCAAAATCAGCGCACCTTGCGACGCATCCGGTGTCGCGGAGCGGCGGCCTACTTGCTGGTCGCGCGGAACACGCCGTCCCAGTCGGCAGGCGGCGGATTCTCGCGATATTCCTCCAGACGCTCCTGATAGAGGTCCCAGAGCACGTCCATGTCGGGACGCATCGCGCGACATTTCTCCATGTGCGCCCAGCTTTCCTCGAACTTCATGCCCTTGTAGGTGGCCAGCATGGCCTCGGTCTCGTCCCGCAGTGCCTGGTATTCCGGCTTCTGCGCCTCATCCGGGCCACCCATCATGGTGAAGATGCGCACGGCCTCGTCCTTGCCCTTCACCGCGATCAGGTCGAGTTCCAGGATCGCGTAGTCAGGCACGGCCTCCGCCGTGATCTCGCCGATGATGTTGGTGACACCATAGGATTTCGACTGGCCTTCAAGCCGGGCGCCCAGATTCACCGCATCACCCAGCACCGAGTAGTCGAAGCGCTGTTGAGAGCCCATGTTGCCGACAACGCATTCGCCGGTGTTCAGGCCGATACCGATGCGGATCGGGATGAAGGGACGCCCCTCCTCCTCCGCCTCGATCTTCAGTTGCTCGTTCACCTTGATCAGGTCTTCCTGCATCATCAGGGCGGACTCACAGGCGTGGCGCGGATGCTCCTCATCGCTCAACGGCGCATTCCAGAACGCCATGATGCAGTCGCCCATGTACTTGTCGATGGTGCCGTGGTTGGCCATGATGATGTCGGTCATGGGCGTAAGGAACTTGTTGATCAGCTTGGTCAGGCCCTGCGGATCGCCCTTGAAACTCTCCGAAATCGGCGTGAAGCCACGAATGTCGCAGAACAGGAACGTCATGTTCTTGGTCTCACCGCCCAGCACCAGCCGGTCGGGATCCTCCGCCAGTTGTTCCACCAGTGCCGGAGACAGGTACTGGCTGAAGGCACCACGCACCTGCTTCTTCTGCGCCTGCTCGCGGGCGAACTTCTGATAGACCAGCAGCACGAACAGGATGAACAGCGCCACCACCGGGGACAGCCCATCGACCAGAATGGACTGATAGGCGAACAGGTACCAGCTTCCCCCCAGCAACAGCAGGCTGAAAGGCACGAAGAAGGCGATGGTCGTGACTGCCGAGAGATAGGGCACCAGAGAGATCAGGATGATGCCGGCCACCAGGATGATCGCGAGCTCGATCGCACTGGAAACGGAAGGCCGGATCAGATGGGCCTCGTTCTCGATCATGTCGATGATGTTGGAATGGACCTCGACCCCGGGAATCGCGCTGTCGAGCGGCGTTGCCCGAATATCCTTCAGCCCCTCGGCCGAGGTGCCGACCAGCACGTACTTGCCCTTGATCTTGCCGAACAGCTCCTGGATCTTCTCCTGGTTGGTCGGGTCGATCTTCACGATATCGGAGGCCGAGACATAGATGTCCGGATTATGGGCCTGGAACCGGGGCCAGATGATCCCGTTCTCGTTGGTGGGGATCACCAGTTTCTTGTCTTCACGCAGTTTCGAGCGCATCCGGATCGAGGCAATGCCGGAGGCCTGGTTGGCCTTGGAGATGATGATGCCCTTGGAGCCGTGCACGAGGCGGATCACCTCGATCCCCAGGCTGACATAGACTTCCTGGTTCTTTGGATCGTTCGGTGGCCCGACGCGGGTCAGCGACGGAACCCGACGGACAACGCCATCCGAACTGGGGTCGGTGTTGAAGATGCCGAAACCGGGCGCTGCCCCCTGCAGGGTCGGATTGTTCTCGATCAGTTCGGGATACAGGGGCAACCAGGTCTTGCCCGGCCCATTCTCCTCCAGAATGCGTACACCCTTCGGCAGCTTCCTGTCCTTGCCCTCCGTCTTCACGAAGGTGGTCGTGCCGCCAAGCACGGTGACACTCTGGCGCAGCACACTGGCAAGCTGCTCATCGGTGTTCGGCAACTGCTTCAGCGCCGCGGCAATTTCCGGCGGCAACTGGGCATTCTGTTCGCTGTAGACGGTCGGCGAGAGCCGATCCGCCTCCGGGAAGGTGACGTCGAAGGCGATGCCCTTGGCGCCAAGCTGGCTGAGCACCTGGATCATCACCGCGATCTGATAGCGTGACCAGGGCCACTGGCCGACCTCGGCAAGGCTCTTCTCGTCGATGTCGACGATGGCGGTATGCCGGGCGGGCGGGACATATTCGTCAAAGCGCTGGAACTGGTCGAACCAGACATTCTCGCGCACGAAACGGGAGATGTTGGGATCCTCGACCCGCACCCAGATCAGCCCGGCGAGCACCAGAAACGCCAGCCAGCGCTGTCCGAAGAATTTCCCGAGTCTTCTCATCATGTCCCGTCGCCCCCCTGTCAGGCGATTGGTATCAGGCAAATGCGACGCGACGAAGCCTGACAGTCCTTGCGAATTCTATTCGATGCTCACCTTGTGGGAGAACGATTCACCATCCGAGATGACAATCTGGTTAAAGCCCAGCATCTTCGCGAGATCGAAGAAGGTGAACAGATCCTCCACCTTCAGTTCCCTGAACAGCGGCGTGCCCCGCGCCGTCGCGGTCAACTGGGCCAACAATGCCCTGGCCTGATAGATGGTCCTGAAACCTGAATCCCCCGTGGCCACGATGATCATCTTCTCCGCCTCCGCCCCCTTGGCGAAGATGACGAACGTGGGCCAGTAGGGACGGGCGAGCTGCTCCCCCGTCAACCCCGTGATGAAACCGAGGCGCTGCCCACGGTCGGCGTTGGCGACCTGATCGGCGCGTCCGACATAGCGCTCCGACGTCACCGGGCCGGGATAGTAATATCCCTCGTGCCGGTCATCGGCGGCATGGGCTGCCCCCGCAACCAGTATCGGCAGCAGGATCAGTAGCAGAAGGTTTCGAGCGACTCTCATGCACTGATGATCACCTGCCCTCGCACCTTGTGCAAGCGGTCGTGATCACGGTCTCCGTCGCGACCACTGTCCGCCGACACCCGCTCTGGCACCGCCATGGTCACCGTCACTGGCACGTCGCCGAACGCTCGTTATACTCCCGCCACCCGGCGCGCAGGCGTCGGGTTCGGGGTTTGAGGGGACACCGCATGTCATTCCAGCGTATCGCGTTCACATCCGCACGCACTCCCGGAGCGGAGTCGGCCATCGAGGAGCTGACCAAACGCTACGGCAACACGCCGGTCGATGAGGCGGATGTGGTCGTCGCTCTGGGTGGTGACGGATTCATGCTGCAGGCCATGCACAACTTCATGCATCGCGACATTCCGATCTACGGCATGAACCGGGGCACCATCGGGTTCCTGATGAACCAGTATTCCGAAGATGACCTGCTGGAACGCCTCGACGGGGCGACGATGGCCCAGATTCACCCGCTGCGCATGGTCGCGATCCCGGAGTCCGGGGGGCGGCAGGAAACACTCGCCATCAACGAGGTCTCGCTGCTGCGCCAGACCCGACAGGCAGCGAAGATCCGCATCGAGATCGATGGCCGCGTCCGGATGGAGGAACTGATCTGCGACGGTGTCCTGCTGTCCACCCCGGCCGGCAGCACGGCCTACAACCTTTCCGCCCACGGCCCGATCCTGCCGCTGACCGCCGGGGTTCTGGCCATGACCCCGATCAGCGCCTTCCGTCCGCGCCGCTGGCGTGGTGCCCTGCTGCCGCGTGGTGCGCAGGTAACCTTCCATGTGCGGGAGGAATACAAGCGCCCCGTCAGTGCCGTGGCCGACACCTTCGAGGTGCGCAACGTGAGCGAGGTGCATGTGAGCGAAGCGCTGGACGTGACCATGCGCCTGCTCTTCGATCCGGAGCACAGTCTGGAAGAACGCATTCTGAACGAGCAGTTCGTCCCCTGAAACCCGTGACACCAGCAGACCGCATCGCCCACGCCCTTCGCTATCCCTTCGACCCGCCGCATCGGGCCTACCGGTTTCGCAATGGCGGCCTGCATCCGCCGGAGCCCTTCGACCCTGCGGGCCTGCACGCGGTCGTCGCCTCCGGCTCCAACGGATCACCGGACCGGCTGCAGCAGAAGTTCGGGGACGCTGCGGAAGTACCCGTGACCTATGGAACCATCCACGACCTTGTGCCCGTCTTTGCGGCACGGGTGACCGGGTACGGTTCGGTACCCGCCACACTCGCGGTGGTCCCGGGTGCCCGGGCCGGGGTCCATGTGACCTGGCTGACCGATGCACAACTGCAGATCATGCATCAGACCGAGTCACTCGGCACCGGCTATGCCTATTGCGCGCTGGAAGGTTTCGAATTCACGGCAGCGGGCGATCACCCGCAGGCCCCGCTGCACGCCTACATCAGCCTGCACGGCGCACTTGCTCCGGATGGCAGGCTGCTGCCCATGGCCCAGGTGTCACAGACGCAGGCGCAGCAGCATGTCATGGACAGCTTCGGCTTTGCCGCGACACTGGCGGAATTCGTGCGTCTGAACCTTGATGACCCCGATCACCGCCTTCGCGCCAATGATGCGGCGAGCCAACTTGGTCAGCCAATCGATGATGCGCGCCTGATACGTATCGCCTGATCTCCTTGTTCCGGCACAGGAAAACAAGCGTGTGCAAATAATACCGCATACGGATGCCATTGTTTGCAAAGCAGTTTTTTCACTTGACGTGTCCAGATACGCTCACTAGAAGCGCCTCTTCCGAGACACGTTTCATCAGGAACCGGTTCGCCCGGTCTACCTGCGAGAGGCAAGCAATCATGAAAACCTATTCCGCCACACCGGCAGATATCGAGAAGAAGTGGATTCTGATCGACGCCGAGGGTGTGGTTCTGGGCCGTCTGGCGGCCTTCGTCGCCAACCGGCTGCGTGGCAAGCACAAGCCCGGCTTCACCCCGCACATGGATGATGGCGACTATGTCATCGTCATCAACGCCGACAAGATCGCCATGACCGGCCACAAGAAGCAGGACAAGATCTACTACTGGCACACCGGCTATCCGGGCGGCATCAAGCAGCGGACCGCGCGCGAGATCCTGGAAGGCAAGTTTCCGGAGCGGGTGGTGCAGAAGGCCGTCGAGCGGATGATCCCGAAGGGTCCGCTGGGCCGCCAGCAGTTCAAGAACCTGCGCGTCTATGCCGGTGCCGAGCATCCCCATGCCGGCGCCCAGCCTGAGGTCATCGACCTCAAGGCGCTCAACAGCAAGAATACGAGGTAGTTCGCGTCATGTCTGAAGAACAGAACACAGTCGGCGATCTTTCCGATCTGGGCGATGCCATGGGTGTCGCTCCCGAAGAGGTGCAGGCGCCTGTCGAACCGCAGATCGACGCCCTCGGCCGTTCCTACGCCACAGGCAAGCGCAAGAACGCCATTGCCCGTGTCTGGATCAAGCCGGGCTCGGGTCGTTTCTCGGTCAATGGCCGCGAACTCGACGTGTACTTCGCCCGTCCCGTGCTGCGCCAGATCGTGGCCCAGCCGTTCCATGTCGCCAACCGCGACAACCAGTTCGACGTCTTTGCGACAGTCACCGGTGGCGGCCTGTCCGGCCAGGCTGGTGCCGTGCGTCACGGCATTTCCAAGGCACTGACCTACTACGAGCCGGGCCTGCGCCCTGTTCTGAAGAAGGGCGGTTTCCTGACCCGCGACAGCCGCGTGGTGGAACGCAAGAAGTACGGCAAGGCCAAGGCCCGCCGGAGCTTCCAGTTCTCCAAGCGCTGATCCGCGACGGCGCTCCTGCGCCACTGGATTGCAGAACGACGAAAGGCGCTGCCCGAAGGGGCGGCGCCTTTTTTCTTGCCCGGTG
>BQJF01000008.1 GCA_021604565.1 Minwuia thermotolerans | reverse complement strand
ACCCGAAATCATGGACCGCAGTTGATCCGCAAGGGAGCCCGCATCAATCCCACCCGCGAAAATGTCGCGCAAGCTGCGAACACCTTCCGACTTCGACAGCTTCCGTCCCGCCCCGTCCTGTACCAGCCGATGATGAAGATAATGTGGCCTCGGCAGATCAAGCAGCATCTGCAACAGAACATGGACGGACGTCTGATGGAACAGGTCGCGTCCCCTGATGACATGGGTAATGCCCTGGGCGGCGTCATCCACGGTCACGGCAAGATGATAACTGGTGCCGATATCGCGACGGGCAACCACCACGTCACCCAGACCATCCCCCTGCCAGTACTGTGCGCCCGCCTGTTCATCCTGCCAGGTTACCTCCCCGGTCAGGGAAAGCGCGTGCCGCAGCCGCAGCCGCCAGGCGGGTACCGCGCCGTCCGACAGTTTCGCGTCGATCTCGGACGGGCCAAGCTGCGCGCAGGTGCCGCCATAGATCAGCCCGTCCAGGCCCGACCCCGGTGACGCCGCGGCCACCTGTCGCCGGGTGCAGAAGCAGGGATAGACAAGCTCCCGCGCCCGCAGTTCCTCCAGCACGGAGGTATAGGTCTTCATCCTGTCGGACTGGTGCCAGACCGGCCCATCCCAGGTAAGGCCCAGCGCGGCCAGATCGTCCAGGATCGCCTGGACGAACTCGGGGCGACTGCGGGTGTGGTCAATGTCCTCCACACGCAGCAGGAACCGCCCGCCGGCCGCCCGCGCCTGGTCATGCGCCATGACGGCAGACAGGGCATGTCCGACATGCAGGAATCCGGTCGGGCTGGGCGCAAAACGGGTCACGAAGGTCATGTGCAGCATTCCGGCAGCAGTTGCTCAGCGTTGCAATCGGTAACGATACCAGCGTCGCTGATGCGGGTGCCGGAACCGGCTCACCGCACGCTTTGAAAGTGGCGTCGGTCTGTCGACCGGGCTAGGCTTGCACGCGATGCAGTGACGCGGATCGGGGGCCATGCAAACACCTGAAACCAAACGGCAGAATGAATGGGTAGTGCTGTTTGTCGCGAACAGCGACGAGACCCAGATCGACCGGACCCTGATGGCCGCCTGGTCGGTGCGCCAGCATTTCAGGGACGTTCCGATCGCCGTTGTGACCAACCGCCCGACTCACAGGCTCTGGCGCACGGCTGTCTTCAACATCGTCATTTCCATGGCGGATGATCCATCTGCCAGTGTCGCCACCTGTTGTCGGCGCGCGATGGATCGCGACATCTTCGAACGCGCTTTCTACGTCAACTCCCACTGCCGCCTGCGCTCGGGATCCGTCGGAACCCTGATGAAGCCGCTGGCACAACCCGGCATCGACGTGACCCTGCTGCCTTCGGTGGGCGCGGAAACCATGCCTGACGGCATCGTCGGCCTCCACAGCAGTGACGGGGGCCGCGCCTTTCTGGACAGATGGGCGGCAAGCCTGGGCGAAGGTGACGGACTGCCCGTGGCGCGCGGAGACGATGCGGGCTTCGTTACAGGCGTTTTCGACAGTATCTGGACACCCGCCGTCGCCACCGATCCGAAGACACTTCCGGCGGTGGAGATCCGACAGGGCAACGCGCGCCGGCTGCAGGGGGAAATGCTGCTGTTTGCACTGCATCGGCTGGTCTCGGGCGACCTGAAGCGCGCGGCGACGGTCTATGCCCGTGTCGCACTGCGGGCGGAGCCGGACCTGGTTCAGCTTGGTTCTGAACGACTGGTCCCACACCTGCGCCAACGGTTCCCGGAAAAGGTAGGCGGCTTCAGCGCTGACGGCCTGAAGAAGCTGGAGGAGATGCTGAACCACGCGGCGGAAGGTGACCCGGCAGGCAACCTGCTCGCCATCGCCGCCCTGCACCTGGAAATGGACCAGCCGAAGACCGCCGTTACCGTGCTGCGTCTGATCTCGCGGATGCGCTTCAACAAGCCCGTGCCCGTCCCGGACTGAACTGTCCGATAATCAGTGATCAGCCCGGTTTGCGCCCCGTCACCCGCGTCAGGGTCTTCGGAATGAACTCCGTCGCGCTGATCTCCTCGAAACCGGCACTCTCGAGATAGCCGATACACTCGGCAATCGTGTGGGCGTGCCCGATCGAGTGCGGTATGGCCTCGTAAAGGCCCCACATTGCCGGTGCGATCGGACCCATGCGGTCGTCGTCCAGCATTTCCCCGATCAGATGGTACTCGCCGCCCGGTTCCAGCGCGTCAAACACCTGCGCCACGACACGGGTCCAGGTCTCGCGGTCATAGATCGGCAGATTCGATGCCTGGATCGCGACGTCGCAGCCGGACGGGAATGGCCCCCGCGTGAAATCGCACGATTCCGCGGTGACCCTGTCGGACACACCATTCTCCGCGATGAACTCCCGCGCAACGGTCACCACGGGCGGCAGGTCGAGCACCACCGCACTGATCCCGGGCCAGGTCCGGGCCGCGATGATGCAATAGGCACCGGAGCCGCCGCCCAGGTCCATGATGCGCCTGCGGCCGGTCAGATCGACCTCCCGATGGAACTTGCGGGCAGCACCCATGCCAATGGAATAGGTCGCCTTGTGATAGGCGCGCGCACTCTCCACCGTCAGGTCGTCGTACATGCCCAGCGGCTCGGTCTTCTGTTCCTTCAGGACTTCCGAAAGCCTGCCCCAGTCGCCCCAGCTTTCGCGCATGAAGGTCATCCAGGGACCTGCATAGCTGCGCTCCCCCTCCACCAGGAACCGCGCGACATCCGGTGCGTTGGTGTAGGTGCCGTCCGCGTCCCGCGTCACCAGTTCCATGCCAGCCAGGGCATCCAGCAGCCGCTCGCCATTCAATGTGCCGATCCCGACGGCCGCGCCCAGCTTCGCAATGGTATTCGCACCTGCCGCGATCTGCGTGAAGACACCCAGGTCAATGGCGGCATACATCGCGCCCGTCTCCCAGTAGGCCTTCGAGATGCGTTGCAGGCGTACGGTATCCACCCGTTTCTCTGCCATGATTCAGAACCTCCCCTATCTTGTCCTCGGCGTGTCCTTCGGAAAGACCGTTGCGATGGCCCCCAGGATCAGGCCCGTCGCCAGCAGTTCCGGCAGTCCGAGCGATTCACCCAGCAGGATCGCCGATGATCCGAGCCCGACCAGCGGCACCAGCATGACAGACAGCGACGCCGTCTTCACCGGCAGGCGCTTCACCAGCCAGAGATAGGCGGCGACACCGAAGACCTGAGCGATCAGTCCGGCATAGAGGGTTGCCGCCGTCGCCTGCCAGGAGACCGGTTGCAGGACCAGCAGGTCAGGTATGGCCAGCACCGTGATCGGTGCCGCACCCACCACCATCTGCCAGCTCATCACCGTCAGATGCGGCACGCGCCAGGTATTGTACTTCTGCCAGACCGTTCCGAAGGCAAAGCAGAGCGATGCCGCCACCATGACCAGGGCGCCGAAGGGCGCCTCCCCCAGTCGCTTGGCCTCGTCGCCCATCAGCACCGCCAGCCCCGCCATCGCCAGGACAAGACCGAGAACGCGCCAGCGCGTGATCTTCTCCCCCAGCAGCGGAATGCCCATCAGGAAGGCCCACACCGGCATGGTATAGGCGATCAGCGAGGCGCGACCGGCCTCGATCATGGTGACTCCCACCGCCGACAGGTAGAGCCAGGCCCCGACATTGAACAATCCGGCAATGATCAGGGGAACCCAGTGGTCACGGGGGACGCGCAGGCTGTGACCGGCGATCCGCGTGACGATCAGCATGGTGATCGCGGCCAGCACCGAGCTGATGGCCCGGAAGCTGAGGACCGACATCTCCGCCACGGCGATCTTCATGAAGGGCCAGAGCAGGCCCCAGACCAGAATCAGCAGCACGAAGATCATGAGACTGAAGGAACGCGAGGCCGCGTTCTCTTCAACCGGAGGTGAGGCAGTTGTCATGCGCGGGAGCTTACGCAGTCCTGCCCCTGCGGCAATCCCAAACAGACGCATGGGCGTCCACGCGCGCAGCGGGTCAGCGGCCGGCTCGCGAATTGCTGCACTGCAAATGATTATCAATAGTGTTGCAGACCCGAATTTCCGCTGTTATTGATCTTGCAACTCATTCTGAAAAAAAGGGACTCGCCTGCCATGTCAGTCTTTGGATCCATCACGCGCCTCGCAACCGGTGCCGCCATGCTTTGCGGCCTCACCGCAGGTGCCGCGCAGGCGGCGGAGGAGGTCAACCTGTACTCCTACCGCCAGCCACACCTGATGCAGCCGCTGATCGACGCCTTCACCGCCGACACCGGTATTGCCGTGAACATGGTCTACGCGAACAAGGGCCTGCTGGAGCGTCTTGTTGCCGAAGGCCGCAACACGCCTGCCGATGTGGTGATCACCGCCAACGCCGGTCGTCTGGCCGACCTGGTCGATGCTGATGTGCTGCGCTCCGTGACCTCGCCGAAGCTGGAGGACGCCGTTCCGGCGAATTTCCAGGACCCCGAGAATCGCTGGTTCGCAATCACCAAGCGCGGCCGTGTGCTCTATGCCAGCCGTGAGCGCATTGCCGCTGATCGCGGCCTGACCTACGAAGGTCTGGCCGACGCGGAATGGAAGGGCAAGATCTGCGCCCGGCAGTTCACTCACCCCTACATGATCGACCTGATCTCCTCCATGATCGCGTCCCATGGCGAAGCCTGGACGGAAACCTGGCTGGAGGGTGTGAAGGCCAACCTGGCGCGCAAGCCGCAGGGCAACGACCGCGCACAGATCAAGGCTGTCGCCCAGGGCGAGTGCGATATCGCCATCGGCAACACCTACTACTACGGCATCATGCTTTCCGACCCGGAACAGCGCCCGGCTGCCGAGGCCGTGCGTCCCGTGTTCCCGAACCAGGGTGACCGTGGCGCGCACATGAACATCACCGGCGCAGGCGTCACCAAGCATGCCAAGCACCCGGAGAACGGCGTGAAGCTGATCGAGTATCTGACCAGCCCGCGCGCGCAGGAAATCTACGCCGCCCAGAACTTCGAATTCCCGGTCGTGGCCGGCGTATCAACCGCTCCGGTCATCGCCGTCTTCGGTGAGTTCAAGGAAGATCCGGTCAGCCTGGCCGATGTCGCGGCCCAGCGCCGTGCCGCCGCCCAGATGGTGGACCGCGCCGGTCTTTCCAGCTGATGCATCATCTGCCATCGTGACCGCATGACACTTGCGGTTGCGCCGCCGACGCCCGTTCGTCGCGGTCATGACAGAAGCTACCTCGTAATAGGCCTCGTCGCGATACTCGCGACGGGGCTTGTTGCGTTACCGGTCGGCGCGCTTGTCTGGTTCGCGCTGTCGGTGGAACCGGGCATCTGGCCCCATCTGACCCGAACGGTGCTGGGCAACTACACCATCACCACCAGCCTGCTGGCCCTGGGCGTGGGAACCGGCGTGACCCTGATCGGTGTCGGAGCAGCCTGGCTGGTTGCGGCACATGACTTCCCGCTGCGCCGGACACTGGAGTGGGCGCTGATGATGCCGCTGGCAGCACCGTCCTACATCGTCGCCTTCGTCTATACGGATCTGCTGGATTATGCCGGTCCGGTCCAGAGCACGCTGCGCGAGCTGTTCGGCTGGCGCAATGCCGCCGACTACAGCTTTCCGGAGATCAGAAGCCTGCCCGGTGCCATCATCATCATCACGCTGGTGCTGTATCCCTACGTCTATCTGCTGACCCGTACCGCGTTCCTGGCCCAGTCCCGCGCCGCCGTGGAGGCCGCGCGTATGCAGGGGCTGTCCGCCAGCGCAGCCTTCTGGCGCGTGGCCCTGCCCATGGCACGACCCGCCATCGTCGTCGGTGTCGCGCTGGCGCTGATGGAGACACTGAACGAATACGGCACCGTCGACTTCTTCGCTGTACCCGTGTTCTCGACCGGCATCTTCCACGTCTGGATCAACATGGGCAGCCTGGAGGGTGCGTCCGGTCTCGCGCTGATGCTGGTGGCGGCGGTTGCGATCCTGCTGCTGGCGGAACGCCGCGCGCGGGCCGATCGCCGGTTCACCGACGCCCGATCAACCCGACCCGCGCAGGCGCGCGAACAGTTGCATGGCGTCGCAGCATGGTCCGCGACCCTGCTCTGTGCCCTTCCCGTCGTGCTGGGTTTCCTGCTGCCCTTCGGCCTGCTGGTCGGATCGTCCTGGTATCGCATCGATGCCCTGTTCACGGGGGATCTGGCATCGGCGCTGCTCAACTCGCTGGAACTCGCCGGCCTCGCTGCCGTGGTCGTGACCGTGCTTTCCCTCTGGCTGGCCTATGCCGGGCGCATGAGCGGCGCGCCGCTGCTGCGGCTGGGTACACGTCTGGCCAGCATGGGCTACGCGATCCCCGGTTCCGTGCTGGCCATAGGCATCCTTGCCCCCTTCGCCGCCTTCGACAACGCGCTGGATGCCTGGCTGTTCGCGTCGTTCGGGCTGTCGAGTGGTCTGCTGCTCTCCGGCACTCTGATCGCGCTGCTGTTCGGCTGCACCGTGCGGTTTCTGGCGCTGGGATTCGGCGCAACCGAGGCGGGGTTCGAGCGGGTGCCCCGTTCCCTCGACGATGCCGCCCGCCTGCTTGGCTCGGGCCCGCTTGACCTGGTGCGGCGCATTCACTGGCCGCTGCTGCGCGCAAGCAGCCTGACCGCAGCCCTGCTGGTCTTCGTCGATACGCTGAAGGAACTGCCGATGACCCTGGCGCTGCGCCCGTTCAACTTCGAGACCCTGGCCACGGTGACACACCAGTATGCGGTCGATGAGCGTTTCGCGGAGGCCACGCCCGGTGCCCTTGCCATCGTTCTGGCCGGTGTCGTGCCCGTGATCCTGTTGAGCCACACGATCCGGCGGGCATCCCGGCCACGGGCCTGATTGCCGCGGAAATGCTTCGTTAACGCTGATCGTGCAAGCTGCGCCGGTTGCAACGGACCGGAGCGAAACATCGTGAATGACATGTCGGCGCGCAGCCCCAGCCTCGCCCGCCCTGATCTGCTCGCTGCAGTCAGTCACGAGATGCGCAACAGCCTGAACGGACTGCTCGGCGTGACCGAACTGCTGCTGACGAGCCAGCTTGACCGGGAACAGCGCAGGCAGGTGGACACCATCCGCGCCTGTGCTGATGGCCTGCGCAACCTCTCCGTCGACATGCTCGACCTGTCACGCATGGAAGCCGGCAGGTTCCGGATGGTGGAGGCGCCATTCTCTCCGGTCGAACTGCTGGAACATGTCGGCAGGGTGATGGGGCCGCAGGCTGCCGACAAGTGCCTGCGCTTCGAAGCCCGCTTCGGGGAGCGATGCAACCGCACCCTGCGTGGCGACCGGGCACGCATCTGCCAGATCCTGCTCAACCTGATCGGCAACGCGATCAAGTTCACCTCCGGTGGTCAGGTCAGTGTCCAGATGTCAGCGCACGACCAGGGTGATCGCATCGGTCTGCGGTTCGTCGTCACGGACACCGGCTGCGGCATGGAACCCGCGATGGTCCAGGATCTTTTCCAGCCCTGGAAGCGCCGCCGTCTCCATTCGGAATCCGGCGCGGGGCTCGGGCTGGCGATCTCCCGGCAGCTTGCGCGGCAGATGAACGGCGACATTACGGTGACCAGTCAGCCCGGCATCGGCTCCACCTTCAGCCTGCAGATCGCACTGCCCGAATGTGAAGCGGAGATCGAAGACGCTGTCTGTGACCCGACGGCAGGTGATGAAACGGTTGCAGGCCTGCGGGTGCTTGTTGCCGACGATCATCTGATCAATCGCGCCCTGCTGGAGGCCGTGATGCGCAAGCTGGGGCACGAAGTGATCACGGTCGACAATGGCCGTTCCGCCGTGGCGCGCGCCTTGTCGGGCACGATCGATCTGGTGCTGATGGACATCCAGATGCCGGAACTGGACGGCGTTGCCGCGACACGGGAAATCCGCGCCGCAGAAGCAGCCGGGTCGCGGCTCCCCATTCTGGGCGTCACCGGCCACGACTCGCCGCAACATCGGGAGGCGTTCCACGCCGCCGGCATGGATGGCGTGGTCCTGAAGCCCTATGACGTGACGCTGCTGGTCTCCGAGATCACCCGTGTCGTGACCGCCGCCCGGCCTGAACCGACGAGCACCGAAACGGTCAGTACCGAACCGTCTGTGCCAAGCTGGGATCCCGACAGCCCCCTCGCCGATACGCTGAAGATGATCCGGGAGATCCAGAAGTCCGCGATGACTGCTGGTCACTGACGCGAGCACCGCGCTATAACCGATCCCTGTTCAATTGTCTGAAGCCGGGGAGGGCTTGGAGCCATGGGTTTGCAGCGCGAGATCTTCAGCGAGGATCACGAGATCTTCCGTCGCACTGTCCGCAAGTTTCTGGAAGAGGAAATGGCGCCCCACCACGAGAAGTGGGAGAATCAGGGCTACGTTGATCGGGATGCCTGGACCCGCGCCGGTGAGCTGGGATTCCTCTGCATGTCGATGCCGGAGGAATATGGTGGTTCGGAGGCCGACAAGCTCTACAGCGCGATCCTGATGGAGGAAACGCAGCGGCTGAACCTGACCGGCCTTGGCTTTGGCCTGCACAACGAGATCGTGGCCCCCTACATCAACCGCTATGGTTCCGAGGAGCAGAAGCGGAAGTACTTGCCGAAGATGGCCAGCGGCGAAATGGTCGGTGCCATTGCCATGTCGGAACCCGGCACGGGGTCGGACCTTCAGGGTGTGAAGACAACGGCGCTGAAGGACGGCAACGAGATTGTCGTCAATGGCCAGAAGACCTTCATCACCAATGGCTGGAATGCCGATGTCGTCATCGTTGTCGCCAAGACGGATCCGGAAAAAGGGGCCAAGGGCACCTCTCTGGTGATGGTCGAACGGGGTGACGAGGGCTTCGAGAAGGGCCGCCGCCTGAAGAAGCTGGGCCTGAAGGCGCAGGACACGTCGGAACTGTTCTTCGACAACGTGCGCATTCCCGCTGACCGGGTCCTGGGGGACGAGGGCAAGGGCTTCGTCTACCTGATGCAGGAACTGGCGTGGGAACGCATCCAGGTGGCCATCAGCGCCGCCGCCGCCATGGAAGCCGCCGTCGAGATGACGGTGGAATACTGCAAGGAACGCAAGGCTTTCGGCCAGCCGCTGCTCGAATTCCAGAATACCCGCTTCAAGCTGGCGGAAATGAAGACCATCACCCAGGTCGCCCGCACCTTCGTCGACGAGTGCCTGTCGAAGGTACTGGTCAACGAACTGGACGCCGAAACCGCGTCGATGGCCAAGCTCTGGACCTCCGACATGCAGAACAAGGTGATCGACGAGTGCCTGCAACTGCACGGCGGCTATGGCTTCATGTGGGAATATCCCATCGCCCGCATGTACGCCGACGCCCGCGTCCAGCGCATCTATGCCGGCACCAACGAGATCATGAAGGAAATCATCGCCCGCGGGCTTTGACAGACGATCTTGCCGAATGCAGATTACCGACTGAAGCAGTTTAGAATCTTAACTGTTTCAGTCGGTTACCCTTTATCGGAACCAGAAATGCGGCTGGGGGCTGCACCAGTTCAACCTGCTTCTCGATATGCGGAAACACGGTGATGAGGCGCGCCGCCTGCCCGAAGACGCCTGCCTTCTGAACGGCCGGCTCGAGAAAGAAGCCGACCATCCTCGCGCGCCGGAAGGCCTCCCGCTCCGCGCCATTCTTGAGGATCCGCTTGTCACCGGAGATCACGACCCATCCGCGATCATTGCCGAGTGTGTTGATCCACTCGACGTCGGTTACACGCGTATCGAATCGTTCCCGCAGCGCCACGGACTGATCAGACTGGTCCAGCAAGGCTGCAAACGCGCGCGCGATCTTCGGTGAAATATTGTTATCGAAGAACAGCTTCAAGCCGCCATTCGCTCCTCGAACAAGACCGCGTCGCGGACCTCGTGCTCCGCAACCTCATAAAGTTTCGCTGCCCGGCGCACCGATCCTTCGACTGTGGCAGCTTCAGCCAGAACCGCCGTCGGGACACCGGAGTCAACCACGATAGGTTGTCCGAATGACCGGGCCGGATCCAGGATCACGGACCGCTTCCTGTCCAGCGCCCACCAACGGACAGGACGCCCCTGATGGTGCTCGACATCCACGAAAGTCGGCGCCAGAAAGCGCCTGAATATCCATTGTCCACTCAAGAGGTCGAGCAACGCAGTGTCTTCATCGACATCAGGCTCTTCCAGGAAAATTGTCCGTCCATCCGTGCTGAAACGCTCATCCGAAAACGGTCGATCCGTACCCAGGACCTGTGTCGCACGATCATGGCACTTGCGCAGCGTGTCCAGACGGACACCTGCAACTGCAAACCGGGTCGCCACGCGCATTTCCATCAGGTCACGAAAACTCAGGAAACGCGCGCCATCGTCAAGGACCACATCACTTTCCCAGAGGCCGGGATACTGTCGGTCGCCATTGGGCCCGACAGCGCCATACCCCGCCAGCCACCTCCGAAGTCGCTGGCTGGACGTCTGGAGCAGTCTTGCTGCCTCCGGGATCGCATAGAGCCCGATACCGAGCAGTGCGTCTTCGGATCCGGCAGTGCCCACCATGTGCCTGTCGTGCTGATTCATACAACGATCCTACGCCCCCGGATCGGCCTTCGCCACCTGCTTCAGCCAGGTGACGAAGGCTTTCAGGGGTGCACGCATGGGGCCGGGTTGCCAGACCATGTGATAGGCGGCGGGGTTCAGTTC
This sequence comes from Minwuia thermotolerans, assembly GCA_021604565.1. GTDB lineage: Bacteria > Pseudomonadota > Alphaproteobacteria > Minwuiales > Minwuiaceae > Minwuia > Minwuia thermotolerans_A. Next base: position 71,715 of record BQJF01000008.1, on the reverse strand, counting down.
GTCGCCCTCCTCATCCTCGAACAGGACGGTGAGGCGGCCTTCCTGGATGTCCTCCTCAACGAACACCCGCGCGGTGCAGGCAACGCCCTGTCCGTCGCGCAGGGCTGACATGATCATGTAGCCGGGCAGGTGCGTGATGTTCTTCTTGCGCGGCACCACCACCCCGCGGCGCTCCATCCAGATCTTCAGTTCGTCGGTTCCGAGTTCCTGCAGCCAAGGCAGGTCCGCCGCATCGGACGGTTCCAGGATACGCCGGTTGCCGACCAGGGAGGTTGCAGCCACCACGACGAATGACGACGGGATCAGCGGCTCGCTCTCCAGTCGCGGCCAGCGACCGAGGCCGTAGCGAATGGCCAGGTCATAGTTGTCTCGACGCAGGTCCATCAGTTCGAAAGTCGGGTTCAGCATCAGCTCGATATCCGGGTAGGAAGCCCGGAAATCCGCGATTCTCGGCATCAGCCAACTGGTCGCGAAGATCGGTGTGACGGTGACCTTCAGGGCGCGCATCGTCTCGTTGTCGGTAAAGGCCGCGATGGCCTGTTGCAACGTGCCGAAGCCGTCCGAAAGCTGCCAGGCCAGCCGTGCACCATCGTCGGTCAGGGCAAGTCCCCGGCCCTCGCGTACCATCAGGCTGACCCCCAGACGCTCCTCCAGTCTGCGCACCTGCTGACTGACGGCGGCGTGGGTCACGTTCATCTCCCTGCCCGCAGCCGTGAAGTTCAGGTGCCGGGCCGCCGCCTCGAAGGACCGCAAGGTTGCCAGCGGCGGCATGTCAGACCAGTCCATCTGTAACTCCACCTTACAGTCAGGAAATTTCGCTGACTGGTTTTATGTGTGTCCGTGAACCAGATACCGCTTCACACACAAACCCAAGGAGACAGCATCATGCTCAGCATTCTCGGCAATTCCTACATGAACGCAACCCGGCAGGCTGGCTATGTCCCGAGCCACACCGATGTGCAGCAGGCAGAACGCGCCGCCGACGCCAGTCAGCCCCGCAGCCTGTCCATGATCCGCCGCTGGCGCCGTCGCGCCGCCGACCGGGCCGAGGGTTAACGAATTGTTACAGGTCAATGTCGCCTTTCAGCAGCCGCTGAATGACGGTCCGACGCAGGATTTCGTTGGTTCCGTCGGCGACATTGATCACCCTCAACGCCTGCCAGGCCTCGGTCAGGCCAACCTCGTTGGTGAAGCCCATGGCCCCGAATGTCTGCATGGCGCGATCCACGGCACGCACCCCGATCTCGACGGCGTAGGCCTTGGTCATGGACAGTTCCTTGATCGCCGCCTGTCCCTGATCCAGCAGCCGCGTCGCATTCATGCCCATCAGATGCGCGGCATGCAGTTCCATCGCTGATGACGCCAGCGGGAACGTGACCCCCTGATATTCCGCGATGGGTTTGCCGAACGCCTCCCGCGCCTTGGCATACTCCAACGCCAGTTCCAGCGACCAGCGCCCCAGCCCAACTGCACGGGCCGAATTGTAGATCCGCCCCAGCGACACCCCGTAGAGCGCCATGGCAAAGCCCTGATGCAGGTCGCCCACCAGTTGCCAGGGTTCCACCCGCAACCCCTCGAATCGCAGTTCCGCCTCGTCGCCGCCGATATGGCCGAACATCTTGACGATGCGCTGCACCTCGAAGCCCGGCGCGTCGGTCGGCACCAGGAAGGCGGAGATGCCGCCCTTCTTCTGTGCCGCTCGCTCCGGGTCCGTGACGGCGAACAGGATGCAGTAGTCGGCGATGGGGGAATTGGTGGTCCAGATCTTCCGCCCCTCGATCACCCAGCCGTCGCCGTCCGGAACCGCACGCGTCCTGATCATGGTGGCATCGGAGCCTGCTCCCGGCTCCGACAAGCCGAAGCACATGCCCTTCTCGCCCGACATCAGCGGTTCCAGGATCTCGTCCCGTGCGCGGTCGGTAACCTTCTCCAACAGGCGGCTCGGCCCGAACGCCCAGTGACTGATCGCGTAGAGCATCAGCCAGTTCTGCGGCCCGCAATGATGGAACAGGGCCTGCCAGCCGGCGAAATAGGCCTCGTTGCCCAACCCGCCACCGCCCAGCGCCTCCGGCACGCACATCTGGTAATAGCCGGCCTTCGAGGCCGCCTTCCGCACTTCCCGGATCAGATCGACCACCGGTGGCGACATGCGCCCGTCTTCCGTGTAGATGCGCCGCCCGTCCTCGAACAGGTCACGGTTCGCAGCGTGGCGCGGCAGGATCTCCTTGTCGGCGAAGGCGATCAGGCCGTCCACCACCTGCCGCAGTTCTTCCGGATGTTCGTCTGCAATCGCACTCATCGGTCCACCTCCCCAGATGTTGGTGAGCCATGGTGGCCCAGCGGGCCTCCAGGGGGAAGCGGATCAGCGTGGCAGATGGTATGCGCGGCGCTGCGTCTCCCGGCAATTACGGGCCAGAACCTGCGCCGTTGCTGTGTGATCGGCGGCCAGCATCGACACGAACCCCACCGCCCCCTTCACATGCCAGCGCAACCCGGCCTGTTCATCCAGTGCCGCGAACCGCAAGCCGGAACCACTGCGCACCTGCCGCATCGCCACCTGCCGCCCCCGGAAACCCATGACCGCCAGAGCCGGTCTCTGGTCATCGAACAGGTATGTCAGTGAGACGGCACTGCCGTCCGCGCAGTGATAGCTCGTCTCACTGACCTGCCAGCCGGGACCGGGCGCATTGCCGCCTGCGGCAGCCGGTATCGCCGACACCATGAACGCGCTGACAATGACGACGGCAAGTTGCAGCATGGGTCGGTGCCTCAGAACGCGCTGTTCGGCTCCTTCAGGAAGGCGATCTCCTCCGCAGTGCTTTCCCGCCCCAGAACGGCATTGCGGTGCGGAAAGCGACCGAAGCGTTCGATGATCTCGTGATGACGGTGGACGGCCGCGACATGGGATTCCGGCAGATCAAGGCCACTGAACAGCGCCATGCAGCGTTCCTGATCCGCCAGCACTTCCGAATGCTCGAACGGCAGATAGAAGAACAAGCGGCGCATTTCCGGCTGCTGCTGATCGAAACCTGCATCGATGGCAGCGGTCGCAATGGCAAGTGCCTTCGGGTCGTTGGCCCAGGCATCGGGGCTGTCGCGAAACAGGTTGCGGCTGAACTGGTCCAGCGTGATGACCAGCGCCAGCGCGCCGTCGCTGCTGCCCTGCCAGCCGTCGCATTCCCCGCGCGCGGCTTGCCCGTTCAGGTCACCGAAACGCTCGGCAATGACCGCATCCACAGCACTGTCGCGCTTCCAGTGCTGTTCCGGTGCCAGTTCCTCGAACCAGAAGCGGAGCACCATTGCAATTCTCGGGTCTTCCATAGGTTTCTCCTGCGCGCTATCTCGGGGAACCATGAGCAAACAGCAGACTGAACGCAACCACGCTCGCAGGCCCTGCCCGTGCGCCTGAGTGTCCTTGACCAGAGTCCCATCCGGGCAGGTGCGACGCCTGCCGACGCCATCCGGGAGTCCATCGCGCTGGCGCAGGCCTGCGACAGGCTGGGCTATCACCGCTACTGGCTGGCGGAGCATCATGCCTCCGGCGGACTCGCCGGTGCCGCGCCGGAGATCCTGATCGGGCACATTGCCGGGGCGACGCAGCATCTGCGAGTCGGCTCAGGCGGTGTCATGCTCAGTCACTATTCCGCGCTGAAGGTGGCGGAGACCTTCAGGATGCTGGAGACGCTGTATCCCGGCCGCATCGACCTGGGGGTCGGTCGGGCACCGGGCAGCGATGGCCACACCGCCCGCGCGTTGCAGGCAGGCCCGGGCAAGGCCTCCATCGACTATTACCCGCGGCAGGTGCTCGACGTCATCGGCTTCATGAATGACGCGCTGGAGGATGATCACCCCTTCGCCGCCATCAAGGCCCAGCCCCTCGGCCCGAGCGCGCCGCAGGTATGGATGCTTGGCTCATCGGCGGACAGTGCGACCTATGCGGCGCATTTCGGCCTGCCCTTCTCCTTCGCCCATTTCATCAATACCCAGGGCGGCGACAGGATCATGCAGGCCTATCGCCAGCATTTCAGGCCCTCCGCCTACTGTCCGAAGCCGGAAGGCACGATCGGCGTCTTCGCGCTCTGCGCCGAAACCCAGGAACAGGCCGACTACCTGATCAAGTCACGTGACCTCTGGCTGCTGCGCCTGATGAAGGGGGAATGGGGACCGTTTCCAACGCCGGAGGAAGCGGATGCGTACCCCTACAGCCCGCATGACCATGCCATCGTCGAGGCCAATCGAGACCGCTCCGTCTCCGGGCCGCCGGACAAGGTCAAGGCGGAACTGGAGCGGCTGGCCGAACTCTATGGTGTCGAGGAACTGGTCGTCGTGACCATCAGCCATGATTTCGCGGCGCGGGTCCGGTCCTACGAACTGCTGGCGGAGGCCTTCGCCCTGGACCAGCGAGCCGCCGCATGACCGCCACTCTGACAAGCACCGTCACCCGCATCCATGCGATCGGGGGCCTGAGGGCCTGGATCGTCTGGTTTCTGGCGGCGAACTGCTTCTTCTACGCCTTCTTCCAGAGGGCCGCGCCTTCGGTGATGGTCGATCCGCTGATGGCCGCATTCGATGTCGGAGCTGCGGTCACCGGCAACCTCGCCGCGCTGTATCTCTACGTCTATGCCCTGCTGCAACTGCCGGTCGGACTGCTGCTGGACCGCTGGGGACCGCGCATCCTGATGGCGGGCGGCATGGCCCTGGTCGGCATCGGGGTCATCGCCTTCGCGCTTTCACCGAACATCTGGGTTGCCTACGCCGGGCGTTTCCTGGTGGGGGCCGGGTCCGCCGTTGGTTTCATCTCTGCCCTGACCATTGCCTCTGCCTGGCATCCGCCCAGCCGCTTTGGCCTGTTTTCCGGTCTGACCATGGGCTACGCCATGCTCGGCGGCTTCCTGGCGCAGGGACCGCTGGGTGGGCTGATCGACCAGTACGGCTGGCGCGATCCGATGCTGACCAGCGGGATCTGGGGCGCCGTGCTGGCGCTGCTGATCTGGCTGCTGGTGCGCGACCGACCGGACGGACAACGCGTCGAACGTACCGGCACCCAGAGCCTTGGCGTATCCCTGAAACAGGCCATGTCGCGCCGACAGAACTGGGTGCTCGGCTTCTATGGCCTGCTGCTCTCCGGTCCCTTCCTGTCCTATGGCCTGCTGTGGGGTGTGCCGCACATCATGCTGATGCATGGCGTGGATCGCGAAGTCGCAGGCTTCTCCACGTCTCTCATGACCGTGGGCTTTGCCTTCGGCGGCCCGCTCGGCGGCTTCCTCTCGGACTTCTTCCGGCGACGCAAGCTGCCGCTGATGAACGCCGCGTTCTTCTCGCTGCTGCTCTGGGTGGTGATGCTCTACGGGTTCGAACCGACGCTGCTGCAGCGCCAGATCATGATCTTCCTGGTCGGCCTGTTCGGCGGGTCGATGATTGTCTGTCTGGCAGCGGCGCGGGAACTGTCGCCACCCTCCATCGGCGGTGCGGTGACCGGCTTCGTCAACGGCATGTTCGTTGGCGGCGGTGCCCTGTTGCAGCCTGCCGTCGGCATCGTGCTCGACCTCTCCTGGGACGGCGCGGTCTCGGCACAGACCAGCATTCCGGTCTATTCCGTCGCCGACTATCAGGTCGCGCTGCTGGTGCTGCCGGTCTGCGCCGGGCTGGGGGCCCTGCTGTCGCTGTTCATCCGCGAAAGCCACTGCGTCCCGGCCGGGGAGGATGCATGAGCCACCCGACGCTGACCCGCGAGAACATAGCAACCGGCGCGCTGGAGGAATTCATGCTGGATGCGGAACGCCGTGGTCTGCTGACGCGCATGTCGGACGCGGATCGGGAGGCATCACGTGACCGGACGATGGCCCGCTTCGCGCCGGAGGAGGACATCTGGGTCTTCGGCTATGGCTCCCTGATCTGGAACCCTGCATTTCATTTCGAGGAGAAGCGCATCGCCCGAATTCACGGCCTGCACCGCCGGTTCTGCCTTGAGACACCACTGGGGCGCGGATCACCGGAACAGCCGGGCCGGGTGCTCGGCCTCGACAGGGGTGGTTCATGTGCCGGCATGGCATTTCGCGTGGCACCGGAGAAGGCGCGAGACGAGCTGGGCATCCTGTGGCGGCGGGAGATGATCTCGGACGCCTATCGCGCCACCATCGTGCGGGCACATACCGATCAGGGGCCGGTGCGGGCCGCGACCTTCGTGATCAACCGCAAGAGTCCGCGCTATTGCGGCGAGACCGATCTCGACAAGGTGGCCTTCAGCATCGCGCGGGCGGAGGGCTGGCTTGGTCCCTGCTCCGACTATCTGTTTCAGACACTTGCGCACTTGCAGGAACTTGGCCTGAACGACCGCTACCTGGAGAAGCTGGCGCGCAAGGTACGCGCGTATCAGGCCGCCGTGTAACGTTCCGCGAGATCCCGGACATGGCTTGCGACCTCTGTCACGCAACGGGTCCAGTCCAGATCCGGCAGACGGACAAAATCCTGCATGTTGGCGAAGAACGGATTGACCGCCTGTCCCAGTGCGAATTCGTAGGGCAGACGCGAGAACACCAGTGACGGCACGCCGATGGAAGCCGCGAGCTGGCGCACGGTGTTGGTGGGCGCAATGACCAGATCACAGGTCGCGATCAGCGATGCGGTGCCATCGAAGTCGTCCTTCAGATCCAGTCCGGCAACCTGACTGATCCCGATACCGAACTGCTGCTCCGCCGCAGTGATCTCCTGCGCGACCTCGCCATATTGCAGGTTGACCCATTCCACACCGGGCAGCGCGAACAGCGGCCCCCAGTGCTCCAGCGGGACATAGCCGCGGTCACGCAGACGATTGCGATGGATGCTGGTCCAGCTGATGCCGACCCGCAGCCTGCCATCCGAAGCTCGCGGCACGGCTTGCGGCCTGAGCAACGGGGGCTGCGCCGGGAATGTTTCAAGCTCACGCCGGAACAGCGTCTGCAGGCTGCCAGCCTCGATCACGGCATCGAAGCGCGGCGCATCCGACAGCCAGCCATAGCCGCGATGAAACCCCGGCCGGTCCGATCCCTGCCAGGGCACGAAGGTCACGTCGGGGAACGACCGCGCACAAAGGTCCAGCAGGCGGGGATCGCATTCCCACCAGAGCTCTCGGACCTGCTCCGCCGTGTCCCGGATGCAGTGCAGGAAATGTAGCTCGTCGCCCACCCCCTGCTCCGCCAGCACCAGAAGGCGGCCTGACGGCAGTTCCCGCCCGTCCCAGCGCTTCTGTTTCAGATCGCGCCGGATGAAACCCGGATAGCTCCTGTCCAGGCGGGCCTCGTAGTCGCGCCAGCCGGTTTCCAGGTCGCCCGTGCCCAGCGCGAATAGTGCGTGATTGAAACGCAGCGCTGCATCATCGGGGCGCAGCCGCATCGCCAGTTCATATGTTTCAGCCGCTTCGTCGGCCCGTCCCATGGCGAACAGGACCTCGGCCAGATTACCCGCCGCTGCACCATTCTTCGGGTCCAGCCGCAGCCCCTCACGCAGGAATGTCTCAGCGTTGGCGTGATCCTCCAGATCGGCCATCACGGCACCCAGTGCCGTCCACAGGGCGCTCTGCTCCGGCGACAGGCGCAGGGCCGACTGCAACAGTTCGACCGCGTCCTCCTGCCGTCCGAGATCCCGCAATGCATGGGCGAGACCGGTCTGGGCGTCGGCACTGCCCGGCGTGGCCAGCGCAGCCGCGCGGAAGAACCCCACCGCCTGCTCCGCCGCCTTCAGGTCACGGGCAAGCTGTCCCAGCGCCAGCAGTGCCCGGGGATCGCCAGCCGGCGCGTGGTCCAGCGCGGTGCCGAACGCATCAACGGCACCTGACGCGTCGCCCAGGGCCTGCCGCGCCCGGGCGAGGCCGAAATGGACTTCGAAGACACCCGGCGCTGTTCGCCGTGCCTGTTCGAAGACCTGCAGTGCCTGATCGGGACGCCCGCGCGCCATCAGGCCGTTCGCCCGCTGCAGGTTCTTCGACACCACCTTCGCCGCTTGATGTTTCACGCCACCGCCACCCGGATTTGAGACGGCAACCAAGGTGCAGCAACAGGGTTAACAAAGTCTCATCCCCGGCGACCGATCACTCGGCGACCAGTGTCACTCCGTCGGCCACCAGACCATTGATATCGGCATCGCTCAGGCCGACTTCGCGCAGGTAGTGGCGGGTGTCGGCCCCCTTGCGCGGTGGCGGGCTCGGGTTCCGGATCATGGACTCAGGATCGGCCATGCGGAAACCCGGTCCCATCACCTCGATGGGGCGCCCGATGCCCGGCACGTCGGGGATCGTGTGCAGCAGACCCCGTTCCTGCACATGCGGATGCGCCATGATCTCCGGGACATCGCGCAGCTTTCCGGCGGGAACGGAGGCGGAAGCCAGCAGCGCCTCCCACTCCAGCGCGGTTCGGGTCGCGAAGGCCTCGAACAGGATCGGCTGCACACGGTCGGAAACCTCCGGTCGCCCGTGCCAGTTCAGGACATCCGGGTCGTCGATCAGATCTTCCCGACCGATCACGCGCAGCACGGAGGCCGCCTGGACCTGCGTGTTTGCCGCAGTGACCAATATCCCGTCCGCCGTCTCGAACATGCCCGAGAAGGGACTTCCCGAAAACGCGCGACGTCCGGTCGACTGCGGAATCCGCTGGCTGGTCAGCCATTGCTGCACCACCGGCGCCATGATGATCAGTGCCGAGTCGAGCATGGAGACATCGACATACTGTCCCTGCCCGCTGGCGCGCGCCTGGAACAGCGCCGTCGACAGGGCGAACGCGCCGAGCAGCCCGACCACATAGTCGATGACCGGAAAGCCGACCCGCACCGGATCGGTGGTGCCATTCTGCATCGACGCCATGGCCGAGATGCCCTGCACCAGATGGTCATAGGCCGGCACGTCCCGCAGCGGTCCGGTCTGCCCGAAACCGGTGAGGGAGCAATAGACCAGCTTAGGATTGATGGCCCGGATATCGTCATAGCCAAGCCCGAGCCCGGCCATGGTGCCGGGCTGGAAATTCTCCACCATCGCGTCCGAGGTCGCGGCAAGCTGCTTGAACAGGTCCTGCCCGCGCCGGTCCTTCAGGTTCAGCACTACCGACTTCTTGTTGGCGTTCTGCGCCAGGAAGCTCTCCGACAGTCCCGCCTCCGCCAGCTCCGCGTCCGGACTGGCGTAGCGGATGAAGTCGCGCGGCTCTACCGCCTCGACCTTGATCACCTCGGCTCCGAACCATGCCATCTGGTAGCAGCAGAATGGCCCCGCCAGTACATGCGTCGGATCAATGATCCGGATGCCTTCATAGGGTTTCATTGGCTCTTGTCCCTCCCCAGGAACCGTCATGCGATACGATAGTGGTCCAGAAAGGCCGGATCAGGCCGGACACCCAGGCCCGGACCGCGTGGCAGGTCCACATGACCACCATTGCGTTTCACCTGGCCCTGAATGTCCAGCGGTTCCGACAGCATGTCATCGCGAAACCGGTTCGGCGTGGTGTCGAATTCCAGCATCGGCTCCCAGGGATGCAGCCCGCCCGGCATGTCGGGCATGGCCGCCAGCAGGTGCATGTTCGCGGTGACCGCGATGGCCGAGCCCCAGACATGATTGATCACCGGCACGAACTGGCTGTGACAGAGCGCCAGCACCTTCTGGAATTCGGTTATGCCACCCAGCGCGCAGACCTCCGGCTGGGCCAGCCCCACACAGCCCGCCGCCAGCAGGTCGCGCCAGCCATAGCGGGTGAACTCGGCCTCACCCCCGGCAATGGTGGTCCGCAGTTTCGCGCGCAGTTCGGCATAGCCCGCCCTGTCCTCCGGCGCCACCGGCTCCTCGAACCAGTAAGCCCCCAGGTCATCCAGCGCGCGACCGACCGCCAGCGCATCAGGCAAGGTGTAGCAATGGTTGGCGTCGACAGCGAAGCGGAAGCCGTCACCGACGCCCTGCCTCACCGCAGTGGCCAGCGCGATGTCCTCGGCGACGCCGAGCCCGACCTTCATCTTGGTGGCTGCGAACCCGGCGGCGCGGATGGATGCGGCCTCCTCGCGAAACGCATCCGCCAGATCAGGCACCCGGCGGAGCATCATGCCGTAGCCATAGACCGGAATCCGGGTTCGCGTCGGGCCACCCAGCAGGCTGTAGAGCGGCATGTTCGCCGCCTGTCCGGCAATGTCCCACAGCGCGATATCAAGACCGGAGAGCGCCTGTATCGGCATCCCCTTCTGCCCGTGGTCGCGCATCATGTTGTAGCAATGTTGCCAGATCGCCTCCCGCGCCAGCGGGTCGCGTCCGAGCACCAAGGGCTGCAGCACCTGCTCCAAGATGGTGCGGTTGGCCAGCGCAATTGCGCCGGGACCGAAGCACTCGCCCCAACCCGTCAGCCCCTCGTCGGTCGAGACCTCGACCAGATGCGCCGTACGCGCCGTGTAGTACTGCTGCGAATACCCCAGTTCCTCATCGAGATCGTAACGCAGGACATGGCTACGGACGCCCGTGATACGCATGTTGCCGTCTCCCCCAACAGGTCGGGAAGGATAGCGCATTCCATCGGGGAAGAAACGAAAAGGCCCCGCCACTTGCGTGGCAGGGCCTTCCCGGCGTTCAGAATGGCAGCCCTGTATCAGGCGGCCTTGGCGTTGCGGGCCTTGACGGCGGCCAGCATGGTGTCGGCGTCGGAGACCTCGAACGGGTCAGTCTCGCAGAGGTCGCTCTTGCCGTCTTCGACGAACTGCTCGACGATCTCACCGTCCTCGACCAGCATGGAGTAGCGCCAGGACCGGGCACCGAAGCCCAGGTTGCCCTTGTTCACCAGCATGCCCATCTTGTCGGTGAACTCCGCATTGCCGTCGGGCAGCAGGGTGACGTTCTTCGCACCCAGGTTCCTGCCCCACTGGAACATGACGAAAGCGTCGTTCACGGACAGGCAGATGACCTCATCCACGCCCTCGGCCTTCAGCGCCTCGAAATTGGCCTCGTAACCCGGCAGGTGCGTGGAGCTGCAGGTCGGCGTGAAGGCACCCGGCAGCGCGAAGACAACGACGCGGCGGCCATTGAAGATCTCGTCACTGGTGCGGTCCTGCCAACGGAACGGGTTCGGGCCGCCAACGGCTTCATCACGGACACGGGTCTTGAAGGTAACACTTGGTACGCGCATCGAAATTCTCCTGCATTCGGATCTGAGAGGGGCGGCATCGCGGCCCCGATGCGATGAACATAATGCCTCTGGCGGAGTCTTCAATGCTCTTTGGAATTATTTAAAAGAAAGAGTCACAATGCCGCGTTCATGCGGTTTCAATGCGTCGAGAACCGGGCAGAAACGGCGTCAGGCGGCCTTGCGGGCAATGGGCAGGATCAGCGCCGAGAGCGCGACACCGGCGGCGGCGGCGGCGAGCACGTAGAACAGCACGTCCAGCCCGTAATTGTCATGCAGGGAGCCGATCAGGCGCGGCACCACGGCAGCGACCAGAAGGGCCAGCACGAACTTCACCGCAAACACGCGACCCCGCCAGGCGGCGCGGGTATAGCGGGTGACAATGGTGTCATGGATCGGGATCTCGCCGAAGATCAGCGCCATCATCAGCACCGAGGCCAGGACGATGGGAATGCCGGAGATGGAGGCCACCAGCGCCAGCGCCGGGATCTGGAACAGGGCAATCAGGAACAGGATGCGCCGCGCCGGAAACCGGTCCAGCAGGTGCCCGACAACGATCTGCGCGAAGGAGGCAATGGCCAGCACGATGGCGGCATAGGTCCCCACCGCACCAATGTCGCTGGTGATGTCGGCCAGACGCTCCGAGAACAGTTTCGGCAGAACGACAGCGGAGGCATGAAAGATCAGGCCACCGAAAAGGATCGTCAGGGTCAGGGCCAGCGCGACACGGATCAGCACCGCGCGGGTCAGATCGTGGTCACCGGGATCGGGTACTGTCCGCTTGGCCGCGCGAACGACGCCCCTCCCCTGCCGACAGAACGCGATGTAGGCCAGACCCACCAGAATGGCCACGATACCGGGCACGATGAAGGCCGCGCGCCAGCTCGAGATCGCGATCAGCCAACCGGTCAGCAGCGGCGCGGCGGCCAGACCCATGTTGCCCCAGACCCCGTTGATGCCCAGCGCGCGCCCGACCTTCTCCTGCCCCTCGACCACCATGGCAATGCCGACCGGATGATAGATGGCCGCGAAGGTGCCGATGGCCCCGAGGCCAAGCATGATCTGCCAGTTCTCGTTGGCGAAGCCGGTCGCGATGGACGACCCACCGATGCCGATGAAGAACACCGCGATCATGCCTTCGCGCGACCAGCGGTCCGCCAGCCAGCCCGCAGGCAGCGACCCGACACCGAACATCACCAGTGCCGGTGTCAGCAGTTCCAGCAGTTCGCGGTAAGACATGCCTTCCTGTCCGGCCAGTGCCACAGCCACCGTGGCAAAGATCAGCATGAACATGTGGTCGAAGAAGTGACCCACGTTCAGGAACAGGAATCCCACCCGCTCACGGGAGAAATATCCGGCATTCTGTGGCGATGCGGCAAAGTCAGTCATGCGCTGGAGCATACATGAAAATCGCGCGCGGCACCTGCCCGGAAAGCAGGTCCGACACGCGCGACGTGCAGACAAGGATTGTCAAAGCCTGTACAATGGGGGTCGAGACAGAGGAGCATCCCATGCACGTTTCACTGACCGACCGGCTGAACGACTATGTGCGCGAGAAGGTGGCAAGCGGACTCTACAACAATGCCTCCGAAGTGGTGCGCGAAGCCCTGCGCCGCCAGATCGAGCAGGAAATGAGCGAGGAAGCAAGGCTCGCCCGCCTGCGCGAGGCCATCGACATCGGCTGGGAACAAGCCGAACGGGGCGAAGTCAGCGAACTGAACATCAAGGACATACTGCGGGAACTTGATGCGGAGCAGGAACCCGTTGGCTGAAGTCCTTGTTTCAGTCAGGGCCCGGGAAGACATAAAGGAGATCGGGCGGTTCTCGCAGCGGCAGTGGGGCAGAAAGCAGCGGAACACTTACCTTGGTGAAATGGAAACAGTCATTGCAAGCCTCAGACGAGACAATCCAGGCGTTCAGAAGGTCGATGAAATCAGACCCGGCCTGCTCTCGATCCGGTCAGGTTCTCACATCGTATTCTTCAACCGACGTGAGAATGGTGACGCGATAGTCCTGCGGATCCTGCATCAGCGCATGGATTTCCGCAGGCACCTCTGAACGGCTTCAGTCTTCCTTCTTCTCCACCTTCGGCATGACCGTGCGGATGTGCAGTTCGCGCAACTGCTTCGGGTCGGCGGGGGCCGGGGCACCCATCAGCAGGTCCTGCGCCTGCTGGTTCATCGGGAACGCCACGATCTCGCGCAGGTTCGGCTCATCCAGGATCAGCATGACGATACGGTCGATACCCGGCGCAATGCCACCATGGGGCGGCGCGCCATAGCGCAGCGCGTTCAGCATGCCTGCAAACTGGGTTTCCACTTCCTCCGCCGCATAGCCCGCGACCTCGAACGCCTTCAGCATGATGTCAGGGCGATGGTTCCGGATCGCACCGGACGACAGCTCAATACCGTTGCAGACGATGTCGTACTGGTAGGCAAGGATATCCAGCGGATCCATGCTCTCCAGCGCCTCCATCCCGCCCTGGGGCATGGAGAAGGGATTGTGGGAGAAGTCGATCTTCTTCTCGTCCTCGTTCCATTCGAAGTGCGGGAAGTCGACGATCCAGCAGAACCGGTACTGGTTGCGGGTGATCAGTTCCAGCTGGTCAGCCAGCTTGACCCGTGCCTTGCCAGCCAGGTTGGCGGCACCTGTGGCCTGGTCGCAGGCAAAGAACACGGCGTCGCCTGCGTTCAGACCACAGGCGGCGCGGATGGATTCCACCCGCGCGGCATCCAGGTTGTTGGCAATCGGTCCCTTGGGGCCTTCCTCGCCGAAGATGATGTAGCCAAGACCTGCCGCACCTTCACGACGGGCCCAGTCGTTCATGCCATCGAAGAAGGAGCGTGCACGCCCCCCTGCCCCAGGTGCCGGAATGGCCCGGACGACCGCGCCCTTCTCGATGGAGCGTGCGAAGATACCGAAGCCGCCGCCACGGAAGTCTTCCGTCACGTCATGAATGTCCATGCTTTCGGCGATGCGCAGATCAGGCTTGTCGGTGCCATAGCGCAGCATCGCCTCCCGGAAGGGAATCCGGGGGAACGGCTTGTCGACCACCGGCCAGTCGGAGAATTCCTCGAACGTGCCGGCCAGCACCGGCTCGATGGCCTGGAACACGTCCTCCTGCGTGACGAAGCTCATCTCCACGTCGAGCTGGTAGAACTCGCCCGGGCTGCGGTCGGCGCGCGCATCCTCGTCGCGGAAGCAGGGGGCGATCTGGAAATAGCGATCGAAGCCGGAGATCATCAGCAACTGCTTGAACTGCTGCGGTGCCTGCGGCAGGGCGTAGAACTGGCCCGGATGCACACGGCTGGGCACCAGGAAGTCACGCGCGCCTTCGGGGCTGGAGGCCGTCAGGATCGGGGTCTGGAACTCCATGAAGCCTTCGTCGTTCATCCGCCGACGAATGGCCGAGATGATCTTCGAGCGCATGGTGATGTTGCGGTGCATACGCTCCCTGCGCAGATCGAGGAAGCGGTACTTCAGGCGGATGTCTTCCGGATATTCCTGGTCGCCGAACACCGGCATCGGCAGGTCGCCGGTGCTGCTCTGCACTTCGACGCTCTCGATCCGGACCTCGACCTCGCCGGTCGGCAGGTCCGGGTTCACGGCCTCCGCATCACGCGGCACGACCCGGCCCGTCACCGTGATCACGCTCTCCGCGCGCGCCTGGTCAACCTCGGCAAAGCCCGCCTCATCCGCTTCGACCACACATTGCGTCAGGCCGTAATGGTCGCGCAGATCGACGAACAGCAGATTGCCATGGTCACGCTTGCGGTGAATCCAGCCCGAAAGGCGGACGGATGTGTTCACGTCGGCGCGGCGCAGGGCACCACAGGTATGGGATCGAAAGGCGTGCATCAGCGGAAAACCATCTGTTGGAACGGATCGGAGAAGGCGCGCCGGAACGAAGCCCCTATGAACCCGCTTGTCAAGGTTGATCCGCCGGTTCAAGCGCCTGCGCGCGCGTTCCTGCTGGCGAGGGCGACTGATCTGCTATAAGCCACCGCCATGCAGATCATTACCGACACAGAATCACTTCAGCGCTATGTCGACGGGCTCTCAGGGCAGTCGTATGTCGCCATCGATACCGAGTTCCTTCGGGAGAACACCTATTATCCGAAGCTCTGCCTGGTCCAGCTTGCCGGGCCGGAGGACGAGGGCGCGATCATTGATCCGCTGGCGAAGGATATCGACTTGCAGCCGCTGCTGGCGCTGCTGGCTGATGAAGCCATCGTCAAGGTGTTTCATGCCGCGCGCCAGGACATCGAGATATTCGTCAACCTGACCGGCACGGTGCCGACACCGCTGTTCGACACCCAGGTTGCGGCGATGGTCATGGGGTTCGGGGAGCAGATCGCCTATGACGCGCTGGTCCGCAAGCTGGCGGGAAAGAGCATCGACAAGACCAGCCGTTTCACCGACTGGTCTCGCCGCCCGCTGAGCGAGAAGCAACTGGCCTACGCCCTGTCCGATGTCACCCATCTGCGCACTGTCTACGACCGCATGCTGGAGGATCTGGAGCGCACCGGACGCGCATCCTGGGTGGGCGGGGAAATGGCGACGCTGGCGGATCTCGGCATCTATTCCGTCGAGCCGCAGGATGCCTGGAAGCGACTCAAGGCCCGCACCAACAAGCCCCGGTTCCTGGCCGTGCTGCGTGAGCTCGCCGCCTGGCGGGAGCGGGAGGCGCAGCGCCGCGACCTGCCCCGCAACCGTGTCATCCGCGACGAGGCACTGCTGGAGATCGCCTCCGATCCGCCGGAGAGTCGCGACAAGCTGGCCGCGATCCGCAGCCTGAACCGCAAGATCGCCGACGGCCCGTTTGGTGCCGGGCTGATGGAGGCCGTGAAGACCGCGCTGGATCAGCCGAAGGAATCCTGGCCCAGGGTGGAACGTGCGGAACCGCCCGCGCCCGCGCTGCTGCCGGTGATCGAACTGCTGAAGGTGCTGCTGAAACGCAAGTGTGCGGCCCACGGCGTTGCACAGAAACTGGTCTGTCCCGGACCGGATATCGAGAAGCTGGCGGCCGATGACGCGGCGGACATACCGGCCCTGAAAGGCTGGCGGCGGGAAGTCTTCGGCAATGATGCGCTGCGGTTGAAGGCCGGAAGTCTCGGCCTCGCGATCCAGGGTCAGGAAGTCGTGGAGATTTCGCTCGACACCACGCAATGAGCGTCATCGGCGACGGCGTCGTCGCCCTGATGACGTTCGAGACCCTGCTGCTGG
This sequence comes from Minwuia thermotolerans, assembly GCA_021604565.1. GTDB lineage: Bacteria > Pseudomonadota > Alphaproteobacteria > Minwuiales > Minwuiaceae > Minwuia > Minwuia thermotolerans_A. Next base: position 55,372 of record BQJF01000008.1, on the reverse strand, counting down.
CACTCGCCATGGCGTTGGCCGGGCTGACACGTGGCTTCAGCGGCTTCGGGGCGGCGCTGGTCTTCGTGCCTCTGTCCAGCGCACTGCTCGACCCGAAGATCGCAATCGTGGTGCTGTGGATGATCAATTCCACCTTTGGCCTGCCCCTCACCCTGCAGGGCATCCGAAGCTGCAACTGGCGGGAGATGGTGCCGATCACCATTGGCATCGCCATTGCGACCCCCTGTGGCACCTGGATTCTGGCGCATGCCCCGACGGACCAGTTACGCTGGATCATCGCCCTGATGGTGCTGGCAGCAGTGCTGGCCATGGCTACTGGCTGGCGGCGGACGCGGCCTGTCCCGACCGCAGGGGTGGTGGGGGTAGGCCTGATGTCCGGCCTCGCAGGCGGCATCGCCAGTTTCTACGGGCCACCGGTGATCCTGTTCTGGGTCGGCGGAGAAGGTGATGCCCGTTCCGTGAGACACAATGTCAATGCGCTGTTCGCGGTAACCATGGTGATCGGGGGTCTGACGTTCCTCTCCTACGGGCTCATCGGCATGGAGCAACTGCTGCTGGCGCTGGTGCTTGGTCCCGTCTATGGCCTCGGACTCATCGCAGGCGCGCGCCTGTTCCCTTTCGCCTCGGAAAGCCTGTTCAGACGTGCAGCGCTTGCGCTGTGCGGTGTCTCCGCAATAGCGGCAATGCCGATCTGGTAAGGGGCGAGCCGCTCAGACGCTGACGATCCGGCTTGAGCAATCGAAACTGTCGGCCAGGCGTTTCAGGCGGCTCTCCACGGTTTCACCGATCAGTTCGCGCAGCTTCTCCGGTACCGATAGGCAGATCTCGCCGCCATCAAGGGCGATCGTGGCGCCCGTCAGGGCAGACGGTGCGCCACAGCCAAGCGTCTGCGCCAGACGCATCGCCGCACCGATCCGACTGGCGCGGCGGATCATTTCCTCAGACAGCAGCGCCTGCATCTCCTCCACCGCATCACCGCTCGCCTTGTGGGAATAGCGCCGCAGGACGGTGGTGGCGATGAACGCCCGCTCCGTATGGTCGACACCCAGCAGCGGCGCCCGCAGGACACGCCTGAACGCATGTGTCGCGCGATAGTCCGGATGCATGCGCCAGCCGATATCCGACAGCACGGAGGCCACCCGCCGCAGACGGGCCTCGGCATCCGATTCACCTTCGAAGAGCGGATTGCACCAGGCGAAGATCTCATGCCCGATCGAGGCCCCGAAACGCGTCTCCTGTGCCGCCATGGCCTCTGCCGCGGCCAGCAACGGGTCAATGCGCCGGTCTGCGTCCGACAGCGTCTCGAGATAGGCACCTTCCCTGACCCCATGCGCCGAAAAGACAAGACGCCTTGGCTGCAACCGTTCCAGCACTGCACCCAGCACGGAACAGGCCAGTGGCAGGACCGGCAGGCGCCGCTTCGAGACTGTCTCGGCATCCGTCAGGGACGCGGGTGACTGCTGGCTGATCAGATCGACCAGGGACTGCGCGCGTCCCAGCGGCATCTCGTAGCCCTGCACGATGTGCAGCGGATAGTTGCGTCGCTGGATATCCAGCTTCGCCAGCGCACGCCAGGTGCCCCCGACGACGTAGAAATCGCGACCGGCCATGCTGTCCAGCCATTCGACCTTGCGCAGTTCCTGACGCACGGCCTTTCGGATCACGCCGGTTTCCGCATCGCCGTCACCAAACCTCAGCGGCCCGACGGGCAAGGTCACACCGCCCTCCGCCCGTCCCTTTCCGATGGGCGCCAGTTCGAGGCTGCTGCCCCCCAGATCGCCAACGATTCCTTCCGCCTCCGGCAGACCGAACAGCACACCGAATGCCGCAAGACGGGACTCTCCCTGCCCCGACAGCACCTCCAGCCTGATGCCGCATTCATTGCGCACCCGTTCCACGAATTCCGGCCCGTCCACGGCATCGCGGACCGCAGAAGTGGCGAAGGCCACCGTGCGGTCAACACCAGTGACCTGCATCATCCACGCGAAGCGTTTCAGAGTTCCGATGGCGTTCTGCACCCCTTCCGGGCTGAGATGCCCCGTCTCCGGCAACCCCTTGCCCAGGGCACAGAATGCCTTTTCATTCAGCATGTTCAGCGGGGCGCGGGCGCTGTCGCCAAAGATCACCAGCCGGACCGAGTTGGAGCCGACGTCGATCACAGCAACACGTTCCGCCGTTCCGACAGCGGCAACTGAATCAGGCATTGTCAGTCGTCATCATCCAGGGTGAGAGAGATCGGACGGCCCCCTTCTTCCAGCGCCTTGCCACGACCGGAAAGGCTTGGGTTGGTCATGAAATACTCATGTGCACTGAACCCGTCACCGACCACCTTGTCGCGGACATAGGTGCCATCAGGCTGCATGATCCAGCTCTGCAGATCATCCTTGAAGTTCGCCAGCATGATCTGATCCAGCACCTGGGCATGCACGGTCTCGTTCTTCAGCGGCACCAGGCTTTCGATCCGCCGGTCCAGATTGCGCGGCATCCAGTCGGCGGAGCTGATGTAGACCTGAGCGTTGCGACCGGGCAGCGGCTCCCCATTGCCGAAGACGACAATCCGGCTGTGTTCCAGGAAACGGCCAATGATGCTGCGTACCCGGATGTTCTCCGACAGGCCCGGCACACCTGGCCGCAGGCAGCAGATCCCCCGGATGATCAGTTCGATCTCCACACCGGCCTGGCTGGCGCGGTAGAGACCGTCAATGACGTCAGGATCGACGACTGAATTCATCTTGGCCCAGATCGTTGCGGGACGCCCCGCCTCCGCATGGGCGATTTCCGCCTCGATCCCCTGCATGACACGCTGGCGCAAGGTGTGCGGCGAATAGGCCAGTTCTTCCAGCCGCTCCGGTTTCGCATAGCCGGTCAGGTAATTGAAGATCGCGGAGATGTCGCGGCCCAGCGCAGGTTCATCGGTGAAATAGGACAGGTCCGTGTAGACCTTCGCCGTGATCGGGTGGTAGTTGCCGGTGCCGAAATGGGAATAGGTTCGCAGGCCCTCCTTCTCCTTGCGCACCACCATCGACAGCTTGGCGTGGGTCTTCAGCTCCATGAAGCCATAGACCACCTGCACCCCGGCCCGTTCCATGTCCCTTGCCCAGCGGATATTGGCAGCCTCGTCAAAGCGGGCCTTCAGCTCGATCAGGGCGGTCACCGACTTGCCGGCCTCCGCCGCCGCGATCAGTGCCTCGACGATGGGTGAGTTGTCGGATGTGCGATAGAGCGTCTGCTTGATCGCCACCACGTTGGGATCTTCCGCCGCCTGCCGCAGGAACTGCACCACGACATCAAAGCTCTCGAACGGATGATGGATGATCAGGTCCTTGCCCCGGATCGAGGCAAAGCAGTCACCGCCATGTTCGCGGATTCGCTCCGGAAAACGTGCATTGTAGGGCTTGAACAACAGCTCCGGCTTGTCATCGACAATGACCCGGCGGATATCCGCCAGCGCCAGCATGCCGTCGATGTTGATCACGTCATCGGGGCGGGCGTCGGTTTCGGTCACGACAAGGCGGCGCAACCGGTCATTCAGGTCAGCCGAGACCTGCAGGCGCACGATGTGCCCGCGACGGCGACGGCGCAGCGCGGATTCGAACGTCCGCACCAGATCCTCCGATTCCTCCTGCACCTCGATATCCGAGTCGCGGATGCAGCGGAACTGCCCCCGGCTGACGATGCTGTAGCCCGGAAACAGCCGCGCCATGTAGAGCGCGATGACCTGGCTGACCTGGATGAAACGGATGTCGTTGCCCGGCAGACGCACGAACCGCGACACGTGGTGCGGGATCGGCACCACCGCGTTCAGCAGTTCCTTGTCCCCGTCGCGCACCAGTTGCGCGATCATCGCGAGACCCAGATTGGGGATGAAGGGAAACGGATGTGCCGGGTCGATCGCCAGCGGCGTCAGCACTGGCAGGATCTGTTCCAGGAAATGGGTATCGAGCCATGCCTTCTCTTCCGGCATCAGCTCGTCCGCCACGACGATGGCAATGCCGGCTTCCCGCAGTTCCAGTTGCAGTGCCCGCCAGCAGTTCTGCTGCTCCACCACCAGCCAGTTGGCAAGTTCGTCGATCTTCTCCAACTGCTGCGCGACCGTGAGGCCGTCCGGCGAAACGGTCTTCACGTCAGCCTGGGTCATGCCCCACAGCGCCGCGACGCGAACCATGAAGAACTCGTCGAGATTTGAGGCGGAGATCGACAGGAACCGCACACGCTCCAGCAACGGATAGCGCGGATTCTGACATTCGCGCATCACCCGCGAATTGAACTGAAGCCAGGATAGCTCCCGGTTGATGAAGCGGTCGGGCGAGTCCATGCCGATGGTGGAGGCGTCCTGGACTTCCGGTCCCGGTTCGATCAGCTCAGCATTGGCCGCGGTCATCATGCTTTCCTTCGGTTACGTGACAGACGATGCAACAAGATCGCGCGGATTTACAGCATTTCCCTTGCAGTGATTTGACGCCCCCTGCAACACTTGATCGATGTACCGCCTCCTGTTGCTCCGACATGCAAAGGCCGCCGCACCTGCTCCGGGTCAGGGCGACCACGCCCGGATTCTGAACCCCCGTGGCCAGGCCGCCAGCCAGGCCATGGGCCAGTACATGGCGTTGAACGAGTTGAAGCCCGATCTGGTGCTCTGCTCCGACGCCAGCCGCACGCGGGAAACCTGGGACGGCATCGCCGGCAGGAATGACTGGCAGGCAACCGAAGTGCGTTATCTCAAGGCGCTCTACCTGGCCGAGTCCAGCCGCATTGCCCAGATCATTGGCCGGGAAGCCCGAACGGCGCAGACCGTGCTGTTGATCGGCCACAATCCGGGGATCGAGGAACTGGCCGGAGTCCTGGCGGACCGGTCAGACAGGGACGCCCGTCGGGAACTGGCAGGCGGAATGGCCACGGCGACGCTGGTGGCATTCAATCTCTCCGACGGTTTCGGCAAACTCCGCCCCGGCACCTGCGCGGTCGATCGTGTCGTCCATCCGCGCGCACTGATGCAGGAATAGAGCGGTCCCTCACGTGATGGTCCCGGCGGCGAAGGCTCAGTAGGGCGACCAGCAGAGGCCCCAATGCATTCACCGAACTGCACTCAGTGATCGCCTGATCTGGTCGGAAGTGATCGGAACAATAACCTCTCGCCCCGCCTCGACTTCCGTGGTCACGCCGATGGTCGCGAAGTAGGCGCCGATCCGGAAAGTGGAGGCATCAAGCCGGAAACGACGAAGCTCACCACGCACCTGGAACCGTGACAGTCCGACGAACGAAAGTGTCTCTCCGTCGAAGCGCACATCGCCACTGATGATATCCGGGGGAAAACTGACGCTCTGCATGAAGGCACCAATGGCGCGCCACTGCGGCTCGAGTCCCGCGCGACTGGAGTCAATCAACTGATCAAACCGGTCAGGAAAGAAATCGCGGTCACGGGTTCGCGGTTCATAGTTGATCGGCACACCCCCATCCGCAGAGCGCACGAAGAAGATGAAGGATGTGGGCTGCCCCCGCGCACCTGCCGTGTAGATGTCGTCACAGGGCATGGCAATCATGTCAGGATGGAAACGACCGCCGCTGTTGCCGGTGACACGCTTTACCAGTCGCGTTGGCAGGGGGCGGGTTGCAGCAAAGAGATTGCAATAGCCATCCGGGACGAGAACCGCATGCTTCTCTCCATCCACATCGAAGTTCATGATCGCGAAACCGGAAGGCGCGACAAGTTTCGATGGACCTTTTTCCGCAGGATCGACCGGCGCGACAGCGACGGGCCCGGGTGGGCGCGGCACCCGTCTTGCCTCTTCAGTCCGTAGCGCCGCAGATTTTGAAGCGGCCTCATTCTCCCCCAGTGGCACAGCCTGCGAGGGCCGACGCGGGACGCCCGTCGTCGGCGATCGACCGAGCGCATCATCAATCCTGGACAGACGTTGCGCCATCTCCTCTTCTGTCACTGTTCGGCAGGCCGAAAGACCGGCGAGAACGATCAGAAGAATCAGGGCAATACGCATGATCAGTTCCTCACTTGACGCAGGTTGGCAAAGAGAGACTCGCTGTCCTGGTCTGTTGCGGGCGGAGTCGGGTTCTGATCCATGTTGACGACACCGATACCGAGCAATCTGTCGCCCACCGGCCCGGCCAGGAAATCGCCAAAGTACCAGATTTTCCGACCGATGCTGTTGACGTGCAACTCAGCCAGCACCTCCAGCCGGATCCTGTTGTCCCGACTGCGCATGTCCAGATGGCCCACGCTGAAGCCAGCACTCTCGATGCTGTCCACAATAGAGCTCAGAAAGATTTCCCGGGCCAGAAGACGAGTCTCGCTGTCATCCCGATGATCCAGAAACCGGACCATGCGCGCATACCTCGCAACACCTTCCTCATCCATGACCAGGGGCAGGCCTTCCCTGCGCACCAGTCCGGCGACAACCATCGGGATCGGGAAAACCTTCGAGACCTTTCCCTCCAGCACTGCACAGGAGAAAGCGAGCACCTTCATGTCCAGCAAGCTGACGTGGAACTTTGCCAGCGCGTTCTGCAGACTTTCCGGGGTTTTCTCATTTGCAATGCAGAAACCGTCCGGCAGCCGGAGCGCCAGATCGTGATCCGTCAGCGAGAAGCGGACATGGTTCCCGGTCATCTCGGCCGGGGTCATGGTCCCGATGCCTGCAAGCGGCTGGACCGCAAGCTGCCCGGTCTTCGGCGCAACGGGCGAGGTCGACTGGCACCCGACGGTGACGCCAAGCAGCAGGACAAGCATTCCCCTGAAAACCGACCGTTTCAATCGACTTCCCTCAGTTCGGTGCGCAGCTCTCGCGCTGCCGCCAGACTCGCGGTATCGCTGGATACGGTAGCGAACTCCACAACCGAGGTAACAAGGAAAATACCTGCTACCGGTTCGGCAATCGCTGCTGCATGGAAGGGATCCCGGCGGTCCGAACGCTGCAGCTCTCCCGCCGCCGCAACACCAATCCGGTCCTTGTCCGTCGTCAGTTCGATCGCCGCGATCCTTGCCGGAACATTCCTCTGGTCCAGCATTTCCCGCACCACATCCAGAATGGCGTCGGACGACGCAAAGGCCTTGAGGTAGCGTGCACTGTTGCGAACGGCCTGCCAGAACACTTCGCCACTGCCTTCGGCGGGGATAGCCGCCCCATCCCGCGTCAGGATGCCGAAGGCAAGTACGCGCAAGGTCTGGCCCTGTCGGATTTTCGACCGAAGCCCGTTGAGCTGATCACAGGGTACGGCCATCGCCTTCACGTCCACCCCACGCTGACGCACCAGGTCCAGATCGCGCTGCAGGGCATCTGCTGCGGTCGGGCCGGAAGACAGCACGTCGCAATAGCCCGATGGCAGATCGAAGGCCAGGTTCGCGGAACCCGCCTGAAACCGCACCTCCGCACCCGAGGCCACCCCCGTCATGGCCGAAAGCGTCAACGTGACGGCGACCAGTGCGCGGATCAAATCGATGCCTCTTCGTTGAACAGGCCGTAGGTCAGGCGCTTCACGACATCAAGGGCGCGGATTTCGGCCTGGACACTGCGATCCGTGGTGAAGGAGACCTGCACCTGCAATCCATCGACCACGGTCTTGGCGAAGATCTGAACCAGGTCACGGGAGCTGCCGGACAGCACGTGACGGTAGGGCAGGCGAAAGTAGGCGGCATAGGTATCACTGTCGACCAGTTCCATCCGGGCATCGCCTTCGACGCGGCGGGACTTGTGACTCCCCCTGCTCGCGAAGAATTCCTCCAGCTTCCGCTGTGACTCCTTGCCGTCCTCGGTGACATCAAGGTCATCCCATGCCTTGATGATCGCATCGATGTAGGTCGCCCTACTGCCCTCGTACCGCTTCAGCACGCCATCGGGCATGAAGACGGAGACTTCGCCTTCGGCTGCGAGAGACAGGATCACGGTCGACTGGATTGCCTGATAGTCGTGGCAACTGATGAAATAGACGACCTTGCGCCAGTTGCCCGCCGCCGTGTCGAAGGCCGCCCATATCCGCCCCTCGAAATCATTGGCATAGCGCCCGCGCGGCACCAGACAATAGTTGCCGTCCAGTTCGATGCGCAGGGGTGTAGTGCCAGCAACGGCAGCGGTCACCCGGACTTCCCGAGCTTCCGGAACGCCCGTGGTGGTCTGGCAGCTTGCCAGGCCCATCAGCAGCAATGCGAGGATGGGCAGCAGGATCGGTTTCATGGTCTCGTGTCACTCCGGATCAGCATGCAACCCAGAGTGACACCAACTGCAACCTTCGTCGAGTAGCGGCTGCGCGCGCTATCGCGCCATGGCCAGCGAGAACCCGAGGTGGGCACCGCCGTCGACCATCACGAACTCGCCTGTCACCAGTTCGGAACCCTTGATCAGCCAGAGAATGATCTCGGCATTGTCCTCCGGCGTCGAGACCCGCTGCAACGGCAGCGACCGCTGCTGGTTGGCGAGAAGCTGGTCATACTTCTCCTTGCCCATGCCGTTCTCCAGCCAGCGGGACTGGATCATGCCGGGACAGATCGTGTTCACCCGGATCTCCGGCCCGAGCGAGCGGGCGAGCGACATGGTCATCGTGTTCAGCGCGCCCTTCGATGCCGCATAGGCCATGCAGGAACCAATCCCCGTCACACCCGCGATGGAGGAGACATTGGTGATGGACGCCTTGCCAGCGGACCGCAGGTGCGGCTCCGCCCATTTCGCCATCTGGTAGGGGCCGATGACGTTGACGGCATAGATGTCCTGGAAGTCCTGCGCCGTCAGGGCAGAGAGGTCCGACTGGTCGGCAAACTTGGTCGTGCCCGCATTGTTGACCACGTGATTGAGCTTGCCCCATTTGTCGACTGCGGCATCGACAAGCTTCTTGCAGTCCGCGTCCTCAGCCACGTTGGCCTGGACCGTGATCGCCTCGACCCCCAGATCGCGACAGGCCTGTGCGGTCTGCTGCGCCTCCTTCTCGCTGCGGGTATAATTGACGACGACATTGCAGCCGTCTGCCGCGAGTGCCCGCGCGACGGCGGCACCAACGCCGGTGGCCGATCCTGTAACGACGGCCGCCTGGCCCTTGAGATCAATCATGATGTCCTCCCTCTCACGTCACTTGCCCCTGTCAGGGACCATGAACCAGATGAATGCAAGTACTTCCGCCGCGATGATGGCCAGCAGACCCACCTGATACCCCTCGCTGGCATAACCGCCCAGCACCGTGCGCGGATACTGGTCGATCACCCAGCCAATGCCGGACGCGGTGGCGAAGACCCCGATGAAGACGAACACGTTCAGCGCGGTATTGACCCGCCCGGCCAGTCTCAGATCGAAGCGCCCGCACAGCAGCGGGAACGCCAGGGCGGAGATGTTGGAGCTCAGACCCAGCAGGATCCACGGCCAGTGCGCCTGCGGATCGACCTCCATGGCGATGGAGCCCTGGGCCAGCAGCAGGCCGAGCACGCCGCCGCCCATGACCATGCCCAGCGGCACGCCCCGCCGGGTGAGCACATCGGCCACGACACCACCGGCAACGAAGCCGACGGTCAGCGCGATGGAGAGCGTCTGCAGGTAGACCGCGACACCGGCCTGTTCGAACCCGGCCACATCCTTCAGCCACAGGCCGGCCCACTGGGTATGGATCGCCATGCCGGTGGACATGGTCAGGACCGCGATCGGCGCGATGCGCCAGAAATAGCGGCTGCCGTAGATCTGGCGCAGGCTGCCCAGCAGTTCCCGGAAGGGGATGGCAGCGGTACTGCCCGGCTTTTCCGGCACGACAAGGAAGATGAGCAGGGCAGACGCGACTGTCGCGGCGGCAATGTAGAAGAACAGCTCCTGCCAGCCCAGACCGACATCACCCAGCAGGAACTCCACCGGTGTCGTTGCAGTCAGCGCCCCCAGTCCACCAAGGCCCAGCAGGCAGCCGTTGACCAGTGGCCAGCGCGACTGGGGAAACCAGAGCGTGATCGCCTTCAGGGAGCCCATCAGCCCGCCCGCGCAGCCCAGACCGATCATGGCGCGTCCGATGACCAGCGTCTCGGCATTCTCGCCCAGCCCGAAGACCACGGCACCTGACGCCGCGATCAGCAGCAGGGCCGCCTGACAGCGGCGCGGGCCGAAACGGTCGAGCATCATGCCCAATGGCAGTTGCGCCAGGCCAAAGGCCAGGAAATAGGCCGCACCGACCAGACCCAGTACATCGGCGTCCAGCGCCAGATCATGCCGTACCCGGTCGCCGATCAGGGATGGCAGGGCGCGGTAGAGATAGGAAAGGAAATACCCCGACGCGAACGGCAGGAAGACGACCACGACAATGCGAATCCATTGCGCGCGTGTCTGCTCTGCCCCGTCCGCCGCAACGGGTGCTGCTGTATCTGACCGGCTCACTGACGTCTCCTCGACCCGCCGCCGGTTGCTCCGGCGATCTCATGCGGGCCGTTATAGCGCGCCGCGGCGTTCCGAGCCATGCCACTGGACACAGCCCCCCATTGCCAAACCCGACACCCGGCAGGCAATCTTCTCGGATGAATTGCCCATGTGCCCGGATCGGAATTGCACAGCTTGCCCTCGTCGCGGGTCTGGCGCTGCCGTCTGTCACGCTGGCGCAGCAGGGAACCGGTTACAGCCCACACGTGCAGGTTCTGACCGAAGGTGCCGCGCCCTGCGCCCTCGATCGCCGCTATCTCGCCCAGGCGATCTCCCGCGCCCTGAAGCTGCGCCAGGGGACGACGCCGATCCGGACCAAATTATTCGTCCGTGTCCGGTCCGTCTGGAAACTTGATGGCTGCCACGACAGGCTCGACGTCTACTACAGCACCCGTCGCGACCTGGGCAGCAACGCCAGGGAGACATTCTTCACCCCGCATTCCAGCCATCACCAGCGCGTCGAACCGCTCGACGCCCGCCCCGACCGCTATCGCAACGCCGCCGACGAGGCCATTCGCCTGTTCGACCGCACCAACCGCGACCTCAACCTGATCCCGATGAACTGAGGGCCGGGTGCGGGCTCAGGCAGAGGGACCATGCCAGCGCAGCGCGAGCATGGTCAGGTCATCTGACTGGTCCTGATCACCAACGAATTCCGCGACGCAGCCGCTGATCCCGGTCAGCATCGCCTCGACGCCGACATCGTGCGGTAGTGTCGAGATGGCCTGATCCAGTCGCTCGCCTCCGAACTCGTCCTGCTGCATGTTCAGTGCCTCGGTCACCCCGTCCGTGACGATCAGCAGGGTCGCGCCCGGTGACAGGCTGATCTGACCGCTCTCGTAGTCAACATCCCCAATGGCGCAGAGTGGTGGCCCCCCGACGCGTGGGCTGTGGGTCGGTGCGGCACCGTCCACCGTGATGATGCGCGCCGGTTCGTGACCCGCGTTGCAGTAGTCAATGGTGCCGACACTGGTGTCGAGAATACCGGCGAAGCAGGTCACGAACTGGCTGTCATGATCCTCCCGCAGCAGTTCGCGGCTGACTTCGCCCGCGACATCACCGATTGCCCGGTCCTGGCGCAGCACGGCGCTCTTCATCATCACCTTGGTCATGGCCATCAGCAGGCTGGAGGTGACGCCCTTGCCGCAGACATCGCCAACCATGAAGAACAGCCGGTGATCGTCGATCATGAAGAAGTCATACAGGTCCCCGGTCATCTCCTCGGCGGAGCGGTGGATGACGGCCAGGTCGAACCGCGCATCGCTCGCGGACAGGTCGGTCGGCTCCGGCAGCAAGCGACGTTGGATCCGGCTTGCCGCTGCCATCTCCGACCGTCGCTGAACGACTTCGAGCCGATGCGTCTCCCGCTCCACCATGGCTGCCACTCCGGAACGGAAGATCAGCCAGTTCATCCGGATGACGACCCCGGCTGTGCCGGTGAAGCCCAGGGCCATCAGAACCTTCTGCAAGGGCGAAACGTTCTGGTCGCTAACCAGCGAGCCGTAGAGCATCGCGGCGATCATGGGCAGCAGAAAGGCGATGGTCAGCCGCGGGATCATGTAGGTGGAGGCCAGCGTCATGCCACCGAGACCAAAGGCCATCACCGCAAAGGTCGTGCGCCCGACGTCGTCTTCGTTGGGCATGGCAAAGGTGATGGCCCAGGCGAAATGACACCCGACGGCAAGCGCCCAGAACAGGGACACCCGCCCGATGACCGTGCCCCTGAACAGCAGCGCGCGCCCGGTCCGCTGCCGCCACAGCCGGTAGAGTGGAAGCGACAGCAGGGCCAGCAGGATGGAAACCCAGGCCAGACCGCCGACCGGGGGGATGTGATCCCAGTACTTGCCGATCCCGAGGGCCGCGAAGACGAGCAGAACGACAACGATACCCGGCGTCAGCCGGTTGGCCGCCATTTCCTGCTGTACGCGCAGTTCGCTTTCCAGCGTTGGTACATCCGGTTGATCGTCAGGCGGCACCAGGCTTCCGGGTTCCCCCTGCCCCTGGTCCGGCGCGACCATCAGCCCGCCTGCCGCTCGGCCGCGATTTCCTCACGCAGCATTTCCAGTTCCAGCCAGGATTCCTCGGCCTGTTCCTTCTCGCTTTCAGCCGCGCCCAACCGGTCGGTTGCCGCCTGGAACCGGTCCGGGTCGCGACGAAAGAGACCTGCATCCGCCAGTTCCTGCGTCAGGGCTTCCATTTCCCGCTCCAGTTCGGCAATTCGCCCGGGAAGGGTGTCCAGTGCATGTTGCTGCTTGAACGAGAGCTTGCGTCGTTGCTGCGGTGCCTTCGGAGCCGCCTTCTGCCGCTGGGTCGCGCGCTGACCGGTCGGCACGGCCCTGCCCGGCCGGGAGCCGCGCTGGGTCAGCATGTCCGAATAGCCGCCCGGATAGCGCTGCCAGACGCCATCCCCTTCCGCCACCAGCACGGCGTCGGCAACGCGGTCTATGAAGTCGCGATCATGGCTGACCAGCAGCACGGTGCCGCCATAGTCCCCCAGCAGTTCCTGCAGCAGGTCCAGGGTCTCGATGTCGAGATCGTTGGTCGGCTCGTCCAGGATCAGCAGATTGGAGGGTCGTGCCAGCGCCCGCGCCAGCATCAGCCGTCCCCTCTCGCCGCCCGAAAGGGCATGGATCGGGGTGCGCATCTGCTTCGGGTCGAACAGGAAATCCTTCATGTAGCTGACGACGTGCCGTGACTGGCCATTGACCATCACCGCGTCCCCGCCGCCACCGGTCAGCGCATCCATCAGACTCCAGTCCGGCGACAGGCTTTCGCGGCGCTGGTCCAGGCTGGCGGTCTCCAGCGCCGTGCCCAGCCGCACCGTGCCGCTGTCCGGCTCGATCTCGCCGGTCAGCAGGCGCAGCAGGGTGGTCTTGCCCGCCCCGTTCGGTCCGACGATCGCCAGCGTTTCGCCCCGTAGCAGCCGCAGGTCGAGATCACGCACCACGGGCGGCTGATCGCCCCAGGCGCGTGTGACACCCTTTGCCTCCGCCACCAGTTTGCCGGACCGCTCCGCCTCTGCCGCCGCCATGCGCACATTGCCCTGCGCGCGCTCGAAATTCCGCCGCTCGGAACGCAGGGTGTACAGGTTCCTGAGCCGCCCCATGTTGCGCTTGCGCCGGGCCGTGACACCCTTGTGCAGCCACTCGGTCTCGGAGACGATCTTGCGGTCCAGCCGGTGCAGTTCCTGCTCCTCCGCCTCCAGAACCTCGTCGCGCCAGGCCTCGAAGGCGGCAAAGCCCTTGTCCAGTCGCCTTGTCCGACCCCGATCCAGCCAGATCGTGGTGCCGGAAAGATTCTCCAGGAAGCGCCGGTCATGGCTGATCAGCACCAGGGCGGAGCGCATCGACTTCAATTCCGCCTCCAGCCACTCGATGGCCGGCAGGTCCAGATGGTTGGTCGGCTCGTCCAGCAGCAGGATGTCAGGTGACGGTGCCAGCACCCGCGCCAGCGCCGCCCGCCGAGCTTCCCCGCCCGACAGGTGCGCCGGATCGGCGGTCTCGCTCAGCCCGAGCTGTTCCAGCAGGGATGTTGCGCGATAGGGATCATCACCCGGCGCCAGCCCCTCGGTCACGAAATCCAGCACCGTCGCGTGGCCGGACAGGTCCGGCTCCTGCGGCAGGTAGCGCAGGGTGGTGCCGGGCTGCAGGAAGGAATCCGCGCTGTCGGCCTGCACGATCCCGGCAACGATCTTCAGCAGGGTCGACTTGCCGGAGCCATTGCGCCCGACCAGCGACACCCGCTCCCCCGCCGAGACAACAATCTCCGCGCCGTCCAGCAGCGGTTTGCCGCCGAAGGTCAGTTGCACGTCGCGCAGATGCAGAAGGGGTGGTGCCATGGCGCGCAGTCTTAAGGGCAGAGACCGTCCGATGGAAGAGCGCCGCGCTTGAGAAAATCGCCCGGATGGCTAGATAGACCGGACTGCCCCGATCCGAGACCGGTAACGCTGGAGCCCACCCGACATGATTTCGCGATTCTATGACTGGCTGGAATCGCGGGTGGATTCGTTTCCCGATACGGTGCCGACGAAGCCGCCCTCCAGCTTTCTGGGCTTCATCGTCCACTTCTCCCGCCCTTTCCTGCCGCTGATCGTGATCAGTGCGCTGTTCTCCGTCGTGATCGCCATCGTGGAAGTGCTGATGTTCGCCTTCCTGGGCGACATCGTGGACTGGCTGTCCGCGACACGACCAGACCAGCTCTGGAGCGAGCACGGAGTCGATCTGGTGCTGATCGCCCTGATGGTCGTGGTGCTCTATCCGCTGCTCTATTTCGTCGGCGAATCGATCAGTCACCAGGGGCTGCTGGGCAACTTCGCGATGCGGACGCGCTGGGAGTCGCATCGCTACCTGCTGCGTCAGAGCATGGCCTTCTATCAGGACGACTTCGCGGGCCGGGTGGCCGCACGGATGATGCAGACCGCGCTGGCGGTGCGGGAGGTCGTGCTCAAGACATCCGAGATCCTGCTGTTCGTCGCGGTCTATTTCGCCAGCGCAGTGGTCCTTTTCGCCAGCGCCGACTGGCGGCTGGGCCTGCCGATGCTGGCATGGCTGATCGGCTATCTGGTGATCCTGAGGCTGTTCATTCCCCGGCTGGCGGAAGTGTCCCGTGCCCAGGCCGATGCGCGGGCCGATGTCACCGGCCGTGTTGTCGACAGCTACACCCACATCGGCACCGTGAAGATGTTCGCCGACGCCAACTACGAGGATCACTACGCCCGAAGCGGCATGAAGCGCTTCCTCGGCACGGTCTACAGCCAGATGCGGCTGTCCACGGCGCTCTCGGCCTCGCTGGCGACACTCAATGCCTTCCTGATCTTCGGCATCGGCGCGGTCGCCATCGCGCTCTGGTCGCACGAGATCATCACCACCGGCGCGATTGCCTTTGCTGTCGGGCTGGTGCTGCGCCTGATCGGCATGTCCAACTGGATCCTCTGGGAAGTCGCCAACCTGTTCGAGAACGTCGGTGTCGTGATGGATGGCATCGACACCATTGCCCGCGACCGCAGCGTCGTTGACCGCCCTGACGCGAAGCCGCTGAAAGTAGAGCAGGGCGAGATCGCCTGGCAGGACATCCATTTCAACTACGGCAAGGTCCTGCCCGAACAGACCGCCAACGTGATCGATGGCCTGTCCCTGACCATCAGACCGGGCGAAAAGGTCGGGCTGGTCGGTCGTTCAGGCGCGGGCAAGTCGACGCTGGTCAGTCTGCTGCTGCGGTTTCACGACCTGGAGGGCGGGCGCATCCTGATCGACGGGCAGGACATAGCCGCCGTGCAGCAGGACAGCCTGCGGGCCGCCATCGGCATGGTGACGCAGGACACGTCCCTGCTGCACCGCACGGTCGCGGAGAACATTTCCTACGGGCGCGCTGATGCCACGCGGGATCAGGTCATTGCTGCTGCACGAAAAGCGGAAGCGCATGAATTCATTGCCGATCTGGAGGATCTGAAAGGCAACCGGGGCTATGACGCCCACGTCGGGGAGCGTGGCGTCAAGCTGTCCGGTGGCCAGCGCCAGCGCGTTGCCATTGCCCGTGTCCTGCTGAAGGACGCGCCGATCCTGATCCTCGACGAGGCGACAAGTGCGCTGGACTCTGAGGTCGAGGCCGCGATCCAGCAGAGCCTCTACAGCCTGATGGAAGGCAAGACCGTGCTCGCCATCGCCCACCGCCTGTCCACGATTGCAGCCATGGACCGGCTGGTGGTGATGGATCAGGGCCGGATCGTCGAACAGGGGACGCACGCCGAACTGGTCCACCGGGAGGGTCTGTACGCCGAACTCTGGGCCAGGCAGTCCGGCGGCTTCCTGGCCCGTGAAGAGGTCGCCTGAACTCACCCTGCCTGTGCCAGCAGCACCGCCGCGATCATGTAGCAGACGGCGGTACCTGCCGCAGCAAGGGTGCGCAGATGGTTCCAGGGCAGCCAGCCACCGATATAGTCCGGCCAGTAGGCCTGTGCCTCGCCTCCGGCCAATGACATTCCGTCCAGGCGGATATTCATGGGCACATTGGCAACCACGGTGACGCCGAAGACGCCGAAGACATACAGGCTGCCCGCCACAACCAGCCAGGGTACGGCCACCGCGCTGACAAGCAGGGAAGCACCGACCGCAACGGCCACCGAGATCGGCACCATCCCCATCAGCAATGCCAGGAAGACAGAGCGATAGACCTTGCGGTTGATGATCTGCATCGCCTCGCTGCCCGCCGCCGAGTTGGCCCGGCGAAGCGAGGGCATGACGAGGTCGGAGAAAGTCAGGAAGACACCCGCAACCATCGCACTCGCCAAGGCGAGCGCCAGCAGGCCCCAGACTGCAATTTCGCTGTTCATGTCGAACTTCCTTTCACGCTGGTCAGTTGGAGATGGCAACGGCCTGCTGCATGTAGCGGCGGTCCGTCAGTTGCCGAACGAGGAAACCCGCGACGTCGGCGCGGGAGATCTTCAGCTTCAGGCGCTGTTCACGCCCGCCAAAGCCTTCCCGATAGTCCGCCGTGTCCGGTCCGTCGGTGAAGGCGCTGGGCCGGACAATCGTCCAGTCCAGACCGCTGGCGCGCACCAGGTTTTCCTGCAGCTCATGGTCCAGGAATACCGGGCGCAGCAGCAGTCCGAACATGATCCGCTTCCAGAAGAAGTTCAGGTTGCTCCAGCTCTCATGTGCACCGAGCGTTGACTGGCAGATCAGCCGCGACACGCCGTGCGCCTGCATTCCCCGGATGACATTCATGGTGCCGGTCGAACGAACCACGCTCTTGCGCGAAGTGCCTGCCCCAAGGGTCACGACGACGGCGTCATGGCCCGCGATGGCTGCCGCAACGGCTCCCTCGTCGGCGGCATCACCAGCCACGCGATGCAGGGCCGGGTCACTGATTTCCAGATTCCCGGGATGGCGCGCAAAGGCGGTTACCTGATGCCCGTCGGCAAGCATGCGGCGCACGGCAAGTGCACCAACGGTCCCGGTCGCGCCGAAGATTATGACTTTCATTTCGCTCTCCTGTTTCGCTGTTCACGTCGCTTGACATAGTGTCAAGTTGACACCGTGTCAAGTGACGTCATAGTGGCGGCATGAAAAACGAGAAACCCTCGACACGGGACAGGATCCTGAACACCACACTCGACCTGCTTCAGTCAGGGGGAGGTGGGGCCGTACGCATGTCGGATATCGCCTCGAAGGTCGGGATCAGCCGCCAGGCGCTGTATCTGCACTTTCCCAACCGTGCAGACCTGCTGGTCGCTGCCAGCCGTCATGTGGATGCGGAGAACGAGATCGACAGGCGGCTGGTGCCGAGCCGAACGGCGACGACAGGCCGGGAACGGCTGGACGCCTGGATCGAAGCCTTCGGCAACTACATCCCTGTCATTCACGGCGTGGCCTCCGCCCTGCTGGCCATGAAGGATACCGACAAGGCCGCGATGACAGCCTGGAACGACCGGATGCTGGCGGTGCGGGAGGGTTGTGCCGCTGCGATCGATGCGCTGGCGACCGACGAAGAACTGACCGCCAGCATGACGCGGGATGAAGCGACCGACTGGTTGTGGACGCTGCTGGCCGTGCGGAACTGGGAGCAGCTTTGCCGTGAATGCGGCTGGTCTCAGGACAGGTACGTCGAAGTCATGCAACAGACTGCCGCACGAGCACTGATCGACGGTTAGACCGGCCAGACGCAGAAGGCCCGACCGTTTGACCGGCCGGGCCTTCCATCACTCCGGTGCTGAAGCCGGATCAGGCGAGATCGAAGCGATCCGCATTCATCACCTTGTTCCAGGCTGCAACGAAGTCGCTGACGAAGCTCTCCTTCGCGTCATCCGAGGCATAGACCTCGGCCAGCGCCCGCAGTTGCGAATTGGAGCCGAAGACGAGGTCGGATCGGGTACCGGTCCACTTCACGGCACCGGAACCGAGGTCACGTCCTTCGAAGATGCCCTCGCCTTCCGAGACTTCCGTCCATGCCGTACCCATGTCGAGCAGGTTGACGAAGAAGTCGTTGGTCAGCGTGCCGGGCCGTTCGGTCAGCACACCATGCGGCGACTGGCCGACGTTCGCGCCCAGCACCCGCAGGCCACCGACCAGCACCGTCATTTCCGGCGCACTCAGGGTCAGCAACTGCGCCCGGTCGATCAGCAGTTCCTCCTCCGAGACCGTGAACTTCCGCTCAAGGTAGTTGCGGAAGCCATCGGCACGCGGTTCCAGAACGCTGAAGGAGTCGACATCGGTCTGTTCGGCCGACGCATCCGTGCGGCCCGGCGTGAACGGCACCTGCACGTCATGACCAGCGTCCTTCGCGGCCTTCTCGATGGCCGCACAGCCACCCAGCACGATCAGATCAGCCAGCGAAACCTGCTTGCCGCCGGTCTGCGCCGCGTTGAAAGACTGCTGCAGCCGCTCGATCACCGCCAGCACCTTCGCCAGTTGCTCAGGCTGGTTGACTGCCCAGTCCTTCTGCGGTGCCAGGCGGATACGTGCACCATTGGCCCCACCGCGCATGTCGGAGCCTCGGAACGTGGAGGCAGAGGCCCAGGCTGTCGAGACAAGCTCCGCGACCGACAGGCCAGACGCCAGCAACTGCGTCTTCAGATCGGCAATGTCGGCGGCATCGACCAGCGGATGCGTGACCTCGGGCACCGGATCCTGCCAGAGCAGTTCCTCCGCCGGGACATCCGAACCGAGATAGCGGGAGCGCGGACCCATGTCGCGATGGGTCAGCTTGTACCAGGCACGGGCAAAGGCGTCGGCAAAGGCCTCCGGATCCTTGTGGAAGCGGCGCGAGATCTTCTCGTAGGCCGGGTCCATGCGCATCGCCATGTCGGCGGTGGACATCATCGTCGGCACGCGCTTCGACGCGTCATCGGCGGCTGGCGCCATGTCCTTCTCCGCCACATCCTTCGGCTGCCACTGCCAGGCACCTGCGGGGCTTTTCACCAGTTCCCATTCGTAGCCGAACAGCATGTCGAAATAGCCCATGTCCCACTGCGTCGGGTTGGGCGTCCACGCACCTTCCAGACCACTGGTGATGGCATCGCCACCCATGCCGGAACCGAAGCTGTTCTTCCAGCCGAAGCCCATCTGCTCGATCGCCGCCCCTTCCGGTTCGGCGCCGACATTCTCGTCGGGACCGGCACCATGGCACTTGCCGAAGGTGTGACCACCGGCGACCAAGGCAACCGTTTCCTCGTCATCCATCGCCATCCGGGCAAAGGTCTCGCGGATATCGACACCGGACGCCACCGGGTCGGGCTTGCCGTTCGGGCCTTCCGGATTGACGTAGATCAGGCCCATCTGGACAGCCGCCAGCGGCTCCTCCAGATCGCGCTCGCCGCTGTAACGCTTGTCGCCCAGCCATTCCGCCTCATTGCCCCAGTAGATATCCTCCTCCGGCTCCCAGACGTCCACGCGGCCACCGCCGAAACCGAACGTCTTGAACCCCATGGATTCCAGCGCGCAATTGCCCGCCAGGATCATCAGGTCGGCCCACGAGATACGGTTGCCGTACTTCTGCTTGATCGGCCAGAGCAGACGCCGTGCCTTGTCGAGGTTGCCGTTGTCGGGCCAGCTGTTCAGCGGGGAGAACCGCTGCGAGCCGGAACCCGCGCCCCCCCGGCCATCGGCGATGCGATAGGTCCCGGCGCTGTGCCAGGCCATGCGGATGAACAGGCCGCCATAATGGCCGTAGTCGGCAGGCCACCATTCCTGCGAGTCCGTCATCAGCGCATGCAGATCCTGCTTCAGGGCCTCCAGATCCAGTTCCGAGAATGCCCGCGCATAGTCGAAATCCTTGCCGAGCGGGTCGGAGCGCTCCGAATGCTGGTGCAGGATGCGGAGGTTGAGCTGGTTCGGCCACCAGTCGCGGTTGGTCGTCCCGCCGGTGGACCCACTTGTGTTCGCGCCGTGCATCACGGGGCAGCCACCGGATTGCGGTTTCGCTGTATCAGCCATTGATCGCTCCCATACTGGTTCTGGATCACACCGCAGCCGGTTCCGGCTGCCGTGGATTTGTTTTCACAATCAAAAGATACCAGCGTGCATTCATTAGAGGAAATTGCATGTTTTGATCGTTGTGATAATTTCTACTGATGATCAATCTGACCCTGAAGCAATTGCGCTATTTCGATGCTCTGGCCCGGCATGGCCATTTCGGCCGTGCTGCCGAGGCCTGCGCCATCTCCCAGCCGGCACTGTCGATGCAGATCAAGGAGATGGAGGAAACTCTCGGCACCGTGCTGGTGGAACGCGGCGCCCGGCAGATCCGGCTCACCCGATTCGGGGAAGAGACCGCCCAGAGGGTCACGGGCATCCTGCGCGCGGTCGATGAACTTGGCGACATGGCGCGCGCATCCAGGGACCGGCTGGTCGGTCGGCTGCGGATCGGCATCATCCCGACGATCGCCCCCTACCTGCTGCCGGCCATCGTGGAGGTTCTCTCCGACGTTCACCCGGAGCTGGATCTGATGATCCGCGAGACCCTGACCCCGACCCTGATCCAGGAACTGCGTGAAGGTCAGCTCGACACGGCCATCCTCGCCCTGCCCGTCTCCGAGCCGACATTGACCGAGGCTGCACTGTTCGCGGAGAATTTCCTGCTCGTCAGACCGGAAGCGGATGCGCGTGACCCCGTTCCGGACAGCGAGAAACTGCGGGAGATGCGCCTGCTGTTGCTGGAGGAAGGCCACTGCTTCCGGGATCAGGCCCTGTCGTTCTGCAAGCTCGCCGCCTCCGCCCCGCGCGAAACGCTGGACGCCAGTTCCCTGTCGACCCTGGTACAGATGGTCAGTGCGGGCTTCGGGGTCACGTTGATTCCGGAGATGGCGATGCCCGTCGAAACACGCTCCGCCCCCGTCTCCATTGCCCGCTTTCCCGACCCGCAACCCGCACGGACCGTGGGAATGGTCTGGCGACGCACAAGCCCGCTGGCCGAACAACTGATGGGAATCGCGGAGATCATCAGGAACAGGCCAGGCGCTTCAGCCGTCGCGTTCGCCTGAATCGATCTGTCCGGCAACCAACAGGGTCGAGGCATCCCCGTTGTCCGCGTCAAGCATCGTGGCAACACGCTCCAGCGACGATACAAGCTGTGCCTGTTCCCAGTCCGCCAGACTCCTGAAGGCCCTGACGAAGCGCTGTTGCTGCGCATCCGGCGCCTGTCTCAGGCAGTCCCGCCCCTTGTCCGTGATCATGACATGTGACTGGCGGCGATCGACCTCCGACCGCTGACGCCTGACAAGCTGCTGCGCCACCAGCTTGTCCACCAGGGATGTCACGGTCGCCTGCCCCACCCGCATCTGCTGTGCGAGCGCCTTCGGGATGACACCATCACGCTGCTCCACGATCTGGAGCACCCGCAACTGGGCCGGCGTCACACCTGCCGACTGCGCCAGCTCCCGCGAGAAGGACTCTGTCGCACGCAATATGCGACGGAGCGCAATCAGGCTGTCATCTATTCGGTCATGAGGCACTTCGTCCATCATGCATAGTTGGCGAAAACGCTGATTTATTTCAACTGGCGAAATGAAAGTCGGAAACGGACGGCTGTTCCGGCATTTTCGACGAGACAGCATCATGTGTCCGATAGGCGCCACTCAACGCGCCATGGTGCCGCATGTAGTATCAAAACCCGGAAATTTGCCAAGGCAACGGTTGATATCCTGGTCAGGTCGTTATATTTCGATCATCGAAGTAACTTGGAGTTCAAGCGATGTCCGTTACCAGCGATCAGAAACCCGAAACCGCCGTCAATGCGCGGATGCCGCGCCTGCGCAAGCCCGTGGCAGAGGACGGCGCGGCAATCTGGGCACTGGTGAAGGAATGCGCACCGCTGGACGAGAATTCGATGTACTGCAACATCATCCAGGCAGAGCATTTCAGGGACACCTGCGTCGTGGCTGACCTCGACGGTGACATCATCGGCTGGATATCCGGTCACATGATCCCGAACGACGATGCCTTCTTTGTCTGGCAGGTGGCCGTCAGCCCGCGTGCCCGCGGGCTCGGACTGGGCAAGAAGATGCTGATGCACCTGCTGCAGCGCGATGCCTGTGCCGATGCGGCGGAGCTGAAGACCACGATCACGGAAGACAATGATGCTTCCTGGGCCCTGTTCAGAAGCCTGGCCAGGACCGCTGGCGGCGAGATCGAGGACAAGCCCCATTTCGAGGAAGATACCCACTTCGAGGGGCAGCAGGACACCGAACATCTGGTGACCATCACCCTTCCCGGGGAGGTCATGCTCGGACGAGCAGCCTGAACGCCTCACCCCGGAATTTTCCCGACATCCAGAAAGGAACAGCCCATGCCCAACGACATGGACCAGACGACTGATGTCTTTTCACGCCGCGAGAGCAATGCCCGCTCCTACTGCCGCGCCATTCCCGCCCTGTTCAACAGGGCCAGCGGGTCGGAACTGTTCGACGCCGACGGCAACCGCTACATCGACTTCCTGGCCGGTTGTTCGTCGCTGAACTACGGCCATAACGACCCGGACATGAAGGATGCCCTGATCGCGCACATCGCGGGGGACGGGGTGGCGCAGGGGCTGGACATGCATACCGATGCCAAGCAGTCCTTCCTGGCCGCCTTCGACGAATGCATCCTGAAGCCGCGCGCCATGGATCACCGGGTCATGTTCACCGGCCCGACCGGCGCAAACGCGGTCGAGGCTGCAATGAAGATCGCCCGGAAATCCACCGGTCGGACGAACATTGTCGCCTTCACCAACGGCTTCCATGGCGTGACCATGGGGGCGCTGGCGGCCACCGGCAACGGCTACCACCGCAGTGGAGCCGCAATGGACACGTCCGGTGTGACCCGCCTGCCCTACGACGACTATGCGAAGGGTGTCGACAGCGCGGAATTGCTGGAGCAGATGCTGGCCGATCCTTCTGGTGGCGTCGATGCGCCCGCAGCGATCATTCTGGAAACCGTGCAGGGCGAAGGCGGCCTCAACGCAGCCTCCGACGACTGGCTGCGCCGCATCGAACGGATTGCCCGCGACCATGGCGCCCTGCTGATCATCGATGACATCCAGGCGGGCTGCGGTCGCAGTGGCCGGTTCTTCTCCTTCGAGAAAGCGGGCCTGAACCCCGATCTGATCACGATGGCCAAGTCGATCTCCGGCTTCGGCCTGCCGATGGCGCTGGTGCTGGTTCGGCCCGAGCATGACGTGTTCGGCCCCGCCGAACACAACGGCACGTTCCGCGGCAACACCCACGCCTTTGTCACGGCGACTGCGGCGATCAGGAAATTCTGGGCCGACGACCGCTTCGAGCGGGAACTGGAACTGAAATCGGAGCGCCTGACCCTCAACCTGCAGAAGATTGCCGATCTGCTGCCGGGTGCCCGCGTGAAGGGGCGCGGGATGATGAAGGGCGTTGATGTGGGATCGGGGGAACTGGCAGGCGCGATCTGTGCCCGTGCCTTCGAGCTCGGCCTGATCGTCGAGACCTCGGGCGCTCACGATGAAGTGGTGAAGATCCTGGCGCCGCTGACAACACCGGAGCCTCTGTTCGACGAAGGGTTCGGCATGCTCGGGCAGGCCGTCCGGGACGTCTCCACCGGCATGCGCACAGCAGCGGAGTAACAGGCATGATTGTTCGCGATCTCGACAAGCTGAGGAACACCGACCGCGATGTGGCGGACGCCGACTGGACATCGGTGCGGATGCTGCTGGCGGATGACGGGATGGGCTTTTCCTTCCACATCACGACCCTGAAGGCCGGTTCGGAGCACACGTTTCACTACAAGCACCATTTCGAAAGCGTCTATTGCATCCAGGGCCGGGGATCTATCACCGACCTTGGCTCGGGTGAGACACATCAGATCCGTCCGGGCGTCATGTATGCCCTGAACCTGCACGATCACCACACCCTGCGCGCGGAGGAGGAACTGGTGATGGCGTGCTGTTTCAATCCGCCTGTCACCGGCAACGAGGTGCATCGCGAGGATGGCTCCTACGCCCCTGCAGAAGAAGCGGCCGAGTAGCGGGATGACCCATACAGTCGAAAAGATCGGCGGTGCCTCCATGGCACGGGTCAACGAGCTGCGTGACACGCTGTTCAAGGTCGGCGACAGCGACCCTTACGGTCGCATCTTCGTCGTCTCGGCCTTTGGCGGCATCACCAACCTGTTGCTGGAACACAAGAAGTCCGGCGAACCAGGTGTCTACGCGCAGTTCGCGAATGCCGACAATGATCACGGCTGGCACGATGCCATGGACCGCGTCGTGGCTGCCATGGTCGCCGCCCACCGGAAGGTCCTGGACCATTCCGCCGACGTGGAACGGGCCGACGCCTTCGTGCGCGACCGGACCGAGGGCGCCCGAAGCTGCCTGGTGGACCTGCACCGCCTCTGCGGTTACGGCCATTTCAGGCTGTCGGAGCACATGCTGCAGCTCCGCGAGCTGCTCTCCGGTCTGGGTGAGGCGCACTCCGCCTTCGTCACGACCCTGATGCTGCAGCGTGCCGGGCTGAACGCCCGATGCGTTGACCTGTCAGGCTGGCGGGATGATGCGGACCTGACGCTTGAGGAACGGATCAACAACGCCATGGATCGGATCGATCCCGCCACGGAGATGCCGATCGTCACCGGCTACGCCCAGTGCCGCGAAGGCCTGATGCGTGAGTTCGACCGCGGCTATTCCGAGGTCACCTTCTCCCGTCTTGCCGCCCTGACCGGGGCACGGGAAGCAACGATCCACAAGGAATTCCACCTGTGCTCCGCCGACCCGAACCTGGTGGGTGTGGACACGGTACGGAAGCTTGGCCGAACCAACTATGACGTCGCCGACCAGATGTCGAACATGGGGATGGAGGCGATTCACCCGAAGGCCGCCAAGACCCTGCGTCAGGCAGATGTGCCGCTGCGCGTCCGCAATGCCTTCGAGCCGCATGACCCCGGCACCCTGATCGACGACCAGCCGGCGGAAGAGGCCGCGGTCGAGATCCTGACCGGCCTGGACATCATAGCGCTGGAATTGTTCGAACAGGACATGGTCGGCGTGAAGGGCTACGACACGACCATCCTCGAGACGCTGCGCCGCCACAACGTGCGGATCGTCTCCAAGGTCTCGAACGCCAACACCATCACCCACTACCTCGATTCCTCGCTGAAGGTGATGCGACGGGTGGAGAAGGATCTGGCGCGGCAATATCCATCTGCCCGCATCCTCGCCCGCCCCATGGCCATGGTGTCCGTGATCGGGCGCGATCTTGGCGGCCTGTCCGTGCTGACGCACGGGTTGAGCACCATCGCTGACGCAGGTCTGTCCGCCATCGGCGCAAGTCAGGGGCCGCGCAATGTGGACGTCCAGTTCATCTTCGAACGCGATGACCTCCAGCCTGCGATCCGCGCGCTGCACCGCAACTTCATCGAAGCGCCGGCATCGGAGGCACTGGAAAAGGCCGCCTGACCCGCAACAGCCTGCAGGATGACGTTCCGGCCGTTCCGTCAGTCGATCAGCGCGGCGTAGCGGTCCAGATGATAGTCGGTGCCGCCGAACAGCGCTTCCAGTGCCAGCAGGCGCTTGACGTAGTGGCCGATGTGCAGTTCGTCCGTCGTCCCCATGCCGCCATGAATCTGGATGGACTCCTCCCCGATCAGCCTGGCTGAACGGCTGACGTGGACCTTGATGGCGGATGCCGCCCTGCGCGCCGCCGCGCCACCGGCCGGGAATTCCCCGATCACCTGCAACAGCAGGGCACGGGACTGCTCATGGGCGACGAACATCTCCACCATCCGGTGCTGCAGGGCCTGGAACTTGCCGATAGGTGTACCGAACTGCTTGCGTGTCCGGGCATATTCGACCGTGTCGCGCACCAGCACCTCCATCACACCAATGGCCTCGGCACAGCAGGCAATGATCGCCTCGTCGATCACGGCTTCGATGGCGTCGATGCTGGTGTCGGGATCACCCAGTCGGGCGGTGCCATCGACCCGCACCCTGTCGAACGTGATGTCGGCCGCGCGCAACCCGTCGATGGTCGGATAGTCGCGGCGGCGGATGCCGTCGGCATGGGCATCGACCACGAACAGTTCGACACCCTGCCGGTCCCGTTCAGCACCGCCGGACCGGGCGGAGACCAGCAGCAGGTCAGCGCTCGGGCCATTCAGCACCAGTTGCTTCTCGCCACTGATCAGGAAGCCGTCCCCGTCAGCCTGGACAGTGCAGCCGACGCAGGCCAGATTACCAGCGGCGCGGCGCTCCGCATGCGCCAGGGCAAGCTGTGTCTCCCCCGCGATGACAGGTGGCAGGATGGTTTGCCTCTGTTCCGCCGACCCAAGTATCTCCACCAGCCTTCCGGCCAGGACCAGACACGGCACGAAGGGTTCCGTCACCAGCCCCCTGCCGAGTGCTTCCGTCATCGTCGCCACATCGCGCAGGCTGCCGCCGAAGCCGCCGTTCTCCTCGGCAAACGGCACTGACAGCCAGCCGAGTTCAGCGAAGGTCTTCCAGTTTCCGGCGCTGTAGCCCAGGTCCGATTCCGCCAGCGCGCGCCGCACGTCGAAGCCGTAATCCTGCGCCACGAAACGGTCGACGCTGTCCTTCAGCATCTGCTGCTCTTCGGAGAGGGCAAATGTCATGGCGGTCACAGTCCCAGGACGGCCTTGGCGACGATGCTGCGCTGCACCTCCGCACTGCCGCCCGCAATGGTCGTGGACCGGTCATCGAGCCAGGTCGCCATGGCCGTCAGCGCATGGTCCGGCACCAGAGAGGCGACATTGTTCCCCGGCACAAGCGCCTCCGGCTGCAGCGGCACACCATTCAGGCCGACCGTCTGCAGCCAGAGCTTGTCCAGCGCCTGACGCGCATCCGCCCCGGCAATCTTCAGCACGGAAGCTGCGGGACCAGGGGAGCCGCCCGCCGCCGTTTCCTCGTTCACCCGCATTTCCGTGGCGATGAAGGCGCGGGCATTGATCTCCGCCTCCGCCAGCTTGCGCCGGAACACGCGGTCGTCGATCAGGGGGGTGCCGTCGGCGGCAACTTCCTCCGAGGCGGAGCGGCGGATCTGGCGCAACCGCTTCTTCAGCGGCGCGGCGTAGCTCATGCTCCGTTCGAACTCCAGCAGGTACTTGGCGACGGTCCAGCCGTCATTCTCCGCGCCGACGCGATTGGCCTGGGGCACCCGCACGTCATCGAAGAAGACCTGGTTCTGCTCCTGCACCCCGTTCAGGTTGATGATCGGCTCCACCGTGATCCCGGGTGTGTCCATCTCCAGCAGCAGGAAGGTGATGCCCTGCTGCGGCCGCCCCTCGGTCGAGGTCCGGACCAGCAGGAACATGTGGCTCGCCTCATGCGCGTTCGACGTCCAGATCTTGCTGCCGTTCAGGATGTAGTCATCGCCGTCAGGCACCGCCGACATCTTCAGGCTGGCCAGGTCGGAGCCGGAGGCCGGTTCCGAATAGCCCTGGCACCAGATGTGCTCCGCCGACAGCAGCCGCGGCAGGTAGTACTCCTGCTGCGCCTTCGTGCCGTGGCCCATCAGCACGGGCCCGCACATGAACAGCCCCTGCATGATGGTCGACGGTGCTCCGGCGAGATCCTGCTCCTCGCGGAAGATCATCTGCTGGTGCAGGTCCCAGCCCGGTCCGCCGAACTCAACCGGCCAGTGCGGCGCGGCCCAGCCCTGCCGATGCAGGATCTTCTGCCAGGCAATGGCCGTGGGCATGTGCGGGAACATGCTGGCGGTCAGCCGCGTCGCCTCCCGAATGTCGTCGGGCAGGTGCGTGGCCAGGAAGGCACGCACCTCCTCCCTGAATGCTTCGTAATCAATCTCTGGCTGCTCTGACATATCTGCTGTTGCCCTCCCCCGGATCAGGCAGCCTAACGGACCGGTTCGTCCCCCTCAATCGGCGAGAACCGCTTCCCCGTCCCGCTCGGGTCCGGGCTGTGAAACATGTCGTAGGGGCGAGCCCAGATGCGACGGTCGGCGCTCTGGTAGATCACCAGCTTCTCCTCCGTCTCGCTGTGCAGCGCCGTGTGCAGCACACGATAGAGCCCGCCCTTGTAGTGGCGGTGCGTCGGTGTCCAGTCGTCCATCGGTTCAGCCCTCCCCTGTTGTCGTCTCGCCGGATGGCTCCAGCAGCAGGACCGCCTGCACCGCCCGCCGCATTCCGGCCTCGAAGGTTGCCGTGTCCTGGCTTTCCAGCAACAGACCCTTCGACGCCATGATCAGCAGGAAGGCACGGCCCTCCGCGTCCGGGGCGTTCCGGCAGATACCGCGATCCAGCATGAAGTCCGCCAGATGCGCCGACATCCGTGCCACGCGGTCCACGTTCTCGCGGCGCTGGGTGTCCACCCCCATGTCCAGGATTTCCACCCCGTGAGGCGAGGATCGCAACAGGGGCAGCACGTCGCTGATCCACGCCATGAAGCATCCTGTCATCGCCGTTTCGGTATCCGTCTCCTGATCCGCCAGCCGCGCCACGGCCCGCGCCATGCAGACCTCGGTGAAGCCCGCCGCAGCCCAGCTCAGCACGGCCTTCTTGGTCCGGAAACGGTTGTAGAGCGTCTGACGTGAAACATTCGCCGCGGAGGCAATTTCCGCCATCGACGCCTTGCCGAACCCGTACCCGGCGAAGACCCTGAGGACATTCTCGTAGGTTTCCATGTCATCCATGGCTCGGATTTTACATATTTGACGAATATTGTAAATAATGCCCAAATTCATTTGACGAGAGGGTTCCCTGCGAACAGGCTTCAGACGCGCGGGCATCGACCGCGTCAGGGACTCGGAGTGACAATCGTGAGCGTTTCCGAACTGAGCAGACGCCGGTTCCTGCAACTGGGCCTCGGCGCGTCCGCCGGACTGCTGATCGGCTGTGGCAGTCACGAACTGGACCCCATCGCATCCTTCGCCACGACGCGGGAGGAGCAGCGGTTCCGCAATGCCTGGCTGCACATCGACACCGATGGCGGCATCAACTTCATCGTCCCCTCCACGGAAATGGGCCAGGGAGTCCAGACCGCGCTGACCATGCTGGTGGCGGACGAGATGGACGCGGACTGGAGCCGTATCCGGACGACCTTTGCCCCTTACGATCCTGCCTTCGACAACCCGAGCTACTTCATCCAGGTCACGGGGGGCAGCAACTCGGTCAGTTCTTACTGGGTCAAGCTGCGCAAGCTGGGGGCTGCGGCGCGCGCGATGCTCGTCGAGGCTGCCGCCCAGAGATGGAACGTAAAACCGGGGGAATGCAGCGTTGCCAATTCCGTTGTCAGCCATCCGTCCGGCAAGTCGCTGGGTTTCGGTGAACTGGCGGAGGCCGCCGCGCAACTGGTGCCACCCGATGATCCGGTCCCGAAGACGCCCGACCGGTTCAGGTTGATTGGCAGGCCGGTTCCCCGGCTGGACACACCCGCGAAGATCTCTGGCGGTGCGATCTACGGCATCGACGTGAATCTGCCCGGCATGCTCTACGCGACCGTGGCGCAGTCACCGGTCTTCGGCGGCAAGGTGGCGTCCTTCGACAAGGCCGCAGCGATGGCGATGCCCGGCGTGCGCAAGGTCGTGGCCCTGGAAGACGGCATGGCCGTCGTTGCCGACAGCCACTGGCGGGCGCTGAAGGGTCTGGAGGCACTGACCATCACGTTCGACAACGGACCCAACGCGAACAGGAACTCGGAAGATTTCACCCGGATGCTCGAAGCATCGATGCAGAAGATGGACAAGGAACCGTTCCCGGACGCCACCCAGCGGCTCGACGTCGAATACCAGGCACCGTTCCTGGCGCACCAGCCGCTGGAGCCGATGAACTGCACGGCGCATGTGACGCCGACGTCCTGCCGCCTCTGGGTCCCGACACAGAACCTGCATGGCGCCGCCGCAGCGGCGGCGGTGGTCACGGGCCTGCCGCGGCAGGAGATCGAGGTCAATGTCACGCACCTGGGCGGCGGCTTCGGACGACGGCTGGAAAGTGACTTCGTGAAGCAGGCCGTGACCATCGCGAAGGAAGTCGAGCAGCCCGTGCGTCTGCTGTGGACGCGCGAAGAGGACATGCAGCACGATTTCTACCGCCCGGTTACCCGCGCCAGGTTCCAGATCGCGCTCGGGGCCGACGGTACACCGGAGGAATGGCACACCAGGATCGCCTCCCCATCCTCCTTCCAGAAGGCGATTGCCGAAAATTTCCCCGAGTTCTCGTGGCTGCCGGTCCAGGCCCTGCTGGGTGATGTGAACATGCTTGCGGGGCTTGGCACATCCTTCGTGCAGAGCAATCCGTTTCCCTATGCGGTCGGCAAGCTGAAGACCGAAGACGAGATCATGGACATTCCCGTTCCGAACGGTTCCCACCGGTCCGTGCAGCATTCCTTCTCCGGTTTCTGCAAGGAGGCCGCAATCGACGAATGCGCCCACGCCGCGGACCAGGACCCCCTCACCTACCGGCGCAGGCTGCTGGCGGAGGAACCGCGCTATCTCGGTGTGATGGATCTGGTGGCGGAGAAGGCGGACTGGGGCAAGCCGCCGCCGGGCCGGTTCCAGGGCCTGGCGGTGCACCGGTCATTCGGGACCTATGTCGCCGAGGTGGCGGAAATCTCCTTCACCGAAGACGGTGCACTGCGGATTCACCGCATCGTCTGCGCCGTCGATTGCGGCGTCGTGGTCAACCCGGCAATCGCCGAATCTCAGGTGCATGGCGCGGTGATCTGGGGCCTGGAGAACACGCTGCGCTGCGAGATCACGATCCAGGGTGGACGGGTGGAGCAGAGCAACTTCCATGACTACGAGGTGTTGCGCCTGCACGAAGCGCCTGACGTCGAGGTGCATTTCGTTCCCAGCGCCGAACCGCCGACTGGCCTCGGCGAGCCTGGTGCCCCGCCGGTTGCCGCCGCCCTGACCAACGCGATCTTCGCAGCAACGGGACGCCGCATCCGTACCCTGCCCCTGTCCCGCCATGGCCTGAACATCTGACCGGAGATCCCGCATGCTGACACTGAAGGTAAATGGTCGGACGATGGAAGTGGATGTCGAACCGGACACGCCCCTGCTCTGGGTCCTGCGGGAGACCATCGGTCTGGCGGGTACCCGCTTCGGCTGCGGCCAGGGTCTGTGCGGTGCCTGCACGGTTCATCTGGACGGGGTCGCGACGCGCACATGTGTGCTGCCGGTCAGTGATGTCGGCACCGCCGAGATCACGACGATCGAGGGTCTCTCGGCGGACAATTGCCACCCGGTGCAGCAGGCATGGATCGAACTGGACGTGCCGCAGTGCGGCTACTGCCAGTCCGGCCAGATCATGGCTGCCGCCGCCCTGCTGGCCGAAAACCCGCTGCCGAGCGATGCCGATATCGACGATGCGATGACCAACATCTGCCGCTGCGGCACCTACGGCCGCATCCGCAAGGGCATCCACCGCGCCGCGCGGCTCGCCGCGCGCACTCAGTAGGCTGGTATCCAAAGGCAATCCACCTCGGGAAGGCGGCAACGGAGCAACTGGCACCGCAGGGTTGTGCTGGACCCGCTTGACCGCGTGAAGGTCGCTGCCGCGCTGGTGAGGTCGGGTCAAATGGTGAACCTGTCGCTGCCGCTGGATGAACCGGACCCGCCGCTGCGCGGACGCTAGGCGCTGGATGACAGCGTCGATTTCCTGTTCATGCAGGCATCCAGCCAGCGGAACGATCTAATGCTCCGCCACGTCCGAGACGACGTGATCGCTGCTGACACCGCCCAGCGAAACGAACAGGGCGCTGGTGTTGCTGGCCCCGAACTTCTTCAGGATACGGGCGCGATAGACTTCCACCGTGCGGTAGGACAGGCCGATCTCTCGCGCGATCTCCTTGCTGGTGAGGCCATCGGTCAGGAAGGAAACCACCTCTCTCTCGCGTGCCGTCAACGGGACATAGGGGCGGGTTTCCGACAGGTCGGAAAAGCTCCACACGGCCCGCATCAGCGGCTCGTCCGGTGTGAAGGAATGCCCGCGCACCCGGCACCAGAACAGGGCACCGTCCTTGCGTGCCATGACCCGCTCATCCCAGTAGGTATTGCATGCCCGCAGTGCCGGGACACCGCGATCGCGAATGTTCACGAACTCCGCCTCGCTGGGGTAGAGCACAGCGAAAAGGCGGTCCCTGAGTTCGGAACGGGCATAGCCGAACATGTTCGCGAATGCGTTGTTGCAGTCGCGTATGACGCGGTTCTCGGTCACGACGAGGCCGACAGGGGCGTTCAGATAGGCCAGCTCGGCAAAGTCGCCGTCCCGGAAGCAATCTTCCGTACGTAGTTCCACAGTCTTGTGCCTCTGCGCGCGAAAGCGATCATGGATGTGCAAAACTAGATGACTGGACGGAGCGGTGCAACGCCGCGCCCCACGGTCCAACCCGGGAGGAATCATGAAACCGTCGATTCGCAACGTCGGTGCCGCACTGTTCGGTGCCGTCATCGCCAGCACCGCCGCCATCGGCGTGGCCGGCGCCGCAGACCCGATCAAGATCGCGCTTGTCCACGGCATTTCGGGCCACACGTTCGAGGTCTTCTCGAAGCAGACCCAGACAGGCTTCGAACTGGGACTGGAATATGCCACCAAGGGCACGATGATGGTGCGTGGTCGGCCCATCGAGATCATCCGCAAGGATACCCAGTTCAAGCCCGACGTCGCCCGTGCCGTGCTGGCCGAAGCCTATGGCGATGACGAGGTATTGCTGGCCGTCGGTGCGACGTCATCCGGCGTCACCAAGGGGCTGCTGCCCATCGCCGAGGAATACGAGAGGATCCTGCTGATCGAACCTGCCGTGGCGGACAGCCTGACCGGTGCAGACAGCAACCGCTATGTCTTCAAGACATCGCGCAACTCCTCGATGGACATGCAGGCGCAGGCACTGGCGCTGAAGCCTGATGCCAACCTGTTCGTGGCCACGCTGGCAGAGGACTATGCCTTCGGTCGGGACGGCATCGCCGCCTTCAAGGACGCGTTGAAGGGTTCGGGCGCCACCATCGTGACGGAAGAATACGTGCCTCAGCGGACCACTGACTTCACCGCCGCAACGGAGCGCATGTTCAATGCGCTGAAGGACAAGGAAGGCCGGAAGGTCATCCTGATCTACGTCGCCGGTGGCGGCGACCCGATGGGCAAGATCCAGGCACTGGAACCCCAGCGCTATGGCATCGAGATCTCCACGGGCGGTCATATCCTGCCTGTCCTGCCCAGCTACAAGCGGGTACCGGGCATGGAAGGCGCGATCTACTACTATTACGAAAATCATGACAATCCGGAGAACAACTGGCTGGTCGCGGAACACCAGAAGCGTTTCGGCAGCCCGCCGGACTTCTTCACGGCCGGTGGCATGGCTGCCGCGATTGCCGTGGTGAAAGCACTGGAGACGGCCACCGAACTGGAGACCGAGGCGCTGATCACGGCCCTGGAAGGCATGACCTGGGACACGCCGAAGGGTCCGATGACCTTCCGGCCGGAAGATCATCAGGCATTGCAGAACATGACCCACTTCAAGATCCGCGTGGATGACAATGTGGACTGGGCCATCCCGGAGAAGGTGCGGGAGATCCCGGCCTCCGAGATGAACATCCCTGTCGGCCGGAACAACTGATCCGGTATCATCCGACACGAAAGTGCCGGTCCGGTCCTGCCTCATCCGGGGCGGGACCGGCTGGCCATCGCGGAACACCAAAGCATGACCGAAGCTTCTCTCATCACGCGGGACCTGACGATCCGCTTTGGCGGACATGTCGCCGTCGATCATGTCTCCTGCGCGTTTCATCCCGGTGAGCTGACGGTGATCGTCGGCCCCAACGGGGCAGGCAAGACTACCTATTTCAACCTGATGTCGGGACAGCTCTCCGCCTCCGCGGGTCAGGTGATCAAGGGCGGGCGCGACCTGACACGCCTGTCCCCGTCAGCGCGGGCACGGCGCGGCATCGGTCGCGCGTTCCAGTTGACCAACCTGTTTCCGCAGCTTTCGGTGCTGGAGAACATCCGGCTGGTGGTTCAGGCCCGTTCCGGCCATGGCTGGCGGCTGTTTCGCGCCGTCGAGACCTTCACCGAGATCATCTCACGCGCCGAGCACTACCTGGAGGCAACGCGTCTCGGCGCCGTTGCCCACATGCCGGCCGCTACCCTGCCGCACGGCGACCAGCGCAAGCTGGAGGTGGCGATGCTGATGGCCATGGAGCCGGACATCTACATGTTCGACGAACCGACCGCAGGCATGTCGCTGGATCACGCGCCGGGCGTTCTGGACCTGATTGCCGAGATCAAGAAGGACACCACCAAGACGGTGCTGCTGGTGGAACACAAGATGGATGTGGTGCGCGCCCTGGCCGACAGGATCGTCGTGCTGCACAACGGGGTGCTGGTTGCCGACGGGCCGCCGGAAGAAGTCATGAACAGCCAGATCGTGCGCGATGTCTACCTCGGCACCGCAGGGGCGGAAGCATGAGCCTGCTGTCGATCAGTGCCATGCAGACCAGCATCGGTCAGTACGCCATCCTGCACGACGTCACGCTGGAGGTGCCGGAAGGTGGCGTCTTCGTGCTGCTGGGGCGCAACGGTGCCGGCAAGACCACGACCCTGCGGTCGATCATGGGGCTGTGGCGTCCCTCCCCCGGTTCGGTGCGGCTGCGTGGCCAGGACATCACCGGCATGCACACAGCCGACATTGCCCGCAAGGGCATCGCCTATGTACCCGAGAACATGGGCATCTTCGGCGGACTGACGGTTGCGGAGAACATGGTGCTTGCCACCAGCAAGGGGCAGTTCGATGCGGCAAGACTGAAACGCGTCCACAGCCTGTTCCCGGCGCTGGAACAGTTCTGGACCAAGCAGGCATGGTCGCTGTCAGGCGGCCAGAAGCAGATGCTGTCCGTGGCACGCGCCATCATCGAACCCCGTGACCTGATCCTGATCGATGAACCCACCAAGGGCCTCGCCCCCGCCATCATCAACGCAATGGCGGAGGCGTTCCGGGAGATCGCCGAGAGCACGACGATCCTGCTCGTGGAGCAGAATTTCAACTTTGCCCGATCTCTGGGCCGCGACATGGCGGTGATCGACGACGGTCGCATCGCCCACACCGGACCGATGGATGCCTTTGCTGCCGATGCCGCACTGCAGGATCGCCTGCTGGGGCTGTCATGAGGAACTGATGGAAAAGCTGGTGAACACAATCGAGCGACTGGGCGGGGTCAACCTGTTGCCCGTCGCCCTCGCGGTCGTTGCCTTCGTACTGATCGGGAATCCGTCATCGTGGGTAACCCTGACGGTCGC
Source organism: Minwuia thermotolerans (assembly GCA_021604565.1). Taxonomy (GTDB): domain Bacteria; phylum Pseudomonadota; class Alphaproteobacteria; order Minwuiales; family Minwuiaceae; genus Minwuia; species Minwuia thermotolerans_A. The sequence goes on along the minus strand of BQJF01000008.1, from coordinate 19,788 downwards.
GGGCCTGGCAATGGGCATGATGATCTTCCTGATGGCTTCCGGTCTTTCCCTCGTGTTCGGCCTGATGAATGTCCTGAACTTCGGTCATTCGGCCTTCGTCAGTTTCGGGGCTTTCGTGGCCGCCAGCGTGCTTGCGGGCCTCAGCGGCTGGCTGTCGGGTGACAGCATCATGCTCGGTGCCCTGGCACTGTTCCTGGCGGTCTCAGCGGCGCTGCTGTTCGGCCTGATTGCGGGATGGTTCTTCGAGACCGTGATCATCCGGCCGGTCTATGAAGACCATCTGCGCCAGATCCTGATCACCATGGGAGCCCTGATCGTGTCGGAACAGATCATTCTGGCCGTCTGGGGCGGCACCCCGACTGCCGTGCCGCGACCGGATTTCCTGGAAGGGGCGCTGATCATCGGCGACATCTCCATCGAGATCTATCGCATCTTCGCCTTCGCGCTCGGGCTGGTGGTCTACATCGCCCTCTATGCCGTGCTGAACCGTACCCGCATCGGTCTGCTGATCCGCGCTGGGGTCGAGAGCCGGGAGATGGTGGAAGCACTCGGGTTCCGCATCGACCGCCTGTTCATCGGCGTCTTCATGCTCGGCTCCGCACTTGCGGCCGTGGGTGGCGCCATGTGGGCCGGCTATGAAACCCTGATCTCCCCTGCCCTGGGTGGGGAGATCATGATCATCGTCTTCATCGTCGTGATCATTGGCGGGCTGGGCTCCATCGAGGGCACCCTGCTCGGCGCGATCATGGTCGGCCTGGTAGGCAATTACGTCGGCTTCCTGGCACCGAAACTGGCGCTGGCGTCGAACATGCTGCTGATGATGGCAATCCTGATGTGGCGGCCCAGCGGCCTCCGACCGGCTGTGAAGTGAGGGTGCCGTGACCGCAATTGCAAACGCATCCACTGCCCGGCAGCGCACGAAGGGCGAGACCGCGATCAGGCTTGTCGTGCTCACCATCGCCGCGCTGCTGCTGTTCGCGCCGTTCCTGTTTCAGGATGTCCGTTCGCTGGAGGTGGCGGCCAAGCTGTGCATCTTCATCGTGCTGGTCGCCAGCTACGACCTGCTGATCGGCTATACCGGAATCGTCAGTTTCGCCCACACCATGTTCTTCGGCTTCGGTGCCTATGGTGTTGCCATCTTTCTCAAGCAGTGGGGCGCCGGCTGGGATGCGATCTTCGTCGGCAGCCTGGCGGGAATCGCTGTCTCACTTGCCGTCGCGGTGGTGATCGGACTGTTGTCGCTGCGTGTGAAGGCAATCTTCTTCGCCATGATCACGCTGGCGGCGGCGAGTGTTGTGCTCGTCCTCGCCTCCCAGCTCTCCGACTTCACGGGCGGAGAGGACGGCATGACCTTCCGCACGCCCTCCCTCTTCAAGACTGCAACCAAACTGCTGGTGGACGAGGACAACAAGGTCGTGCGCCTGTTCGGGGTGAAGCTGAATGGGAAACTGGCAGCCTACTACTTCGTCTTCCTTTCCTGCCTGACCCTGTTCGTGCTCATGCTGCGCCTCGTCGGTTCACCTCTCGGCACGGTCCTGAAATCGATCCGGGAGAATGAGGCGCGTGCCGAGGCCATCGGCTATCGCGTGGTCGCCTACCGCACCTTTGTCTTCTGCGCGGCAGCCGTCGCGGCATCACTGGCCGGGTCGATCTACGCTGTCTGGCTGAAGTACACCGGGCCGGACACGACACTCAGCTTCTCGATCATGATCGATATCCTGCTGATGGTGGTGATCGGCGGCATGGGCACCATGTGGGGGGCCGTCATCGGCGCGGTACTGCTGGTGATGGCGCAGTACTACCTGCGCGACCTGATGGGCGTGGCGGCGGAGACCACGGCCAACCTGCCTCTGATCCCCGACATCCTGAATCCGGATCGCTGGCTGTTCTGGCTGGGGATCATCTTCATCCTGCTGGTCTACTTCTTCCCTGCAGGGATCGCCGGTTCGATCATGAAACGCGGCGCGCCCAGGGCAACATCCGAGTAGCGGTCACTGGTGGGTTGCGCTGGACCGGCTTGACCGCACAATCCCCGACTTGCGACAGTCGCCCCTGCCGACGTTCCTCTGGAACGACGGGTTCCTGGGGAGGACACGATGATGGGCGATCTGCCCGATTACGATGACTTGCCGACTGTTGACGGTCTGGACATGCGCCATGCATGGGATGTGCATGGACGCGACGATGATCTCGGCTCCATCAACCTGCTGACGGCGGAGCGCGTGAAGGCCGCTGCCGCGCTGGTGAGATCGGGTCAGATGGTGAACCTGTCGCTGCCGCTGGATGAACCGGACCCGCCGCTGTTCGGACGCAAGGCACTGCACCACGACATCTACGCGCTGGACCGCAACACGCTGGACGACAGCGTCGATTCCCTGTTCATGCAGGCATCCAGCCAGTGGGACGGGCTGCGCCACGTCCGGGCGCGGGAGCATGGCTATTACACCGGCATCACCGACGGGTTCGAACCGGGCCGCGGTCGGTTGGGGATCGAGCACTGGGTGGAGCACGGCATGGCCGGCTGCGGCGTGCTGCTGGACGTGGCGGGCTGGATGCAGGACACGGGACAGGACTACGACCCGCTGTCACCGCATCCCGTATCGGCCGATGACCTGCGCGCCACTGCCGAACATCAGGGAACCACGATCCGGACCGGTGACATGCTCTGCATCCGCTTTGGCTGGGTGGAGGCCTATCGCGCGCTCGATGCGACCGGACGGCAGGCCTATGCGGGCGCGGTGCGCCATGCCGGTCTGGACGGGTCGGAGGAAATGGCGCGCCAGCTCTGGAACTGGCACGTGGCATCCATTACCTGTGACAACCCGGCGGTCGAGGTCGTGCCGGGCGATCCGAAGATCGGGTCCCTGCATCGACGGATGATCCCGTTGCTCGGGATGGCTTTCGGAGAGATGTTCGACTTCTCCGCTCTCGCTCCGGCGCTCAAGGCGCGCGGCGACTGGCACTTCATGATGACCGCGATACCCCTGAACCTGCCGGGAGCCATTGGATCACCTGCCAACGCATTGGCAATCCTCTAGAATCGCAAGCAAACAGCAAGACTGAACGCCGGGGAGGCATGAGAATTGGAACTTGAGATCGACGTCGAGAACTTCCGCAACCGCCGCAACAACCAGCGCTGGAACCGCATGTCGGTGGGCGACATCTTCGAGCGTTTGACCTGGAGCACGCCGGACAAGGAATGTCTGATCGCCACGCCCGATGCGACCGTCAACCCGAAGCACGCCCGCGTCACCTATCGACAGGCACATGAGCTGGTAAACCAGGTCGCCAACGGACTGCTGGCACTGGGGCTGCCGGACGCGTCACGGGTCGCGATGCTCTGCGACAACTCCATCGAGGCATGGCTGTCGAAGATCGCCATCGCCAAGGCGGGACTGGTGGCAACCCCGATGAACGTGATGATGGCTCCCGACATCATCACCGACGGGCTGCAGCGGATGGAGGCAACCTGCGCCATCGTCGATGCCGATCTGTGGAAGCGCATGGGGCACGCCTTCGAGGCGGCGGGCGTCAAACCCGTCATGTCGATTGGCGCGGGGCCGGAGGAAGGCTATCCGTCCTTCGACAACTTCATCGCGGACCAGAGCATCGAGGATCCGGATGTCACCATCCATTCCGATGACGTATGGGAAGTGCTCTTCACCTCCGGCACGACGGCGAAGCCGAAGGCGGTGATGATCTCCCACACCTATGCCTACATGACCGGCTACAACCACGTGCTGTCGATGACGCGGGGACTGGACCACGAGAACGAGCTGCGCGCGGCGACCTTCACCCCGATGACCTTCCATATCGGCGACCTGCTGATGATGATTGGCCCGCTGCTGGCAGGTGGTACCGTGATCATGGGCCGAAAGCCCGAAGGGCACGCCATGGCCCAGGCCTGCACCAGGGAAGCGGTCACCTGCCTCTGGGGCGGTTCACCGCAATTCGTCGAGTCCCTCATCAAGGCAGTCGAGGATTCTCCGACCGCCTATGACCTTTCAAACGTGACTGTCATGTTCTACGGCTGGGCGCCACTGGCCCCTGGTTCGCTGGCCAAGTTGCGGCGCATGACAGCCCCGAAACTGAGTGTCTACGGGATCATCGGCCAGACGGAGTGCGTCGTCTGCCATTGCTTCCACATCAACCAGCACCGGGACACCTACCTGCGCAATGCGCCGGCGGTGAACCATGTCGGGCTGCCCGTGCCGATGCTGGCCTCCACCGTGATGGACGCTGACGGCAACGACCTGCGCGGCCAGCCGGGAGTCCAGGGGGAGGCCGTCTATCGTTCGCCCGCCATGTTCTCCGGCTACTACCGTGACCCGGAAGCGACAAAGGAGGCCCTGAAGGACGGCTGGCTGCATTCGGGCGACAGCTTCGTCTACGACGAACAGGGCCTGCGCATCATGGTCGACCGCTACAAGGACATCGTGAAGTCCGGTGGCGAGAACGTCTCATCCATCAGGGTGGAAGCCGTACTGCAGCAGCACCCGTCCGTCGCCCGCGCCGCAGTCGTCGGTGTTCCCGACGACCGCTGGGGCGAGATGGTCACGGCCTGCATCGTGGCCAAGCCGGGTGCCACGCTGGATGAGGATGCAATCATCGCCTTCGCGCGTGAACAGCTCGCAGGTTTCGAAACGCCGAAGCGCATTGTGCCGATGGAATCCTTCCCCGAAACGGTCGGTGGCAAGATCCTGAAGTACAAGCTGCGTGCGACACTGGCGGAAGGGGCCTGAATCTCCCCTTTCGCGCGGACGTGCATTGTGACGGGAACCGGTCCGGTCAGGGAACCTCGAACCCTTTCCGGACCGGCTCACGCGCCCAGATGCGGTCGTACCAGTCCTTCAGGTTGGGAAAATCCTCCAGCTTCTGACCGTGCCATTCATGGCGCGCGATCCAGGGGAAGGAGGCAATGTCGGCGATAGTGTACTCCCCCGCCGCCAGCCAGCCGGTCGCGGCGACCTGGCGGTCGAGCACGCCGTAGAGCCGCGCGGTTTCGTTGGTATAGCGGTCAACCGCGTAGGGAATGGTTTCAGGGGCGAAACGGCGGAAATGATGCGCCTGCCCCAGCATCGGCCCCAGCCCCCCCATCTGCCACATCAGCCACTGCATGGTGTCAGTGAACTTGCGCGGATCGGTGGGCAGGAACTTTCCTGTCTTCTGTGCCAGATAGATCAGGATCGCACCGGTCTCGAAGACGCTGATCGGTTTGCCGTCAGGGCCGTCTGAATCTACGATCGCGGGGATCTTGTTGTTCGGCGAGATCTTCAGGAAATCAGGCGCGAACTGTTCATCCCTGGAGATGTTCACGGCGAATGCCTGATAGGGCAGTCCGCATTCCTCCAGCATCACCGAGACCTTGCGCCCGTTCGGTGTGCCCCATGTGTAGAGATCGATCATCGCTCACTCCCCGTCATTCTTCGTTGTTTCATTCCAGGCCGTTGCGGACAGGGCCTGCGCCAGGTCCGCCCTCAGGTCCTCCAGTGCCTCGATCCCGACGGACAGCCGCAGCAGGTCGTCCGGCGCCTGACTGGTGGGTCCCTCTACCGTGCGGCGGTGCTCCACCAGGCTTTCGACGCCCCCCAGAGACGTGGCGCGGCGGAAAAGCTGCAACTGCCCCTTCACCGCCCGCGCCCGCGCGTCTCCGCCGCCGGTCCTGATCGACAGCATGGTGCCGAAGCCACCGACCATCTGCCGCGCCGCGATGACATGTCCCGGATGATCCGGCAAACCCGGATAGAGGACGGCGGCCACGTCTTCACGGGTGGCCAGCCACTCGGCAAGGGCCGCGGCATTCTGCATCGCGCGATCCATGCGCACGAACAGGGTGCGCATGCCACGGGCTAGCAGCCAGGCCTCGAACGGTCCGATGACCGCCCCGCCCAGCCGCCGTTCCTCCTTCGCGCCCTGCCACAGGGGGTCATCCCCATTGCCTGTCACCAGCGCCCCGGCCAGCACATCGGAATGGCCGTTCAAGGCCTTCGTGGCGGAATGCATGACGATGTCGGCACCCAGCTCCAGCGGACGGGTCAGCACCGGGGTCGGCACCGTGTTGTCCACCGCCAGGGTCGCTCCACAGGCCTTGCAGGCCTGCGCCACGGCGGCAATGTCGGTCACGGTCCAGAGCGGGTTGGACGGTGTTTCGACCCAGACCAGCCTGGCCGGTTCCCGCGAAAGGGCGGCGATATAGTCCGCGTCATCATTGCCGACCAGTTCGACCCTCAGGCCGAAGCGTTCCGCGAAGCCCTGCACCCAGACCTGCAGCGCGAAGTACATCACCCTGGGCAGGATCACCCGGTCGCCATGGCGCAAAGCCTTGAACAGGGAAGCCGCCGCCGCCATGCCGGACGCGAACAGCATGGCCTCCGCCCCCCGCTCCAGCCGGCACAGCATTTCCTCGGCAACGTCGAATGCAGGATTGTCGTCGCGGCTATAGACCGCGCCGCCGGGCAACGACATGTCCGGGTCGCGTTCATAGGTGGTGGCAGGAAAGATTCCGGGGGCCAGACCACGCGACGTTGCCTCCACATGGCCCGCCGCCTGAGCGACCAGGGTTTCCGGTGACTGCTGCTTTTTCATCTCTTCCCCGTCGGCACCATGGCGGGCCGCTTGGGTCCAGCCGCGCATTCGTGATATGGCGCAGGGTAGACGAGATTCCAGCGCCCTGTCAGAGACCATTTCTGCCGCCGCGCGCACCCCGGATGGAGACTGTTGAGAATGAGCATTGATCGTGACGCCCTGCTTGCCGCACTGGACGCGCTGGGTGGAGAGGATGACCAGACCGTGCTGAGCGCGGCGCGCGCCGCCGCCGCCATGATGGATCAGGCCGCGTTGGAGTGGGAGGAAGTGCTGGTGGAGCGTCTGCCCGGCACCGCCGTCAGCAGCGCCCCGGCAATCGAGGTCGGAGAAGACGACGCATCCATCCGCAAGGCGATCGAGGCCATGCTGGCCCGCCCGTCCCTGCATGACGGCACGCGGGAGGATCTGGAGGACTTCCTGCGTGAACTGGAAGCCGGTGAACTGGCGCAGGAAGACCGCACCTACATCATGGCGCTGTACCAGCGATTGCAGGACTGACCGCATGCCCTTCGCGAAGGTCCGGGGGATCGAAATCTATCACGAGGTCCATGGCAGTGGCCCGCGTGTCCTGTTCATCAGCGGCACCGGCAGCGACCTGCGCCGTGAACCGAATGTCTTTGATGTTCCGGGTATCGACCGCCTGACCATCTGTGCCTACGACCATCGCCTGATGGGGCAGTCGACGATTACCGAGCACGACCTGACGATGGATGACTTCGCGGACGATGCGCTCGCCCTGCTGGATCATCTGGGCTGGGACGACTGCGCGGTGGTTGGTGTCTCCTTCGGCGGCATGGTCGCGCTGCATCTGGCGGCGCGGCTGGGTCCACGGCTGAAGCGGCTGGTGCTGTGCTGCACCAGTCCGGGCGGCGCGGGGGGCGCGTCCTTCCCGCTGCACGAACTCGGTGGACTGGACGCGGAGGCGTTTGCCGAAAGGATGCTCTCGCTGGCCGACAATCGCCGGGACGCCGCCTGGCGTGCCGCGAACCCAGAGAAGGCGCGCCAGATGGTCGAGTTCTACCAGACCAGTGCCCGTGCGAACCGGGAGGACCCGGTGAAACGCGCGGCGCAGAATCGCCAGCTCGCTGCCCGCGCAGGTCACGACGCCTGGGACATTCTGCCCACCATCGCCGCGCCGACGCTGATCTGCGGCGGCAAGTACGACGACATTGCGCCGACGGCACGGGCGGAGGCGATGCTGAACCGGCTGCCCGACGCCGAGATGAAGGAATTCGAGGGCGGTCACCTGTTCTTCATGGAAGACCGCGCGGCATGGCCCGCAATGATGGATTTCCTGCTGGCTGGCTGATCCGCGACCGGTCGGTCAGTCGCGGGCGGTCCTGACGTCCGTGCCCGAGTAGAGCGCCTCGAGCTGCCCCTTCATCGCATGTTCGTGGGCGGCAAGGGCGTTCTTGTCGAGGTCCAGCACCGGTGCCTGCTCCAGATCGAAATGACCGAACTGGTCGATGCCCCGCACCAGGGTCGCATTGCGCGCTGCCTTCACCGGTTTCACATGGGCACCGATGTAGCGGATGGCGAAACCGATCCGCCGGTTGGCGGTCAGGTTCGGCTCCGACCCGTGCGCCAGGCGGATGTGATGCAATGAGAACTCACCGGCATGGAGCGGCACGGAAACCGCATCCGACAGGTCCAGATCCCCATCGATCACCTGTCCCCGGGTCAGCAGGTTCTTCGGGTGAAACGTATCGCTGTGGGCGATCTGCCCGCCCAGATGGCTGCCGGGCTTGAACTTCATCGCGCCGGACTCGACGGGCGCGTCGGACAGGGCAACCCATGCCGTGACCACGTCCGGCGGTTCAAGTCCCCAGTAGGTCGAATCCTGATGCCAGGAGACGAAGCTCTCGTCGCCCGCTTCCTTGATGAAGAAATTCGTGCTCCAGCAGAGGATGTCCGGTCCCAGCACATCCTCCACGGCATCGAGAATGCGCGGATGCCGGATCAGCTCGCTGGCCCAGGTGAACAGCAGATGCACCTTGTGGCGCATGTTGGCCTGGATGGGGCCGCCCGTTTCCGCCTCGTAGCTCTCGAGGCGGTGGCGGTAGGCATCAGCGGTTTCCCGCGCAAAGGCGCGCAGGGGAAAGACGAACCCGTCGCGCTGATAGTCCGAGACCTGCTGTTCGCTCAGAAAACGCGTCATTGCTCCCGCGCTCCTCAAATCCGCAGTGCCGAACCTTATGCCCTCGCCCCGGTGCGGGACAATGGTAATCGGACATGCCCGCCATCCGCCGTGTGACATTCCCATTGCGGCATCAGGGCCGTAGGGTGCGGGGAAACATTGACGCACTGGGGAGGCTGCTCGTGGCATTCGAGGTCGAACTGTCGAAGTCGGAAGGTGAACTGGTCGATGCGGCGCGGGAATTCACTGCCGCGCATGTCACACCGAACGCCGGGACCTGGGAGCGCGACCGCATCTATCCGCGCGATGCCCAACTGGAAGCCGCCGCCCGCGGGCTTGGCGGTGTGCTGGTGCCGCAGGCGGATGGCGGACAGGGTGCAAGCTTCAGCGCCGCCTGCCGCGTCTTCGAGGAACTGGCCTACGGCTGCATGGCCTTCACCTTCAGCATGGTCGTGCACAACAATTTCGCGCTCAGCCTGGCCAGCAATGGCTCCGACGCGCTGAAGCAGAAGTTCCTGCCGGATCTGATTGCCTGCCGGAAGATCGGGGCCTTCCTGCTGACGGAGCCGGGCATGGGCTCCGACGCCCAGGCTGTCGCCTGCATGGCCCGCCCGGACGGTGACGGCTGGGTGCTGGATGGCGAGAAGGCCTGGATTTCCAGCGCCAGCCATGCCGGCGTCCTGTCGATCTACGCGCAGACCGATCCCGCCAAGGGCTGGCGCGGCATCATGTGTTTCATGATCGAGGCGGAGCGCGCCGGCGTGCATCGCGTCGGACCCTATGCCATGGCCGGTGGTCATGCCCTCGGCACCGGCGGTTTCCGGTTCGAAGGCGTGCGCCTGACGCAGGATGACGTGCTGATCCCGCAGGAAGCCGCGTTCAAGGCCGCCATGGGGGGCATCGATTCCGCCCGTTTCTTCGTTGCCGCCATGTGCACGGGGATGCTGCGCGCTGCCCTGGCCCGTAGCCTGGAATATGTCGCGGAGCGTCCGGCCTTCGGCAAGACCGTTGGCGACTTTCAGGGCATCCAGTGGATGCTGGCAGATGTGGCAACGGACCTGGAGGCCACGCGGCTGCTGACCTACAGCGCCGCTTCCCGCTGGGACGCGGGGGTGAACGCGAGCATGGAGGCCGCACATGCCAAGAAGTTCGCGACCCGCGCCGCCCTGACACGGCTGGCCGACTGCATGCAGGTCATGGGCGCCAACGGTTTCATGGTGGACGAGGTCGCGGCCCGCCACTTTGCCTGTGCCAAGATGGCCCAGTACATGGATGGCACCACCGAGATCCAGAACGTGGTCATCGCACGGGGCCTGCAGCGGAAGCCCTGACGCGGGTCAGTCCGCTTCCGTTTCACCCTCCGGCGACTCTTCATCGCCTGCTTCGGCTTCAGGCTCCGGCGGTGCGGGATGACGGCAGCCGACGACCCAGACGTCATATACCGGATGCTCAAGCGGATTCAGGGCGGGGCTGGATGCGATCATCCAGCCGGTGAACAGGCGTACCGCCGCGCGGGAATCCGGCTCCTCGTCGATCTCCAGAAAAGCGAAGGTCTCCGGCGGCTCCTCCGGCGGGCGCGTCCGGCAATAGCGAACAGTGACAATGAGCGTGCCGAAACGGACCGGTTCGTCGACCGGAACTTCCAGATCAACCGTCCGGGCGGTGACCTTGTCGAGCGCGCGCAGGATCGCGATGCGGCCTGTCGCATCCTCCGAGCGGGCGGCGTCGAAGCTCTCGCCCTGCCCCTCCGTGATGATCTGCGCGCGGGTTGGCGCAGCCGGCAGGACCGCTAGTCCAAGCGCGAGGCAGAGAAGCGCAATCTGACGTAGTCTGCTGTCCATCGTCCCTCACTGTCACAAAGCACCGACCGCAGCAGGTCCACGGCCTCCGCCCTGGCCGAAGCCCGGTCCTGCAGCGACAGCGTCGCGAAGAAGCTGTCGGCGAACGTGTCCATCCAGCCGCCGACATCCGTCGGCAACGGCGTGGGACGCGGGATCAGTTCGGCCGAATGCACCTCGAAACCCGCCGCACGCAGCAGGGCGCTGTATTCATCCGGCGTCGGAAAATACCAGGGGTTGAGTGCGGCACCATCAATGCCGTATCGGCCCAGCACAGCGATCAGCGCCGTCCTGATCGCCGCGACATTTCCATGCCCGCCAAATTCGGCAACAAAGCGGCCATCCGGCTTCAGGGCGCGATGAACGCCAGCGACGACTTCCGCCGGACGGGTCATCCAGTGAAGGGCGGCATTGGAGAAGACGGCATCGAATTCGTTGGCGAAGGCGAGCGCGTGTCCGTCAACCACATGCGCGTCCAGCCCACGTGCCCGCGCGGCTGCAATCATGTCGGCACCGGCATCGACGCCGACCACCTGACAGCCCGCCGCGACCAGCTTCTCCGTCAGCACACCATCGCCACAGCCGAGGTCCAGAATGCGCTCACCGGGTCGAGGGTTCAGGAGTTCCAGTGCCGGGGTGCCGAGCACCGCGACAAAACCTGCATGCTGCTGATAGCGATCCGGCTGCCAGTCCTGGCTCGGCTCACTCACTGGTTGCTGCTTCCACCGGAATAGATTGCCTGCCCTACCAGATCCATGATGTTGACCGAGCCCTGTGCGAAGCGGAAGGAATCCCCCGCGCTCAGGTTGGCCTCGTCACCACCCGGTTCGATCGACAGGAACGTGTCGCCCAGCAGGCCGTCGGCCAGCACCCGGATGGAGGAATCGGCCGGAATCTTCACGTCGGAGGCGATGTTGAGCCGGACCAGCGCCAGGTAGGTCGGCGATTCCAGTTCGGTCGACTTCACGGAGCCGATCTTGATTCCACTCAGCCGCACATCGGCACCGGTGATCACGCCGTTCACCTTGTCGAACTTGGCAACAAGCTCGTAGCCGGTGCCAGGTGCGATATCGGCGGTGCGGTAGGCAAAGATCAGGAACATGGCCGCGATGGCGATCACCACGGCCCCGATCACGGTTTCGACGATATTGTTGGACATGCGTGTGACTGCCCCCGCGTTCGGATGAAATGCCTTGCTGCTCAGCCCTCGGGCGACCAGGCCTCGTAGTCACCGGTCGCGGCGGCGCGCTTCGCCCCCTTGGTGACATGACCCGCCGGACGATAGGCGTGTGGCGTGCCAGTCAGATTGGGCTGATGCAGCTTTTCCCACTCCCGCAGATCCTGCGCCGACTGCGGTACGGTATCCGTGGTGCGATGCAGCCAGGCGTTCCACTGCGACGGCACCTTCGACCCTTCGACAATGCCCTTGTAGACAACCCAGCGGCGCCCGGTTCCGCGACGGTCCTCATAGTAGCGATTGCCGAACTGGTCCTCACCGACCTGCTTGCCGTTTCGCCAGGTGAAGAACCGTGTGCCGATGTGTGCCATGTTCGCGACCGCTCCATGCAGGACAGGACGAGGAATTCTGCGCCGGACTATGCCGAAACGGCTCTTGTCCGTCCAGTGCCCAGGCACCTGCCCGAAGGCGGCGGCGTCAGGCATCACCGGCAGGGGACACGTGCGGCGGCACAGCGGCTGCGATCCAGTCCGCCAGCCGTGTGCGCTGTGCCTCATCCAGATGCAGCGCCAGCTTGGTTCGGCGATAGAGTACATCGTCGGCACAGGTGACCCATTCGCGGTCTATCAGGTGCCGGATCTCCGCCTCGTGGATTCCGGCGCCGAAGTGTATCCCAAGCCCTTCCTCACCGCCGGGCCGCTCCAGTATGTCGCGTGCATGGGTGCCGTAGAGGCGCGCCAGCCTGCGAACGGTTGCCGGGTCAAGATAGTCGAAGGCGGCCTGCAGCTCGGCGACATAGGCATCGAACCCCGTGACCGGGATGTCGCCGCCCGGCAGGGTCGTGCCCGCCGTCCAGGGTTTCGTCCTCGATCCCAGCAGGGTGTCGATCTTCTCGTTCACCTCTTCGGAGAGACGGCGGAAGGTGGTGATCTTCCCGCCGAATACATTGACCAGCGGTGCGCCGGAATCCCTGTCGGTGGTCAGGACGTAGTCCCGCGTCGCCTCCTGTGCCTTCGAGGCACCATCGTCGTAGAGCGGACGGACAGCGGAGTAGGTCCAGACAATGTCATCGACGGAGACGGATTTCCTGAAATAGGCGCTGACGGCCTCTGTCAGATACGTCTTCTCCTCGTCCGAGATCCTGATCTCGGCCGGATCGCCGTCATAGTCACGATCTGTCGTGCCGATCAAAGTGTAATCATCCTCGTAGGGGATCGCGAAGACGATCCGTCCATCGGCGTTCTGGAAGATGTAGCAGCGGTCATGCTCGAACAGGCGGGGCACCACGATGTGGCTGCCCTGAACAAGCCGGACGTTGCGGGTGTTGTTGCGCCCGACGACACCGCTGATCACATGATCCACCCAGGGGCCTGCCGCATTCACCACGACATCCGCCGTGACCGTGTGCACCGTCCCGCTGCGCTGATCCTCCATCTCCACCAGCCACTTGCCGTCGCTGGCGCGGGCGGAGGTCACGCGGGTGCGGGTGCGGACCACGGCCCCCCTGTCCGCCGCATCGCGGGCGTTCAGCAGTACCAGCCGTGCATCATCGACCCAGCAGTCGGAATATTCGAATCCCTTCACGAATTCATCGCGCAGCGGCGCGCCCAGCGGATCGGTCCGCAGATCGAGTGTCCGCGTGGACGGCAACAGCTTCCGTCCCCCCAGGTTGTCATAGAGAAACAGGCCAAGCCGCAGCATCCAGGCCGGTCGCAGGCCGCGATGATGCGGCAGCACGAAACGCAGCGGCCAGATGATCTGCGGCGCCATGGACCAGAGCGTTTCCCGCTCCATCAGGGATTCGCGCACCAGACGGAATTCATAGTGCTCCAGATAGCGCAGGCCGCCGTGGATCAGCTTCGTCGATCCGGAAGACGTGCCCTGGGCCAGATCGTTCATCTCCGCCAGCATGACCGTCCTGCCACGGCCCACCGCGTCACGCGCAATTCCGCAACCGTTGATGCCGCCCCCGATGACGAAGATGTCGAAATGTTCCGTCATTGGCCTCTCATCCGGTCCGGACCAAGGTGCTGTCCGCGATCTGCAACTGCACCTCATTGGCCGCGCATATCTCCGATATACCGGCTGAAGGGGGCTTGTCGGTGACAAACACGTCAATCTCCGACAGATGGCCGATGCGCACGGGTGCGGTGCGCTGGAACTTCATGCTGTCCGCCACCAGGATGGTCCGGCGGGCATGGCGAATGATCGCCTGGGCCACGCGAACCTCCCGATAGTCGAAGTCCAGCAGGCTGCCGTCCTCATCGATCGCGGAGGCACCGATGACGGCGAAGTCCACCCTGAACTGGTTGATCAGGTCGATGGTCGCCTCCCCCACGATGCCGCCATCAGCGTGACGCACCAGCCCACCGGCGATGATCACCTCCGCCGACGGCGCCTCCCGCAGGATGTTCGCGACATTCAGGTTGTTGGTGATCGCCATGATTCCGTCGTGCTGGCGCAGCGCGAAGGCCACCTGCTCCGTCGTCGTGCCGATATTGAGCATGATGGAGGACTTGTCAGGGATCAGCGCCGCGGCCGCCGCGCCGATACGCTGCTTCGCCTCCGCCGCCAGGATGCGTCGCGAGTCGTAGGCGAAGTTGGTCACGTTGGAGGGATAGACTGCCCCACCGTGCACCCGCTGCAGCAGACCACGATCGCTGAGTTCGTTGATGTCCTTGCGGATCGTCTGTGGCGTGACCGCGAACTGACCGGCCAGATCCTCCACATCCACGCGCCCATGGGCCCGGGCGCGGCCGAGAATATCCGTCTGACGGGGCGATATGGCGGAAATTTCAGTTTCTTTCATTTTCTTTCGCAATAGCGAGACGCGGGTGCAGCATGAGCACGCGTTACGGGCAAACGGCTGTGTTGCAGGCAATTTTCGTTCATTTGGGGCTCATATCGCAACATGAAATTTCGTTCTGGTTCATATTGACTTTCATTTTTCTTCGCTTGATGATCCATTCATTAACCTAGGGAGGGTTGAATAATGAGAAGAAACTTGCTCGCCGCCGTCGCGGCAGGCGCCCTTTTCGCCTTCGCCGCACCAGCGTCCGCTGGTATGGACGAAGCGAAGAAATGGGTCGAGAGTGAATTCCAGCCATCCACCCTGTCGAAAGACGGGCAGATGACGGAGCTCGAATGGTTCATCAAGGCAGCCGAGCCTTTCAAGGGCATGGAGATCAACGTGCTGTCGGAGACAATTCCGACACACGAGTATGAATCCAAGGTCCTGACCAAGGCTTTCGAGGAAATCACCGGGATCAAGGTGAACCACCAGCTTCTGGGTGAAGGCGAGGTCGTGCAGGCGGTGCAGACGCAGATGCAGACCAACCGCAACCTCTATGATGCCTACATCAATGACTCGGATCTGATCGGCACCCATTCCCGGCTGCAGCTTGCGGTCAACCTGACCGACTGGATGGCGGGCGAAGGCAGTGACGTGACCCTGCCGACGCTGGATATCGACGATTTCATCGGCAAGTCGTTCACGACCGGCCCGGATGGCAAGCTGTATCAGCTTCCCGACCAGCAGTTCGCCAACCTGTACTGGTTCCGCAAGGACTGGTTCGACCGCGCGGACCTGCAGGCAAAGTTCAAGGACATGTACGGCTATGACCTGGGTGTCCCGGTCAACTGGTCGGCCTATGAGGACATTGCCGAATTCTTCTCCGTCCACGTGAAGGAGATCGACGGCGTCCGCATCTATGGCCACATGGACTACGGCAAGCGTGCACCTGACCTCGGCTGGCGCATGACCGATGCCTGGCTGTCGATGGCCGGTGCCGGTTCCAAGGGACTGCCGAACGGTCGCCCGATCGACGAATGGGGCATCCGCATGGAAGACGGCTCCTGCAACCCTGCAGGTGCTTCCGTCACGCGCGGTGGCGGGGCCAATGGCCCGGCGGCGGTCTATGCGATCCGCAAGTGGGATGAATGGCTGCGGCAGTACGCCCCTCCGGGTGCCGCAGACTATGACTTCTACCAGTCGCTGCCTGCCCTGAGCCAGGGCAACGTGGCCCAGCAGATCTTCTGGTACACGGCTTTCACCGCCTCCATGGTTGCGCCGAAGTCCGAGGGCAACAACACGGTGGATGACGCCGGCAAGCCGCTCTGGCGGATGGCCCCGTCACCGCACGGTCCGTACTGGGAGGAAGGCCAGAAGCTCGGCTATCAGGACGCCGGCTCATGGACCCTGTTCAAGTCCACCCCGGTTGATCGTCGCAAGGCAGCATGGCTCTACGCCCAGTTCGTGGTCTCCAAGACCGTGTCGCTGAAGAAGAGCCATGTTGGTCTGACCATCATCCGCGACAGCGACATCCGGCACCAGTCCTTCACGGATCGCGCACCGAACCTCGGTGGTCTGGTGGAGTTCTACCGCTCCCCGGACCGGGTCAACTGGTCGCCGACCGGCGTCAACGTGCCCGACTATCCGAAGCTGGCCCAGATCTGGTGGCAGCAGATCGGTGACGTGAACTCCGGCGCGTTCACACCCCAGCAGGCGATGGATCGCCTGGCGGAGGAGATGGACATCACCATGGCTCGCATGGAACGGGCGGACAAGGCGAACAACACCTACGGTGGCTGCGGCCCGCGTCTGAACGCCGAGAAGGATGCTTCGGCATGGCTCGGCAAGGGCGGTGCCAAGGCGAAGCTCGCCAACGAGAAGCCGAAGGGCGAGACCATCGCCTATGACGAGCTGATCAAGCGCTGGCAGGCCAACTGACCTGTCGCGTTCTGGAGAAGGGTTTCGGCGCGCCACCTCCCCGGCGTGACGGGACCCTTCTCCTTCTTTTCCTGATTGATCTGTCTGAGTAATTTTCGTCCATGGCCCTGGAACTGAAATCAGTCGCGAAGCAGGTAGACGGGGAAGTTCATATCCACCCCACGGACCTGACGCTGGCACCCGGCAGCTTCAATGTGCTGCTCGGCACGACACTTTCCGGCAAGACCACCCTGATGCAACTGATGGCGGGGCTGGAGCGTCCGACCAGCGGCCAGATCTGGTTCAACGGGCGCGATGTGACCGGCGTCTCGGTGCAGAAGCGCAATGTCTCCATGGTCTATCAGCAATTCATCAACTACCCGAATCTCAGCGTTTACGCCAATATCGCAAGTCCCCTGAAACTGGCCCGCATCGACAAGGCGGAGATCAATCGCCGGGTGCAGGAGATGGCCGAGCTGATGCGGCTGACGCCGATGCTGGACCGGCGCCCGTCGGAGCTTTCGGGCGGACAGCAGCAGCGCACCGCCATGGCCCGCGCCCTGGTGAAGGACGCCGATGTGGTGCTGCTGGACGAACCCCTGGCCAACCTGGACTTCAAGCTGCGCGAGGAACTGCGGGACGAACTGCCTCGCCTGTTCGCCGACCGCAACTGCATCGCGGTCTATGCCACGACGGAGCCGATGGAGGCGTTGCTGTTCGGCGGCAATACCGCCACCCTGCATGAAGGGCGTGTGACCCAGTTCGGCCCGACAATGGAATCCTATCAGCAGCCGAAGGATCTGATCAGCGCCCAGGTCTTCTCCGAGCCACCGATGAATTCGGCGAAGGTGACCAAGCAGGGCGGCGAATTCCTGCTGGGCAGCAGTATCCGCTGGCAGGCCGATGCCTCTACCACGGGACTGGCGGATGGCAGCTACATGCTCGGTGTGCGGCCGCATCGGGTGACCATCCGGCCCGACGGCGCGCAGCCGGTCGCCATTCGCGGCCACGTGCGGATCGCGGAACTCAGCGGTTCGGAGAGCACGGTGCACTTCGATCTGAACGGCAATGACTGGGTATCCCTGTCCACCGGCGTGCACGACTTCGATATCGGGGCGGAAGCGGATTTCCACATGGATGTCTCCCGCGCCATGTACTTCGACGATGCCGGCCACCTTGTCGGCGCCGCCGGCGGCAGGGCCGACTGACATGGCACGCATCACGCTGGACAACCTCGGCCATGCCTACATGCCCAACCCGGTGAACCCCGCCGACTGGGCCCTGCAGCAGCTCGATTTCGAGTTCGACGATGGCGGTGCCTATGCCCTGCTCGGCCCCTCCGGCTGCGGCAAGACCACCCTGCTGAACATCATCTCCGGCCTGCTGGTGCCGTCGCGGGGCCGGGTGCTGTTCGACGGGGAGGACATGACCACCCGCGACCCGACAGCCCGCAACATCGCCCAGGTGTTCCAGTTCCCGGTGATCTACGACACCATGACCGTGCGCCAGAACCTGGCCTTCCCGCTGCGCAACCGCGGTGTACCGGCGGCAGAGATCGAGGCCCGTGTAAGCGAGATCGCGGAGATGACGGACCTGACTGAGATGCTGGACCGCCGCGCATCTGGCCTGACCGCCGACGGCAAGCAGAAGATCTCCCTGGGGCGAGGGCTGGTTCGCGACGACGTCAACGTCATCATGTTCGACGAGCCGCTGACGGTGATCGACCCGCACCTGAAATGGCAGTTGCGCTCCAAGCTGAAGGAACTGCACCGGCGCATCGACCGGACCATGATCTATGTCACCCATGACCAGATCGAGGCCCTGACCTTCGCCGACCGTGTCGTGCTGATGAAGGATGGCGGCGTCGTCCAGATCGGCACACCGGTCGAACTGTTCGAGCGCCCTGCACATACCTTCGTCGGCCACTTCATCGGTTCGCCTGGCATGAACCTGCTGCCCTGCATCATGGCGGGTGACACGGCGATGATCGGAGACACCCCGATCGCCGTGGCAAATGCGGCATCCGTGAAGCCCGGCGGTGCACTGGAGATCGGCATCCGCCCGGAGTTCGTCCGCTTCGCCGACAGCGGACTGCCGGTCCAGGTGACGCGGGTGATGAATGCCGGTCGTTATCGCATCGTCGAAACGGTCACGCAGACCGGCGAGACCGTGAAGCTGCTGGCCAGCAACGAGGATGAGGTGCCGTCGGAAGCCACGCGCCTGAGCTTCGATCCGGCCTTCACCCGGGTCTATCGTGACGGCTGGCTGGCCGGGGAAGGACGCGGGGCATGAGGAAGACGGTCAATCAGAGAGCCTGGCTCTTCATCCTGCCGGTGCTGGTGCTGGTCGCCTTCAACGCGATCCTGCCGCTGATGACCGTGGTCAATTATTCGGTGCAGGAGACGTTCGGGAACAATGAATTCTTCTGGGCCGGGCTGATCTGGTTCGAGCAGGTGATCGGGTCCCCCCGGTTCCATGATTCCCTGATCCGGCAGCTGATCTTCACCTTCTCGATCCTGGCCATCGAGATTCCGCTCGGCGTCATCATCGCACTTGCCATGCCACGCAAGGGCGTGTGGGTCTCGGTCTGTCTGGTGCTGATGGCACTGCCGCTGCTGATCCCGTGGAACGTGGTGGGGGCGATGTGGAACATCTTCGCCCTGCCCGACATCGGCCTGATGGGATACACGCTGAACGCCATTGGGTTCGACTTCAACTTCACCCGCCAGATCGGGGACGCCTGGTTCACCCTGCTGCTGATGGATGTCTGGCACTGGACCTCGCTCGTGGTGCTGCTGGCCTATGCCGGTCTGGTGTCCATCCCCGACGCCTACTATCAGGCGGCGCGCATCGACGGGGCCAGTTCCTGGGCGATCTTCCGGTACATCCAGCTGCCGAAGATGAAGCGGGTGCTGACCATCGCGGTGCTGCTGCGGTTCATGGACTCCTTCAACATCTACACGGAACCGTTCGTGCTCACCGGCGGCGGGCCGGGCAATTCCACGACCCTGCTGTCCATCGATCTGGTGAAGATCGCACTGGGGCAGTTCGACCTGGGTCCGGCGGCGGCCATGTCGCTGATCTACTTCCTGATCATCCTGCTGCTGAGCTGGGTGTTCTATACCCTGATGATGCGGAACGAGGAGTAAGCGGATGCGTGCGCGGCGACTGATCCCGACGGTCTACATCATCTTCCTGATGCTGCCGATCTACTGGCTGCTGAACATGTCGTTCAAGACCACCAACGAGATCCTGGGTGGCCTGACGCTGTGGCCGCAGACCTTCACGCTGGAGAACTATGTCACCATCTTCTCCGATCCCACCTGGTACATGGGTTACGTCA
>BQJF01000007.1 GCA_021604565.1 Minwuia thermotolerans | reverse complement strand
GGCCGCGACATGCAGGCCTGTCAGATGGGCCTGATGCTGCTCCGCCAGCTTGATGGCGGCACCGATGGTCTGGTCCGGCTTTCCGACTTCATCAACGACGGTGAGAATGTTGCGATAGGACATGGCGCTTGCTCCCGTTGGTTCATTTGTGAACCTCAGCATCGTACCATGCGGGAACAATCACCTTGATCAGGATCAAGAGCACTGATTTTTGTGCTGGCCGTTCCGCTGCCTGTTCCCTCTGATCAAAGGTTGCACAGGATCCGGTTTTCAACGTTCGTGCGGCACGCTGGGTGCCCGGGTCTAGCCCGGGTACGACGTCAGTGAGGTGGTGACAAGGGTGCCTCCGCGTCCCCCCGGTCAACGCCGCTCGCGGACTTGATCCGCGAGCCCAGTCTTCCACGTTCGTGCGGCACTCCCAGGTACCCGGGTCAGGTGCGGACACGGCGTGTTGGAGGATTCGCCTCGCCTAGTCGCCATCCGGATCGCGGAAGATCGGCCCCCGGTCGATCACCGGCTGCAACAGGCCGTCGCGCATGTAGTCGTGTTCCTCGTCGGCCGTCGCCGGGCGTTGCTCCTGTCCGCGATAGCCCATGATCCGACGCACCTCCGGCATCATGTAGTAGGCGGAGGATGCGACCAGACCGATGGTGGCGAGACCGTCCGGGTCATCGCGGTTCAGACGCTCCGCTGCCGCCGCAGCCTCCTCCTCCGCCCCGACCCGGTCCAGTGCCTGATTCAGGCCGTCGGTCAGTTCCCGTCGCAGCGAAAGCACGTGATCGACCATTGCATCGACGTCTCCCGCGTCCGTGAAACAGGGCATGCCCAGCGCCGCCGGGATCAGGACATCCCCGATGGTATTGAGGGCCGCACGCCGGGAGTCGGACAGGGTGCTCATGATGCAACCCTCTGGTCGGCGCGGGTCTCGATCATGTGCATCACCGACCGGAGCGCGATGGCGCAGATCGTGGCGGTGGGGTTGAACCCCGACGAGGTGACGAAGGTGCTGCCGTCCAGCACATGCAGGTTGGGCACATCGTGGCTGGTGCCCCACTGGTCCAGCACGGAGGTCTCCGGGTCATTGCCCATGCGGCAGGTGCCCATCAGGTGCCAGCCGCAGTCCCGCATCAGGGTGGTGGTGGAGATGCTCTTCGCGCCCGCAGCCTCCATCGCCTCCCGCTGCCGTTCCAGGTGAAAGGCGATCAGCTTCTCCGTGTTCTCGGAATTGCGGTAGATGATCTTCGGGCTGGGGATCCCGTCCGTGTCGGTCAGGCTGTCGTCCAGCACCACGCGGTTCTCCGGGTCCGGCAGGTCTTCGGCGATGATCCCCCATTCGAAGGAATGGCCGAAGCGCTTCTGCGTCGCACGGTGCAGGTTCTCGCCCCAGGCCTCCTCCAGCGGTGCGCCGCCATAGGCGGAGCGCATGCCCAGCGGCCCGCCGGTCGGCATGGCATTCCACTTCGCGCCCCTGACGAAGCCGCGTGACTTGTCGGTCTCGTAAAACTGCATCGAATGGATCGCCTGCCCCGCCGGGCCGAGCCAGCTGTCGAGAGGCTCGTCGAAATAGCCCACCGTGGCGGCATAGGGGTGCATCATCAGGTTGCGTCCCACCAGCCCCGACGAATTGCCCAGCCCGCCAGCGAACCGGTCACCGCCGGAGAGCAGCAGCAGGCGCGGCGTGCCGACCCCGTTGGCACAGACAATGACCTTCTCCGCCCGCTGGTGATGTTCCACCCCGTCGCGGTCGATCCAGATCGCGCCGCTGGCCAGACCCTGCGCGTTCACCGTGATTTCCCGCACCCGTGCACCGGTGATCAGTTGCGCGCCGTTGGCGATGGCATCGGGCCAGTGGGTCAGATCGGTGGAGGCCTTCGCCTGTTCCGGGCAGCCTTGCATGCAGGTGCCACGGCGGGCGCACTGGCTGCGACCGCGGTAGGCGCGCGACGGGATGGCCTGCGGCGCGGGCCACCAGTGCCAGCCGAGATCGTTCATGCCCTTCGCCGCCAACCGCCCGATCTTCCCGATCGGCAGCGGTGGCAGCGGTGGCGGTGTCATCGGCGGATAGGCCGGATCACCGGCCAGGCCCGACACCCCCATCTCCACATCCATATGGTCGTAGAACGGCTCCAGGTCCCGGTAGGTGAAGGGCCAGTCATCGGCCACGCCGTCGAGGCTCTTCACCCGAAAGTCGGAGGGCATGAAACGCTGCCAGTGCGCCGCATAGATCAGGGTGGAGCCGCCGACGCCCGCGAACATCAGCGGGTTCACGTCTGACTCGCTGGTGTCGATGGGATAATCCGTGGCCAGCCCGCGCACATTGGGATTCGGATGCCACAGCCTCTGCGACATCAGTTCCCATTCCGTCTTGTCGCCATAGAACTCGCTCGCTTCGACCTGGCGTCCCTGTTCCAGGCAGACAACCCCGACCCCGGCCTCCGCCAGATGCTTCGCCGCCACGGCTCCGGATGCCCCCGCGCCGATGATCAGAACCTCGGCAGTCTCACCCATCTGTCCGCCCCCGCAAAAACCACAGAATATCAGCGATTCTAGACGTTTCGATGCGTTGGCGGCTTGGATGCAACTGCACCAACTTCCCGCGCGTCGCGACCCGGCCCGGAATTCCCTCGCAACAGCGGGGGCAAGCGGCGTATAAGGCCCCATTCCGTAGAGCCCCCGGCATATGAACACGGGCGCGCCAGTGGAGGACACCCATGAACGATATCGGCAATTCCCCGGCAGCCCGGGACATCCGCAACCTGATCCACCCCTACACCAATCTCGACCTGCATCGCACCAAGGGTCCTCTGATCATCGAGAAGGGCAAGGGCGTGCGCGTCTGGGATGACGAGGGCAAGGAGTACATCGAAGGCATGGCGGGCCTGTGGTGCGCGTCCTTCGGTTTCGGCGAGGAAGAGCTGATCAATGCCGCGGTCGAGCAGATGCGCAAGCTGCCGTTCTATCATCAGTTCGGCCACAAGAGCTCCATGCCCTCCATCGAGCTGGCGGAGAAGCTGATCGAGATCGCGCCGAAATCCATGTCGAAGGTGTTCTTCGCCAACTCCGGCTCCGAGGCCAACGACTGCCAGGTCAAGCTGCAGTGGTACGTCAACAATGCGCTCGGTCGCCCGGAGAAGAAGAAGATCCTGGCGCGGGAAAAGGGCTACCACGGTGTCACCGTGGCGGCTGCGTCGCTGACCGGCCTGCCCGCCAACCACGCCGAATTCGACCTGCCCATCGCCGGAATCGGCCATGTCTCCATGGCGTTCCCCTATCGCGGCATGCAGCCGGGCGAGACGGAGGAGGAATATTCCACCCGCCTGGCGCAGGAGCTGGAGGAGCGGATCATCCAGGAAGGACCAGAAACGGTCGCCGCCTTCATCGCCGAGCCCGTCTGCGGTGCCGGTGGTGTGCTGGTTCCGCCCGCCGGATACTTCCCCAAGATCCAGGAAGTGCTGCGCAAGTACGACGTCATGATGATCGCTGACGAGGTCATCTGCGGCTTTGGCCGGACCGGCAACATGTGGGGCTGCGATACCTTCGATATCGAGCCGGATTCCATGTCCGTCGCGAAGCAGCTCTCCAGCGCCTACCAGCCGATCTCCGGCATCATGGTCAATGATCGCATCTTCGACGCCATGGTCGACCAGTCGAAGAAGATCGGCACCTTTGCCCACGGCTTCACCTATTCCGCCCACCCGGTCGCCGCCGCCGTCGCCCTGCGCACCATGCAGCTGATGGAGGAGCGGAAGATCCTGGATCACGTGCGGGAGGTCACACCCGTGATGCAGAAGCGCCTGCACGCCTTCGCCGACCATCCGCTGGTCGGCAACACGCGCGGTGTCGGTCTGGTCGGTGCCATCGAACTGGTGGCCGACAAGGCGACGGGCAAGCCGTTCAACCCGAAGCAGATGGTCGGTGCCCATTGCATGGGCCAGGCCCAGGAACATGGTCTGATCACCCGCGCCATGGGCGATGCACTTGGCTTCTGCCCGCCGCTGACGATCACGGCGGAAGAGATCAACATGATGTTCGACCGCTTCGAGAAGGCCCTGGACGACACCACCCTGTGGGTCGAGAAGGAAGGCCTGCGCGCCGCCGCCTGATCGCAGTCCGGTTTACTGCTTAAGTATCGCCCCTCGCCGGGGGCGGCATGGTTGGGCGTGTCTACGACTTGTCCGTGGACCGGGCCTCCCCTCTCCCCCTCCCGGCCACCCACGCAAGTATCCTGTAATGGGTGGCCGGGAGGGGGAGAGGGGAGGCTCGGTCAGCGTATGAGTCCCGAGAGGGGTGGAACCGTCGGCGACATAGTTCCCCACCATCCCCGACTCATTTCATCTGCAGGGGCAATCCTGTGTTTCATCCGAAACACAGGACCTGCGGAGGACATGACATGCAATCCGTTGACGCGATTGCCGCCGCCATCGTGGCGCGCGAGGGCGGTTATGTGGACCACCCGGACGATCCGGGCGGGGCCACGAAGCACGGGGTGACGATCCATACCCTGCGGCGGCTCGGTCTCGATCTCGACGGAGATGGCGATACGGATCACGACGACGTCCGCCGCCTGACCATCGACGACGCCATCGGCATCTTCAGGGACCATTATTTCCGCAAGCCCGGCATCTGGCGCCTGCCCGCGCCGCTGCAGCCCAGCGTCTTCGACATGCAGGTGAATGCCGGCGGCAATGCCGGGCGGATCCTGCAAACGCTGCTGAACCGGGTCGGCTGCGGGCCGGTCACCGTGGATGGTGTCATCGGCCCCGCGACAGGTGATGCAACACACCGTGCACATGAGGCAATGGGGCCCCTGCTGGTCGATGCCTACGGGATCGAGCGACGCGACTACTACTATCGCATTGCGGAGCGTAATCCGGGATTGCGCGGCTTTGCCCGCCGTCGCGACGGCGGCAAGGGGGGCTGGATCGCCCGGGCGGAGGAATTCATCTCGAACAGCTTCCATCTGTCAGAGGCGGCACACCGTGAAAGGATTGCGTCATGGGCATGATCCGCGATCTGCTGTTCGGGGGCCTGTCCGGTGTGGGGGAAGCGGTCGCGTCCGTGGGCCGGGTCTTCGTGGGTGACAAGGCGGCGGGCCAGGCACAGCGCCACGGTGAGACCATGGCCACACTCGGCCAGTACGCTGCCGAGTTTCGCCGTCTGGAGAACCGCACCTGGTGGGATGCCCTGGTGGATGGTCTGAACCGCTTGCCTCGCCCGCTACTGGCGCTCGGCACTGTCGGGCTGTTTGCCTATGCCATGGGAGACCCCGTGGGCTTCGCGATCCGCATGGAGGGGCTGAACCTGGTGCCGGATGAACTCTGGTACCTGCTTGGCGCGATCGTCGGGTTCTTCTTCGGCGCGCGGGAACTCTCCCATGGCCGGAAGAACCGCACTGACGGCGCCGCGCATCGCCGGAAGGTGAACGCTGTTGTCGATAACATCTCGAGACTCCGCACCCTGCGATCCGCTGCAACGCCGGGTGTCGCACGCATGGAGGACGAGGCCTTTCAGCGCGAGATGAACAGCACGGATCGCCCCCTCAGCAATGCTGCAATCCTGGAATGGAACCGCCGTCGCACATCGGCCGGAGAACCCGGCCGCTCCTGACCGGGACCATGCCCGGCACTTCAGCACGACCTGTGATCCGGTCGACAGCCGTTAACGCGCCTGAAACGCTGCAACCTGTATCCAGTCGCCCGGATGTCCCGCAGGCGCACGTCAGCGCACACCCGGGCACAGGCGACCGGCAAGGATGAGGCAAGGTGACCAAGGAAGGTGCGACCAACTGGCAATACGGGACGTGTCCGCTCGACACGGCCCCTGCTGCGTTCGGGCCGTTCGCCGACCTGGTGGCCCTGTGGCATGACAAGTGCGCCCCCGAGCACAGGCTTCCCCGGCGCCGCGCCTTCGATTTCCCCGACTTCCGGGGCTGGTGGGGCCGGGTCGCCATCGCCCGGATCACGCATGACCCCTTCGACGTCCGCTTCGTGCTGTGGGGTACAAAGCTGACCGACTGGTGGGGCGTGGACTATACCAACCGCCAGCTCGGTTCCGCCGCTGCCAATCCGGACGCCTGGCGGAGCACGGAGTTCCGTTACTTCGAGGCCATGGCGCGGCAGCCCTTCATCGGCATCGCCAGCGGCAACCTGGCCCAGCACGACCGGTCCTACATCACCGTCCTCGGCCTGGACCTGCCCCTGTCGCAGGACGGCCAGACCCTCTCTCACGCCCTGACCGTGCACGTGGAGATGAAGCAGGGCGAGACGATGGAAGGGTTCCTGCCCCGGTGTCCGGTGATGAGGTTCGAACCGGGCGATGGAAGGCATTTGCGCTGAAAGGCATGGTCTGTTGCCCGGAACAGGCCCAGTGCACGGCATCGCTCATGTCACGATGACCGGGCGGGCTGTGCGGGTTCCGTGAGGTGGCGGCGCACCGAACAGCGTCGCACACCCGGAGAAGCCATGGAACGGATCCGCTCTGGTTCGGTTTCGGTCCGTCATGTGATTCACACCTGATTGATCCAGAATTGCCTCGATCCGGTCACCGGCGATACCGGGCATGGAAACAAATTATTTGTAATTTGAATTCAAAATTTGTTTTATCCTGACTTCCAACCTGGGCATTGCCGGGATTGCGGGAGGGAACACCATGCGTCACGAGAGACAGGTCGAGTTGCTCAAGCGACTGAAGGAGCATCAGGCGCAGCGCCCCTCGCCGCTGGCCCCGGCGAGCCGGATCAATCAGGCTGAAGCCTATACCGACCAGGCACGTTACGAGGCGGAGAAGCAGAAGCTGTTTCGTGAACGTCCCTGCTTCATCGGCTTCTCCAGTGACCTGGCGAAGCCCGGCGACTATCTGACCGCCGACCTGGGGGCTGTGCCGATTGTCGTGCTGCGGCAGAAGGACGGGCAGTTGAGCGGCTTCGTCAATGCCTGCCGACACCGTGCCGCGCCGCTCGTGTCAGGCCGGGGCGAGAAGCTGCGGCATTTCAAGTGCCCGTATCACGCCTGGACCTACAGCACGGAGGGCAAGCTGATCGGCCGCCCGAACACGGGCAGTGCATTCGACGATGTGCCCATGCAGAACTGCGCTCTGCACGGCATAGCGGTTGCGGAGCATCATGGGCTGGTGTTCGCGCGCCTGCAGGGGGACGGTCCCATCGACACGGCCACGGCAATGCAGGGCTCCGAGACCGAACTCGCGGATTACGGTCTTGCGGACTATGTCCACTTCGAGACCCGGATGAACGAGTGGGACTGCAACTGGAAGCTGATCCTGGACACGTTCACCGAATCCTATCACATCCCCTTCCTGCACCCGGAGACCATCGCGCCCTATTTCACGCACGGCTACATGCTGTGCGACCTGTTCGGCGCGAACCCCCGGACCATCGGCCTGAAGAAGACGGTGTTCGACGAGTTCGAAAAGCCGGACGAGAAGGACTGGGCGCTGCTGCCGCACGCGACCGTGCAGTACTTCCTGACACCCAACGCGCTGGTCGTGCATCAGCTTGATCACATGGAGGTCTGGCGCGTCGAGCCGCTGGGCGTCGGCAGGACGCGGGTATTCACCAGCCTCTACACGCCGCCGCCCTCGCAGGGTGTGAAATCCGACAACTACTGGCGCAGGAACCTTGACCTGCTCGTCGATGTGACCGGCACCGAGGATTTTCCGACCATGGAAGCCATTCACCGCAATCTGGCCTCCGGCATGGTGCCTGAAGTCGTCTACGGGCAACTGGAACCGGGCCTGATCAACCTGCATGCCTCCATCGACCGCCTGCTGGCGGAAGCATAGGAGACGACAATGGATCTCGGACTTCAGGATGCGCGCGTGATCGTCACCGGTGGCGCGTCCCATATCGGGCGGACCATCGTTCTGGGCTTCGCCGCAGAGGGTGCCAGGATTGCCCTTGTCGACAAGGACGAGGTGCAGGCCAACCGTACCGCGGAGGAAGCCAGCGCCGCGGGTGCGGCGCTTGTCACCGTGGTGCCTGCCGACCTGACGATCCGCGAAGCGGCAGAGCAGGCAATGCAGGCATCGCTGGAGGCGCTGGATGGCGTGGACGTACTGATCAACAATGTCGGGTCCAATCGACCTGCCTTCTTTCTGGATACGCCGCCGGAAAGCTGGGACGAGCTGATCCACCTCAACCTGTCGTCCTGCATGTGGTGCATGCGTGCGGTGCTGCCGCGGATGCAGGCCCAGGGCAGCGGTGCCATCGTGGCCACTGCCTCGACAGCAGCGTTCGGCGAGCCGCGACAGGGCGTCTACGGGGCCGCCAAGGCCGGTGTCATCTCCATCGTTCGTTCGGTTGCGCTGGAGTATGGCCGCGACGGCATCCGAGCCAACCTGGTGGCCCCCGGACTGGTGCTGCCGGAGGATGACGAGACGATGGGCGAGATGTCGCTCTGGCGCGACCGGGATGCGGTCATGAACGAGGACCAGATCACCTATGTGAAGCGCAACACACCCCTGCGCAGGCTGTCACGGCCGGAGGATATCGCCAATGCGGTGCTTTTCCTGGCCTCCGACCGGACTGCCCGGCAGCTCACGGGACAGATGCTTACTGTTTCCGGCGGCTTTGCCATGCGCTAGATAGTGAGGATGGGCGCAGCAATGCCAGAGAAACCGGTCCGCAAGTCGGACCTCACCCGTACCCGCGTGATGGACGGGGCCGCCAGGGTACTGCGACAGCGTGGTTACGCGGGCACGCGCCTGTCGGAGATCGCGGAGCTGGCCGGACTGCTGCCCGCCAACATCTACTACTACTTCGATTCCAAGGACGACCTGATCGAGCAGGTGATGGAAGTCGGCGTCAACCGCGGGTTCGAGGCGGTGCGGCAGCGGGTGGAGGCGCTGGGTCCGGACGCTGTGCCCCTGGCGCGACTGCGGGCCGCGATTGCGGCGCATCTGGAGATGAACCTGGCCCAGGACGACTATGCCTCCGCCACCATCCGCTGCCTCAGCCAGGTACCCGACGACATGCGTGAGCGGCAGCTTGAGAACGAACGGTCGTTCGGGCGCTACTGGCGGCAGATCATCATCGACTGCCAGGCCGACGGGTCATGCCGCGCCGACCTTCACCCCTCCGCAGTGCGCATGCTGCTGATCGGCATGCTCAACTGGGCGGTAGAGTGGTACAAGCCGGGCGAGCTTGCACCGACGGACGTCGCCGATACGGCCGTCAGCCTGTTCCTCGACGGGTTCAGCCTCAAGGCGTGAGCACCAGACGTCCGGCCACGCCACGCGATTCCAGTTCAGAGAGCGCATCGGGAATGCCGTCCAGCGGCAAGGTCCGGGACACCGGAGGCCGCAGTTCGCCCGCACGGTAGCGCCGCAATATGTCGTCATGTGCCGACCGCACCACGTCCGCGCGATGCTGGTGATAGACACCCCAGTGCACCCCGACAACGCTGTAGTTCTTTACCAGTACATGGTTGGCGGGGAACGCAGGCACGCCACCGGCGGCAAAGCCGATGACCAGATATCGCCCCTCCCACGCCAGGCGACGGCGGGCGATCTCCGCCATCTCTCCGCCGACGGGATCGAAGACGACATCGACACCCCTGCTGGCCGTAATGCGCGTCAGTTCAGCGCCCACATCGGCTGTCGTGTAGTCGATCAGATGCTCTGCCCCCTGCGCGCGGCAGAATTCGAGCTTCTCTGCGGATCCGGCAGCGGCGATGATCCGGGCACCTGCGGCCCGGCCCAACTGGATCGCCGCCGCACCGACACCGCTGGCCCCCGCCAGCACCAGCAGCCATTCCCCGGCCAAAAGCCGCCCGCGATGGAATAGCGCCACGTGGGACGTCTGGTAAGTCGAATAGAGCAGCGTCACATCACGGAAGGGAATGTCGTCGGGAAAGACCAGCGCGGCCCCGGCCCGGATCAGCGCCTGTTCCGCGAATCCGCCAGCGGGAAGCGCCGACATGCCGCCGACATGCATGCCCGGTTTCAGGTCAACGCCCGGCCCCACGGCCTCGACCACACCGGAGGTTTCCAGCCCCGGCGTGAAGGGAACCGGCGGACGGTCCTGATAGATGCCCTGACACAGCAGGATGTCGGCGAAGTTCACCGTCCCGGCACAGACACGAATCAGCGCCTCCCCCGGTCCCGGCACCGGCGGAGGAACATCGACCAGTTCCAGGGCGGTGGAGGGATGTCCCTTCGTCCTTACCTGCCAGGCCTTCATGATCGTTCATCCTTCCCTATGCACCTGCCCCGCGGAGACGGGGGTGGCGACACCTTCTAGCTGGCCGAATAGCCCACATCGACCGACAGATCGATGCCAGTCATGGCCGAGGCATCCAGCGCGACATGTTCGATGGTGGCAGCCACTTCGTCAGGTTCCGCGACCCGACCCAGCAGCATCCGCGCGGACCCGGCAACATGCTGCCGTCGGGCGGCTTTCTCCGACAGGCCTTCCTGCGCGCGCTGCACGAAATCGGCCAGCATCGCGGTATTCGTGCCGCCAGGGCTGACGCAGTTCACACGGATGCGCGGCGCGAGTTCGCTGGCGAGATTGACCGTCAGTCCCGACAGGGCAGCCTTGCTGGCACCATAAAGGGCATGGCGCGGCAGACCGTGTCTGGCGGAAACGGAACCGACAAGGGTGATCGATGCGCCATCGGCCAGACAGGGCAACAGAGCCTGACCGAGAAAGAACGGCGCGGCAATGTTCACCGCAACGATGTCGGCGAAGTCTTCCGGCGTCGTCGCTTCGAACGGCTTGATGCGGTCGAGACCTGCGGAATGGATGAATGCGACCACCGGGCGACCGGCCACGGCGTCCAGGATCGCCTGTCGTCCCTCCGGCGCGCCACAGTCCGCAGCCACCGTCTCGACCGCCCCGCCCTCTGCCACAACAGCGGCGGCCAACGCATCCAGCCGCCCGGCGCTGCGTCCGTTGATCAGCACGGTCAGGCCACGCCGGGCCAGCCTGAGCGCCGTCGCCGCACCGATGCCGCTGCCTCCACCGGTAATGACGGCGAGGCCACCTTCACCGCCTGTCACGCTGTGCCCTGACCGTCGAGCTGGGCCACAGCCAGCTTGACCAACTCGAACTTCTGCACCTTGCCGGTCGGTGTCTTCGGCAGATCGTCAGCGGTGGTGAAGAAGATGTGGCGGGGCCATTTGAATCTGGCCAACCGCGTCTGGCACCATTCGATCAGTTCCTCCCCACTGGCCGTGGCACCTGCGTCCGGCACGATCCAGGCAGCGCCGACCTCGCCCCAGCGGTCATCCGGCAGGCCGAT
Organism: Minwuia thermotolerans; assembly: GCA_021604565.1. Lineage (GTDB taxonomy): Bacteria > Pseudomonadota > Alphaproteobacteria > Minwuiales > Minwuiaceae > Minwuia > Minwuia thermotolerans_A. The sequence goes on along the minus strand of BQJF01000007.1, from coordinate 75,596 downwards.
GACGAAGGCCTGCAGGACGGCGTCATGGGCGATCAGGATATCCTCCACCTCCTTCGGGGCGACCAGTTCGCCGCCGGACTTGTAGAGTTCCTTGGAACGCCCGGTGAGCTGCAGGAAGCCGTTCGGCAGCACCCGACCCAGATCACCGGAGCGCAGCCAGCCACCGTCGATGAACAGTTCCGCCGTTCGCTCGGGCAGCTTGAAATATCCGGACGTGGCCATCGGACTTCGGCAGACAAGCTCACCCTCCGCTCCCTCCGGCAGCATCTCGCCGCTGTAGGGGTCGCAGGTCCGGTACTCGGCGACAATGCCGCCCAGTTCCGGGATACCGGCACAGCCGCCATTGACGATGCGCCCCACCGTGTCCGTCAGTTGATCCATGTCTCCGTCCGGATCCGTCAGCGTCGTCGCGGCAGACAGTTCCGTCATGCCGTATCCGGTGATCAGTTCCGGCAGATCCAGTCCCTCCTTCATGCTCTGCCAGACCCAGCGCGGTGTCGCGGCAGCGGCGGAGAGGCAGGCAAACAGGGACGACAGGTCATGGTCGCGCACCGCCGGATGCTCGATCACCGCCATCGCCATGGTCGGGACGAACAGCGCGTCGCTGACCCTGTGCCGTTCAATGGATTTCAGCGTCGCCAGCGGATCGAACTGCAACTGCGGGATGACAGCACCACCAACCCAGCTTGCGGCGAAGAGGCCCATGACAAGCCCGAAGGCGTGATAGAGCGGCAAGGCGGAAATGATCCGGCGACCATCCTCGAACCCCCGGTGCAGGGCAGCGGCAAAACTGTTGCGCAGCAGGTTGTCATGGCTTTGCAGCACCCCCTTGGGCAGGCCTGTGGTGCCCGATGTGTACATGATGACGGCAGGGTCGGTGGGCGCGGCAGGGCTCGGGGCCAGCGGCGCGGCATCGCCGTGACCATCGGCCATGACCTGTTCGACCGTTGGTACGCCCGGTCGGGACTGCCCGTGCACGACCACCAGCGACAGGTTCGGGTATCGGTCCGTCACCCCCTGTTCCCAGCCCGGCGACAGCTCGTCCAGCATCGCCAGATAGTCGAGGCCCCTGAATGTGTCCATGGTGATGACGGCGCGGCACTGGGACTGTTCGATCACATAGCCGAGTTCGTCCGTCTTGAAGGCAAAATTGACGGGTATCAGCGTCGCGCCCAGCCGCCAGACGGCATAGGCGATGGGGACATAGACAGGGTAGTTGCCCATCACCAGCGCCACCCGGTCGCCTGGCCCGATCCCCCGCGCCCGCAGGCCACGCGCGAAATCCTCCGCCTGTTCCACGACCTGCCGGTAGGTCAGCGTGAGTTCGTCGGAGATGACGAACGGGCGGTCCCCGAAACGCTCCGTAGCCTGCCAGAAGGCCCGGTCCAGCGTCTGCTCCTGCCATTGCGGGTACATGGTGGCAATTGCGTTGCGCCGCTCCGCAAGCGCCGGAACCGCGGCGGTCATGCCCCGTTCCTCCGTCGTCCTGGCCGGTTCGGTTCTATGGCAGGAATGCAGCGACCCATCGTTCTCTCCCCCGTTCGGTTTCATATTTTGTAATTCGAATTCAATTTTAATTCAATCGAACTGGCGTGCAATGCCGACGACATCAACTTGCCTTCGGGCGGACGGGACAAGCGCCTGCGGCCATAAGGCAGTCAGGCTTGACGCAGAATTTGAATTGGAATTAAAATTTCTGGCAGAAGGCAATCAGACAGGGAGCGGGTTGGATGAGTGGAGCGGCGCCTGAAGTTCGCAGCCCCGTCGAGGTGGTGCAGACCTATCTGGATGTGCTGTACAACCAGCGCAGGCTGGACCTGATCCCCGCGCTGATAGCGGACCGGACCTGGCGGCACGCCCCGGGCGAGGTCCGGATGCTGACGATCGATGAATCCATCGAACGGCTGACCGGGCTGCTCGACCTTTGCCCGGTGCTACGGTTCGAGACCTCGGTGATGGTGGCGGAGGGCGATCTGGTGACGGTGGCCTGGAATGGCTGGAGCACCCAGACCAGCGGCAAGTCCTACGAGATGGCCGGTATCGAGATCTTTCGCGTCGTCGATGGCCGGATCGTGGAAATCTGGAACTCCAGGGAGGCACGGGGACTCTGGCAGGACCCGAAGACGTTCTGATCGGAACCGGCGTGCGCGGAAACCTGAAATCCCCCGAAGAAACCGCGGCCTTCGCGCATTGGCTGGGCCTGTGGAGTGACATCAAGGCGACGGAACCGGAGCAGGTCCGGGTCACCGCTCCCGCCAGCGGCTGGTCGAACGAGACGATCATCGCCGACATTGGTCGCCAGCGCGTGGTTGTCCGGATGGCCCCGACGCGCCTTTCCATGTTCCCCGACTACGACCTGGACAAGGAATGGCGCATCATCCACGCGCTGCACCAGCGCGGACGCCCGCCCGTCGCAAGGCCCATCGCGGAAGATCTGGCCGGAACGCTGTTCGGGCGCCCCTTCTTCGTCATGTCCTTTGTTGATGGCATCGTTCCCTCCGACAACAAGCCCACCTATGCGGAGCGCGGCTGGCTGATCGATGCTGAAGTCCCCCGACGCGTGCAGTTCTGGGACGGATTCATGGCGGCGATGGTGGCGGTGCATCAGACGGACTGGCGGGCCAGTGACCTCAGCCGACTCGCGCCGCCGGCCGGCACCTCATCGCTCGCCGCTGCCGTTGATTGGCTGCAGGCGCTGCATCGCTGGAGCGATGCGCCGCAGCCGGAGATCGAACGTGCCTTCCGGCGATTGCGGGACACAATGCCGGATGATCCGGGCAATGATGTCCTGCTCTGGGGCGACGCCCGCCCGGCGAACGTTCTGGTCCGGGATTTCAGGATCGCGGCCCTGCTGGACTGGGAACTGGCGACCGTCGGGCCGCCCGAAATGGATGTCGCCTGGTTCCAGGAGATGCACTGGATGCGGACGGTCGGGTCCGGCGTGGCGCTGCCGGAAGGGTTCCCGGACGATGGCCAGATCGCGGCCACCTGTGAAGGTCTCAGCGGAAAGGCACTGACGGAACCGGGCTGGTACCGGTTGCTCGCCGCCACCAAGGTTGCGGTGCTGCTCTACCGCCACCTGGTCGTTGCCATCCACAGGGGGGCCATGCCTGCCGGCCATCCGCTGCTGACCGAGAACATCGCGACCCGGCGGCTTGCCGACCTGCTGGCATGACCTGCGCCCCGCCCTGCCCGCTCACTGAGGAATCTGCCGACCCGGATCTCGCCATCCTGCGGGGGGCACTGTCGCGGCTTGACCGTGCGCCGGACTTCGAGGCCGCGCAGACCGCGCTGGAAGCCTTCGCCGCGGCGTTGGGCATGCCGGTGCTGTCCTGGGCACCGGACGTGTCGCGCCCCGCCTTCGACGCCTGGATGCACCGCTTCATGCGCCGTCAGGGCTGGACGGAGCAGGTGCTGGAACACTGGTGGAATCGCAGCGTCATGCTCAAGTCGCCGCTGTACATCAGGTGCCGGACGCGCGCCCTGCCATTCGTCACCGACATGGCCCGGGGTGTATCCGATCTGGTTCCAGCCGCCAGGGCCGTCCACCGGTCGCTGGCGCAGATGGGGCTGTCGTCCATGATCACGGTACCGGTCCACCTGCCCATGGGTCAGGTGGCACAGCTCTCGTTCGGCGGGCCACTTTCACCGCACGAGGCGGAGGCCCGGCTCGGTGCGGCACGGGCGGAGATCATGGCCGCCGCCCACTTCTTCCAGCATGCCTTTGCGGTGACAGTCGGGCCGCTGCCGGGTCAGGAGGAGGCGCGGTCGAACCTTACGCCGAAGGAATGGGAAAGCCTGCGGCTGACGGCGCAGGGCCACCGGGAGGCTGAGGTCGCGGCATTGATGGGCATCCGGCCATCCACTGTCCGCTACCACCTGCGCAATGTGGAGGTGAAGCTGGACGCGACGACGCGGACACATGCGGTGGCCAAGGCGGCCCAGCTTGGCCTGCTTGGCCCGATCTCGTGACCGGCCACCACCAGCCCCCCTCTTTCGTGGGGATAATGACCCGAGACCCCGGCCTATGGTGGCGGTCACCAATCTTGAGGATGCCTGGGAAATGACAAACGACAGACAGTTGCGGATCGCGATCATCGGGGCGGGCGCGTCCGGCATCATGGCGGCCATCAAGCTGCGGCAGGCCGGTCATGGTGATGTCACGATCTTCGAGAAGGCGCATGATCTGGGCGGCACCTGGCGCGACAACCGCTATCCCGGCATCACCTGCGATGTCCCCTCCCACGCCTATCGCTATTCGTTCGAGCCGAACCCGGACTGGAGCCGGGTCTGCTCGCCGGGGGCGGAAATCCTGGAATATGTCCGCCACACGGCCCGCAAGCACGGGGTCGAGGGACTGATCCGCTATGACAGCGAGATCACCCGCGCCGATTACCAGAACGGCAGGTGGCATCTGGAAAGCGCCCGGGGATCAGAGGGAGCCTTTCACGCCGTCATCACCGCCACCGGCGTGCTGCATCATCCGGTCTACCCCGACATTTCCGGTCTGGAGGATTTCGGCGGCCGGGCGTTTCACTCGGCACGGTGGGAGGATGACGTGTCACTGGCCGGCAAGCGGGTCGGGGTCATCGGCACCGGATCGACCGCGATCCAGATCGTCGGCGCCTCGGTGGCGAAGGTCGCCAGCCTGTCCCTGTTCCAGCGCACAGCGCAATGGGTGCTGCCGCTGCCCAACAGGGACTACGAGGAAGGCGAGAAGGCACAGTTCCGCGCTGACCCGGCGCTGGTGGAGAGCGAGTACCTGCGCCTGACCCACCGCATGAACACGACCTTCTCCGCCGCCGTCGTCGGCGAGAACCCGACGGCCTACGACCAGATCGTCACAGCCTGCGAGGAGCATCTGGCGACGGTACGCGATCCCGACCTGCGGCGGCGGCTGACACCGGACTACAAGGTCGGTTGCAAGCGCCTGATCATGTCCGGCGACTTCTACGAAGCCATTCAGGACCCGAAGGCGGAGCTGGTGACCGACCCGATCGACCGCTTCTGCCCGGAGGGCATCCGGACCGCCGATGGCAGGGTCCATGAACTGGACGTGATCGTCATCGCCACCGGCTTCGATACCCACCGCTTCTTCCGCCCCATGCAGGTCAACGGCCCCGGCGAGCAGACGCTGGATCAGGCCTGGTCGGAAGGCAATCAGGGCTATCTGACCGTCGCCATTCCGGGCTTCCCCAACTGGTTCATGATCGGCGGCCCGACCAGCCCCATCGGCAACTTCTCATGGCTGCTGACGGCGGAGGCCCAGTTCGGCTACATCCGGCAGTTGATCGACAGGATCGGCGAAGGGGACGTCACCGCCGTGGCCCCGAAACCGGAAGCCGCCGACGCCTTCAACCAGAGCGTCCGGGAGCGCCTGCCCCAGACCGTCTGGGCCACGGGCTGCCAGAGCTGGTACATCGACAGCGCAGGCAACATCGCCTCCTGGCCCTGGACCTTCGACAAGTTCCGCAAGGACATGGACCGCCCCGTCTGGGACGACTTCGAGATCAGCGCGGGTTGAGGACCGGGGAATGATGGGGCAGGCCTGCGGACCAACCATGGCGAGGCGGTGGCGCCGATCCCGCCCGACTGTCCGCCAACCACTTTCGAGACTGCTGACCCGATAGCCTGAGGTCCGATGCCGTCACCGACCTGCATCCGGCAAGAGAGGCCAGAAAGAGGTGGGGTAGCTACGATCCGGAGGCTATCTTCTCTGGATCAGGTCGTTGGATGCAATGTTCCAGCGCGTTGAATTCGTCAGATTTCCATATGCCAGTTTCGACGAGGTTTTCATCATGGTCAGCAATCCCGATATTCTCGATGGTGTCAGTCTTGCTGCTGATGCCATTGTCACGAATGGTGAATTCAGAAGATGGCTGATCCAGCAAACAAAATTTTCCAAACATGCCGTGAATGCAATTTCACAAAGTGAATGTCAGAAGAAAAGTCGATCACCAAATGCCAAGAATTGGTGGCAAGACTACTGGATAGTCAGCAATGAATGTTCATGCAAGAAATGCGATGGGCGTCCCACAGATTTCCTCTGCATTTTCAAGACCCCCGACGATTTCAGATTTGCCATTCATGCCAAGATTGTCAGGGATCACAGCAATCTGACGTTGAAGATGGCACAGGGCTATCGGCAACGGGCCGAATGCTGGAAGAGCTCGTCAAAAACGGCGGATACAATTGTGGCCCATAATGAGGCCACTACATTGTTGATCAGCAGAAAAGGCTACACACCGAAGGATCCGAGCGTGACAGCCAATTTCGAGAGCTTCGTGCATATTGAGGACATCATGGCAGAACTTGCCACTTAGTCCTCGAAAATGACACTCAGGGGCGCAGGTTCGCACACGTGGCCACTTACAGCCGCATACTCACCATTGATCCCGGAAAACCTGGTGCCGCCGGAGTGATTCGAACACTCGACCTCTCCCTTACCAAGGGAGTGCTCTACCCCTGAGCTACGGCGGCATGGCAGGCCGCGCGTCATAGCCCGCGACCGGGTTCGGGTCAACCATTTGTGCGCGCTTTGGCGCCCGGAATTCAAAGCGATACAAAATCATTTATTGTTTCGGCATTTTGTGTATCATATCTGGAGAACAGGCCGGGCAAGGCCTGAACCCCGATGCGGAGGGTGCGCGACATGGCAGAGGTCGAGAAACCGGAACTGGTGACGGCAGTGGACGAGGCGGCCCTGGAGGCCACTTTCCAGGCGCGGGTGGATGCGGAGACGCGGGTCGAGCCGCGCGACTGGATGCCGGAGAAGTACCGGAAGTTCATGGTCCGCCAGATCTCCCAGCATGCGCATTCCGAATATGTCGGGATGCTGCCGGAGGGGAACTGGATCACGCGTGCCCCGACGCTGCGCCGCAAGGCCGCGCTGCTGGCCAAGATCCAGGACGAGGCCGGTCATGCCGCCTACCTCTACAGCGCCGCCGAAACGCTCGGCACCAGCCGCGACCAGATGCTGGAGGACCTGCATTCCGGCAAGGCCAAGTATTCCTCCATCTTCAACTACCCGACGCTGACCTGGGCCGACATCGGCACCATCGGCTGGCTGGTGGACGGGGCGGCCATCGTCAATCAGGTGGCGCTCTGCCGCACTTCCTATGGCCCCTATGCCCGGGCCATGGTGCGAATCTGCAAGGAAGAGAGCTTTCACCAGCGCCAGGGCTTCGAGATCATCACCACGCTGGCGCATGGCGCGCCGGAGCAGAAGGCGATGGCGCAGGATGCGCTGAACCGCTGGTGGTGGCCGGCGCTGATGATGTTCGGCCCGCACGACGCCGACTCGCCGAATTCGGAGATCGCCTTCAAGTGGAAGGTGAAGCGCCAGTCCAACGACGACCTGCGCCAGCGCTTCGTCGACATGACCATTCCGCAGGCCGACTATCTGGGGCTGACCGTGCCCGACCCGGACCTGAAGTGGAACGGGGAAACCGGCCACTACGACTTCGGCCCCATCGACTGGGACGAGTTCTGGCGCGTGGTGAAGGGCGACGGCCTGTGCAACCGCGACCGCCTGGATGCCCGTCGCTCCGCACATGAGGACGGTGCCTGGGTGCGCGAAGCCGCGCTGGCCCACGCCGAGAAGAAACGCGCCGCGAAGTCTGCCGCCTGAGAGAAGAGAATCTGACGTCTGACTGTTCCATCCCTCTCCCCCTCCCGACCCCCCACGCAAGTATCCTGAATGGGTGGCCGGGAGGGGGAGAGGGATGGAACAGGCCACCGAGAGAGGACCACACCGACATGACGACACGCAAGGAATGGCCACTGTGGGAAGTCTTCATCCGCAGCCGTGACGGCCTGCACCACAAGCACGCCGGAAGCCTGCATGCACCGGATGCGGAACTGGCGATCCAGAACGCGCGCGATCTCTATACCCGCCGCTCCGAAGGGGTATCGATCTGGGTGGTGCCGTCTGCCCGGATCACGGCGTCCGAACCTGCCGACAAGGACAGCCTGTTCGACCCGGCGGCGAGCAAGGTCTATCGCCACCCGACCTTCTACACGATCCCCGAGGAAGTGACGAACATCTGACGCTTCGGAGACTGTCTGATGGCCTGTTCCATCCCTCTCCCCCCTCCCGGCCACCCACGCAAGTATCCTGAAATGGGTGGCCGGGAGGGGGGAGAGGGATGGAACAGGCGGCAAAAAAAGGCCACGCCGATGAACGCATCTGCCGATCACAATGACGCCCTGTTCCGCTATCTGCTGCGGCTGGGCGATACCAGCCACATCCTCTGCCATCGGCTGGGGGAATGGTGCGGCCACGGGCCGATCATGGAAGAGGACATTGCGCTGACCAACGTCGCGCTGGACCTGATCGGGCAGGCCCGCCTGTTCTATCAGTATGCGGGCGAGGTGGAGGGCAAGGGCCGGACCGAGGATGACCTGGCCTTCCTGCGGCCCGAACGGGACTTCAACAACCTGCTGCTGGTGGAACAGCCGAACGGCGACTATGCCAAGACCATGGCGCGCCAGTTCCTGTTCGACGCCTGGAACCTGCTGCTGTTCCGCGCGCTGGAACGCTCGACGGATGCGCGCATCGCGGAGATTGCGGCCAAGGCGGTGAAGGAGATCACCTATCACCGCCGCCATTCCTCCGGTTGGGTCATCCGCATGGGTGACGGGACGGAGGAAAGCCGCACCCGCATCGTCGCCGCCTTCGAGCAGCTTATGGGTTTCACCGCCGAGTTCTTCCACATGGATGACGTGGACCGCCAGATGGCCGAGGTCGGTATCGGCCCCGATCTGGAGAGCCTCCGTGACCCCTGGATGGCGGATGTGGAGGCGGTCCTGGCCGAGGCGACGCTGGACTGGCCCACAGCGACCTGGTCGGTGCTGGGGGGACGGCACGAGGGACGCCATACCGAACATCTGGGCTATCTGCTGGCCGAAATGCAGTCGACACAGCGCCAGTTTCCCGGCCTGAACTGGTAGGCACCGCCCATGTCGCCCCGCACACCTGTCCCGCGCCCGAAGCCCAGTGGTGCCGCCCTGCCCGACGAGATCTTCGCGGGCTTTGCCGGTGCGCCGATGCAGGCCCGCAATGCGCCCGGTCCCCTGACGGAGGAACGCGCCCGCGCCGTGCTGGCAACCGTCCCCGATCCGGAAATCCCCAGCGTCATGCTGCCCGACCTGGGCGTCATTCGCGGGGTCGAAGTGACGGGCGACGCGGTGACAGTGCGCATGTCGCCGACCTATACCGGATGCCCCGCCACCGACCTGATGCAGATGATGATCCGGGAGCAACTGACCGCGACCGGCTTTGCCAGCGTGACGGTGGATCTGGTGCTCAGTCCGCCCTGGTCATCCGATGACATCACGGCGGAGGGACGGCGGAAGATGGCTGCGGCGGGCATTGCCCCCCCGGCGCACCGCGCCACTGACAAGCGGCACCTGACCGGCACCCTGCCGGACGTGGCCTGCCCCCACTGCGGTTCTGCCGACACGGTCATGACCAGTGCCTTCGGTGCTACCGCCTGCAAGGCACTGTGGCGCTGCAACGCCTGCCAGGAACCCTTTGACTACTTCAAGTGCATCTGACGGAGACCCGGAATGGCACCGAAATTCCACACCCTGAATGTCGCCGAGGTCCGCCGCGAGACGGATGACGCCGTCTCCATCGCCTTTCAGGTGCCGGATGACCTGCGCGAGGACTATCGCTTCGTGCCGGGCCAGTATCTGACGCTGCGCGCGACCGTGGACGGGCGCGACATTCGCCGCTCCTACTCCATCTGCTCCGGCCCGGCGGACAATGACCTGCGGGTGGCGATCCGGAAGGTGGAGGGCGGGCTGTTCTCCAGCTTCGCCAATGAAGGCATCACGGCGGGTGACCCGGTGCAGGTGATGACACCGGACGGGCGCTTCACCTTCGATGCCGACCCGGACCGCGCAGGCAGCTATGTCGCCTTCGCCGCCGGATCGGGGATCACGCCGATCCTGTCCATCGTCAAGGCGGTGCTGACGGGCGAGCCGAAGTCGGAGATGACCCTGGTCTATGGCAACCGCACCACGCAGTCGGTGATCTTCCGGGAGGAACTGGAGGATCTGAAGAACCGTTTTCCGACCCGCCTGACCCTGATGCATGTGCTGTCGCGGGAGACCATGGACGTGCCGCTGCTCTCGGGCCGGATCGACACGGAGAAGGCGGAGGCCCTGCTGGGCGGGCTGATCGATGTGGCGGCGACGGACGCCTGGTGGCTCTGCGGGCCGGAGGAGATGATCGGCAATGTCTCCACCGCGCTGAAGGCGCATGGCGTGACCCCCGACCGTATCCGCTTCGAACTGTTCACCCCGGCCAGCGATGGCAACCCGAAGCCCAAACGGGTGGCGAAGCCCGGCGAGGAACTGCCCGTGCGCCATATCGGTGTGATCATCGACGGCCACCGGATCAACTTCGACATGGTGGACGATGGCACCGCGATCCTGGACGCCGCCCTGGACAACCGCGCCGACCTGCCCTTTGCCTGCAAGGGCGGCATGTGCTGCACCTGCCGCTGCAGGTTGGTTGAGGGGGAGGTCACCATGGACAAGACCTACGCCCTGGACGATGACGAGATCGCCGCCGGTTTCGTGCTGTCCTGCCAGGCGACACCGGTCACCGACACGGTCGTGCTGGATTTCGATCAGCGCTGAGGCAGGACGCTGATCACGGACTCAACCCGTCTTCGCGCAGATGGTCGGTGCCGCGGTATCGGTCACACCGGAATCATCCGTCGTGCCGCCGATATGCCGAGAGGAGGGCAATGTGATCTTCACGGTCGTTCCGTCGCCCGGCGTGCTTTCGATGGCGATGGAGCCGTCATGCAGTTCGACCAGCGACCGCGCGATGGACAGCCCCAGCCCGACCCCTTCGTAGCGGCGGATGAAGCCATTGTCGGACTGATGAAACAACTCCAGCGCCTCGACTGTCTCAGCCTCTGTCATCCCGATTCCGGTGTCCCTGACCTGAATGATGATGCCGCCTTCAGCTTCGACCTCGGCCGCGATCGAAACGGTTCCGCCCGGGTGATTGAACTTCACCGCGTTGGCGAGGATGTTGGTGATTACCTGTTTCAGCTTGTCGGCATCAGCCCGGACGGCCAGCGGGGCGCTGCCCGCGTCCCATTCGATGCTGACTTCGTTCTCGACAGCGCGCTGCTGCACGAGCCGGATGCAACTGACGATGAGCTGGTTCACGTCGACAGCTTCTTCCCGCATGGTGTCCGCGCCGAGATCGATGCGGGAAACTTCCAGGATGCTGTTGATCTGTGACAGCAGATGTTCGGCACTGGTCCTGATGTCTCCTGAATAGGCCTGATAGGTCTCGTTGAGAGGCCCCCGCACACCGGACTCCATCATCTGCGAGAAACCGAGGATCGCGTTCAGCGGGGTTCTCAGCTCATGCCCCATGTTGGCAAGGAAGATCGACTTCGCACGGTCTGACGCCTCGGCCTGCTGCCGCGCCCTTTCCGCGTTCTCTGATTCCTGCTGCAGGGCGGAAGCGGTGTCCTGCAGGACGCGGATTCGGGTCCGCTCCGTCGCGAGATCCTCCCGGAAGACAGAAATGAAATGCACGATCAGGATGCCAGCAAGCTGCGGAAACAGTGCGAAATAGAGGATGACCACATTGTCATGGTGCAGTGGCAGGGGGCCGACGTACGACAGGACCAAGACAGTCAGTGTGAAGATCGCGAGGAAGCGAAGGCTCCATCGCAAGGCTCTCTCGCGCGTCGAGACATAGAAGATGGCTGCGTGATAGACCGGCAACCAGCAGACATAGAATATCAGATGGTTCTCTGCTTCCTCTGCCGTCGGGTCGAAGAGAGCCAGACCATCAACGATCCCGGCAAGCAGAATGGCACCACCTGCGACCTTCAGTGCGGTCGTGACGAGATGGAGGTGCTGATCGGGCAGTCGGATGCTGGCCAGCAGGATGATCAGGAAAATGACGCAGAATACAGGGGTCGTGATCCGCTCCATATCGGTATGCCGGTCCCAGATCGTGCCGGTAGCGACCGTGAACGCGATGCAGGTGAACAGCAATGCGGAGACTGCCACCAGGATCCGCCGCGGCACCAGACGAACCATCCAGTCGTGCCTGTCGGATACGTAGTCATGCCTGTTCCGGGGGTTATGGAGAAGGGAGAGCGCCATTCGACAAGCCTGACGAAGAAATCTGAACAAACCCTTGATCCCGATAGTTGGATTCCGTTGCGGACCAATTTGATCTATGACCACGCTCATGGCTGATGCACCACAATCGCCGGCGCGGGAACAGGGTGGCCTGCTGAGGGCCGCCATGACCGTGGGCGGCTTTACCCTGATCAGCCGTCTGACCGGTTTCACCCGCGATATCCTGATCGCCGCGCTGCTGGGTGCCGGACCGGTGGCGGATGCCTTCTTCGTTGCCTTCAAGCTGCCGAACTTCTTTCGCCGCCTGTTCGCGGAAGGCGCGTTCAATGCCGCCTTCGTACCCCGTTTCTCCGCCCACCTGAAGCGGGAAGGCCGGGACGCCGCGCACGGCTTTGCGGAGGATACGCTGGCTGTTCTGCTTGCCGTGCTGCTGCTGTTCGTGGCACTGGCGCAGATCGCGATGCCGGTGCTGATGCTGGGGCTGGCCCCCGGATTCAGGGACGACCCGGCGACATTCGACCTGGCTGTCGAACTGACCCGCATCACCTTCCCCTATCTGCTGTTCATCAGCCTGGTCTCCCTGATGGCCGGGGTGCTGAACGGGATCGGGCGCTTCGCCGCTGCTGCGGCGACGCCGATCCTGCTGAACCTCTGCCTCATCGCCGCGCTGCTGTTGCTGGTCGGCGAAGTGCCGACCGCCGGTCACGCGCTGGCCATCGGCGTCTTCGTGGCCGGTGTCGTGCAGTTTGTCTGGCTGCTGTTCGCACTGCGCCGCGCCGGACTGCCGCTCTACCTGCCGCGCCCCCGCCTTACTCCGGCGGTGAAGCGGGTACTGATGATCATGGGCCCCGCTGCCCTCGGCGCGGGCGTGGTGCAGGTCAATCTGGTCGTGGACATCATCCTCGCCTCCTTCCTGCAGGAAGGCGCGATCTCCTACCTGTTCTATGCCGACCGGATCAGCCAGTTGCCCATCGGCGTCGTCGGCGTCGCGGTGGGGACGGCCCTGCTGCCGCTGCTGTCGCGACAGGCGGCGGCAGGGGAGGACGATGCGGCGCGACAGAGCCTCAACCGCGCGCTGGAACTCGGCCTGCTGCTGTCGCTGCCTGCCATGGCCGCCTGCCTGGCCATCCCAGGGGAGCTGGTGGCCGGACTGTTCGAGCGTGGGGCCTTCACCGCCGCCGACACGGACGCGACCGCCATGACACTGGCGGCCTATGCTGTGGGTCTGCCCGCCTATGTCATGGTCAAGGTGCTTGGTCCCGCCTTCTTCGCCCGGTCCGACACAATGACGCCACTGAAGGTCGCCATTGTCGCGGTCATGGTGAACCTCGCTCTCAATCTGGCCCTCATGGGACCGCTGCAACAGGTGGGTCTGGCCCTCGCGACCGCGATCTCGTCGTGGCTGAACGCGGGCCTCTCGATCTGGCTGCTGCATCGCCGGGGCTGGCTGAAGGCCGACGCCCGGCTGCGTTCCGCGACCCTGAAGGCCGTGCTTGCCAGCGCCATCATGGCCGGTGTGCTGATCGCCGCCGCGCTGGCGCTGACGCCACTCGCCGGTCAGGGCGAACTGATGCGCGCGACCGGACTTGGGATTCTGGTCGTCATGGGGCTGCTCACCTATGCCATCCTGGCCCAGATCACCGGGCTGACGCGGCTGCGGGACCTGCGCGCGCTGATGCGTGGACGGGAAACCGGCACATGATGGACTGGCGACGATTGCTGTCGGCGCGCAGGCTGGTGGACGTGGCACCGGAGCCCTATGACGTCGCGCGCAGCCCGTTCCAGAAGGATTTCGACCGGATCGTCTTCTGCTCCGCCTTCCGCCGTCTGCAGGACAAGACCCAGGTCCATCCCCTGTCTGACAATGACTACATCCGGACACGGCTGACCCATTCGCTGGAGGTCGCCTCCGTCGGGCGTTCCCTGGCAGCCGGAATTGGTCAGGTCATTGCCGGACGCAGGCGGCTGCCCGCCGAGCTTGGTGCCGCCGAGTTCGGCCACATCGTCTCCGCCGCCTGCCTGGCGCATGACATCGGCAATCCGCCCTTCGGCCACCGGGGGGAGGAACTGATCCAGCGCTGGTTCCGCGACGCGCCACGCGGCAGGGCCATGCTGCACGGCCTCACCCGCGCCCAGCAGCAGGACCTGCTGCGGTTCGAGGGCAATGCCCAGGGATTCCGCATCCTGACCCGCCTGCAGAACTGGCGTGACAAGGGTGGCCTGCGCCTGACGGCGGCCACGCTCGCCACCTTCAGCAAGTATCCACGGCTGGTCGATGGTGCGCGTGCACGCGACGGACATGACGCGGGCGCACAGAAGTTCGGCGTCATGCAGGCGGAGGCCGACACCTTCCGCGATGTCGCGCGCGAAACCGGGCTGCAACCAGATGGCGACGGGCGCTGGCTGCGCCATCCGCTGGCGTTCCTGGTCGAGGCAGCGGATGACATCTGCTACACGATCATCGACCTGGAGGACGGCTTCAAGCTCGGCAAGATTCCGTTCGAGGAGGCCGAGGCCCTGCTGCTGGCCGTGGGCGGCGCACACAGGCGCTACCAGGAAATCGGCGAACCGGCCCGCCGCATCGCCTACCTGCGGGCCAAGGCCATCGGGGAACTGATCGGCCAGGTGGTCGAGGTGTTCCTGCAGGTGGAGCCGCAGATGCTGGATGGCCGGTATCGCGCGCCGCTGCTGGAGCAGGTGCCGGGAACCGCCGCCCTGGCCCACATCACGGACGTCACGGCGCGCAAGGTATTCGTCTCGGATGGTGACTATGAGCGTGACCTTGGTGCGGATCGGGTGATACAGGCCCTGATGGACCGCACGGCAATGGCGACGGATCAGGGTCTGACAGCCTATGATCGGGCACTGGCGGTGACGGACCGGGTCTCGGGAATGACCGACAGCTATGCGATGCAGCAGTTCACGGGCGACAGCATGGTCCGCGCGCGGACCGGCGGCATCGGCGGATTTTCGAACGGGGGATACTGAGATATGACGGCACCACGGATCGACTGCTTTGGCGCACTGGCGTCACCCTGGACCTTCATGGGGCATGACCGTCTGCGCGCCATGGCAGGTCAGGCTGGTGTTGAAGTCCGGTTCTGCCCGGTCGACCTGCTGGCGGTCTTTGGGGAAACCGGCGGCCTGCCGCTCGGCAAGCGCCCGCCCGCACGCCGTGCCTACCGGATGCAGGAACTGAAACGCTGGCGCGCACGGCTGGACCTGCCGCTGGTGCTGGAGCCGGCGCATTTTCCCGTTGATGAAACCGAAGCCGCCCTGCTGACCATCGCCGCGCGTCTGGACGGTGCGGACTCGCTGGACCTCGCCGGGCGGTTCATGCGGGCAGTGTGGGTGGAGGAGCGCAACATCGGCGACGCCGCGACCATTGACGAAATCGTGACCGAAGCCGGACTCGACCCGTCACGACTTCGTGACAAGATGGCGGCAGGCGAGGCTCAGACCGTTCGGGCGCGCGAAACGGCGGAAGCCATCGAACGCGGAGTCTTCGGGGCACCGACCTACTTTTTCGACGACCAGATGCTGTGGGGCCAGGATCGGTTGGAATTTCTGGAACGCATGCTGGCTGGAAAATGACAACAGACGACTCCCTCCCCCTTCTCGACGACGCTGCATTGCAGGCACTGGCACAGGACACTGGCGACGAGATCGTCGGCGTGCTGGTTGATGAATTCCTGGCAGAGGCTGCGCGCCGGGTCCAGGAAGTGTCGGAAGCGGCAGCGACCGACGATTTCTCTCGCCTCGGGTTCGAGGGCCATGCACTGAAGAGCACATGCTCGACCTTTGGCGCAGCACGCCTGGGAGCCCGGGCAGCGGTGATCGAGAGATCGGTGAAGGATGGGGATCACGCCGTTGCCGTGGCCCGCGCGCAGGGGATCCTGGTCGAGTTCGAGGCGACCGCCGAAGCCTTCAGAACCCGTTTCCCGACAGGTGACGGGGCCTGATACCGGCTTGCCCCGGGGCGCAAGCGACCGCAATACACCGAAAATCAACGCCTGAGCGGCGATGATCACGCAAGTTTGGTCTTGCGGGAAGAGGTGCCCATGCAAACAATCAGTTCCATGAGAAACACACACCGCTATCTGTCCTGCGCCCGTTCCGTGCCGCTCGCGCTCGGACTTCTCGCCGGTGTCATTGGCTGGCAATCCGGACCCGCGAACGCCACGGAACTGGCGTCGAAGGATACCGAGGCCGTTGTCTCCCCCGTCACCCCCGCCGCGCGGGCTTCCGGAAAGGGCTTCGGAGCCTTTCTGGCCGCGCGACAGGCCCGCAAGGACGGCGATATCGCCGCTGCTGCCAGGTATTTCAACGAAGCGCTGGAGGCAGACCCGGACAATCTCTGGCTGCTGCGGCGGGCGTTCCTGCTGACCGTATCCGAAGGCGATGTGGCAGCGGCGCTGCCACTGGCCGAACGCATTCTGGAAGGCGATCAGGCAGCACCGGTGGCCAATCTGACCGTCGCCGTCCACGAACTGAAGATGGGGCAGTTCGGAAAGGGCGAATCCCGGATCTCCAAGGCCAACAAGCGGCGCGGATCGATGCGCCTGGTCGGCCCCCTGCTGCGGGCCTGGGCATCATTCGGCAACGGCGATGGTGTGGATGCGGCCCAACGGCTTAAACCGCTGGAACGGACCGAAGCCTTCGTTCCCTTCGCCAGCTACCACCGCGCCCTGATCCTGGCGACAGCCGGTGACCTTGACGGCGCGCTGGAGGCCTTCGCCGCCTACGAGGAAAGCAGCCGCCCCGACCTCAGGTCCATGCTGGTCAAGGCATCCATCGTCGGCAGACGTGACGGTGCGGAGGCCGGGCACAGGGAACTCGAAAGCCTGCTCGACCGCTTTGGCGAGGATCATGTGCTGGTGGCCTATCTCAGCGGTGAGCGGGATCTGGCGGACGCCTTCCCCATTCGCGATGCGAATGACGGGATCGCGGAGGCTCTCTATGGCGCGGCCTCTGCGCTGGTGCGCGACAACGTCAGCGATGTGGCGATGATCTACCTGCGCCTGTCGCTGCATGTCCGCGCCGATCTGGACGTGGCGCAGGCGTTGCTGGGCGACATTCGCGAGACCAATGACCGCTGGCTGGACGCCATCGCCGCCTATGAGCGTGTGGCGCATGAATCTCCCTACAAGTGGGGTGCCCGGTTGCGTACGGCCTGGATGCTGGACAAGCTCGACCGTACCGATCAGGCCATCGAACTGCTGCAGCGCATGGCCTCGGAACGCTCCGAGGAAACGGTTGCCCTGATCACCCTGGCTGACCTGCTGCGCACGCACTCCCGGTTCGAGGAAGCGGCAACGGTCTACAGCCGGGCGCTGGAGCGGGTCGACGACCTGCAACCGCGTCACTGGGCTGTGCTCTATGCCCGTGGCATCGCGCTGGAGCGGTCCGGGCGCTGGAACGATGCGGAGCGTGACCTGCTGCAGGCGCTGGAGCTGCGCCCCCGTCATCCCTACATCATGAACTATCTGGCCTATTCCTGGGCAGACAAGGGCATGCGGCTGGATGAAGCCGTCGAGATGCTGCGCAGCGCGGTCGCGCTGAAGCCGCAGGATGGCTACATCGTGGACAGCCTGGGGTGGGTACTGTTCCGCAAGGGCGACCACGATGAAGCGGTCAAACAACTGGAGCGGGCGGTTGAACTGCGCCCCGAGGATCCCACGATCAACGAACATCTGGGCGATGCCTACTGGCATGTCGGGCGACGGCTGGAGAGCTGTTTCCAGTGGCGCCGCGTGCTTGTGCTCGACCCGGATGAGGAACAGACCGAGTCGGTCATTCGCAAGCTCAATGACGGTCTGGGCAAGGATTCCAGCACTTTCCACGGCTGCACCTGATACCGGCACTGACACTGGCACCGCATCGCCCCAAAGAGACCGTCATGACCGTCGCGCGCAATGCTCCGGCCAAGCTGAACCTGTTCCTGCATGTGGTGGGTCGCCGCCCCGATGGCCTGCACCTGCTGCAGAGCCTTGTCGCCTTTGCCGACATCGGCGACCGGATCATGGTGGAGAATTCCGGCGCGACCGGATTCCAGTTCCAGACCACAGGCCCTTTCGCGACCGCGCTGGACGGGGAGGCTGCCGATAACCAGGTCGTGCGCGCGGCCACGGGCCTTGCGGCGCTGGCGGGCCGGTCACTCGATGGCCTGCGCCTGACGCTGCAAAAGAACCTGCCTGTGGCCTCCGGTATCGGCGGCGGGTCATCGGATGCCGCAGCCACCCTGCGGGCCCTGATGGACCTTTGGGCGATCCTGCCTGACAATCAGGCGCTGACCCGGCTGGCGCTGGATCTCGGGGCCGATGTTCCGGTCTGCCTGGCCGCACGACCGAGCTTGATGGAAGGTATCGGAGAGCAGTTGACGCCCTACGACCTGCCGGAGGGGCTGGGCGTACTGCTGGTCAATCCCGTCGTGGAAGTTCCGACGCCCTCCGTCTTCCGGCAGTACGCGCGGGACAGCGCATTCACCGAGCCTCTTGAGCCGTCGGCCTTTCCCTCGGGAGATCGGGATGCATGGTTCGCGGATCTCGGTGCCTGTCGCAACGATCTGCAACGACCAGCGATCAGCCTCTGCCCGGTGATTGGCGATGTCCTGGCCGCGATCAGCGAATGCGCCGGTGTCAGACTGCATCGCATGTCGGGTTCAGGCGCGACCTGCATCGGCCTGTTCGATACCCGAGAAACGGCCGAGGCCGCACAGCAGGCCATCAGCCACGCCTCTCCGGGCTGGTGGTGCGCCGCGGGCGTGCTACACCACCAATGACAGGCTTGCTGCCGCTCCGGCGACCGGAGCGGCGGGCGGATATCAGATGTTGGAGTCGATCCAGGACTGCAGCTGGGACTTGGGCAGCACGCCGACCTTGGTCGCCACGACCTCACCGCCCTTGAACAGCATCAGGGTCGGAATACCACGCACGCCATAGCGGGTCGGCGTGTTCGGGTTCTCGTCGATGTTCAGCTTCGCGATAGTCAGCTTGCCATCCATCTCGGCGGAAATCTCGTCCAGCGACGGGGCGATCTGGCGGCACGGGCCACACCATTCGGCCCAGTAGTCGACCAGCACCGGCGTGTCGGATGAAAGGACGTCGGTCTGGAAGTTGTCGTCAGTGATCTTGACGGTGCTCATCGGTCTTCTCCGCAATGTTGGGATGCCTGCGCGGCAATGCTTCGGCGTTGAGCATGAAACTAGGTAGGGGTCGGGGGAGCGTCAAGCGGTCCGCTGCAACGCACGATCCATCAGGGCATCGGGCAGGGTCATGGCACGCGCCTCATCGGTCCAGACGAGAATCGCGACAACCGGGCGGTCCGGATGCAACTGCTGCAGCACCGCACGATAGAGCCCCATCTGCCGCAGATAGGCAGGGGAGACATCTGCGACGTTCTGAGGCGGGGGCCGATTGGTCTTGTAGTC
This sequence comes from Minwuia thermotolerans, assembly GCA_021604565.1. Taxonomy (GTDB): domain Bacteria; phylum Pseudomonadota; class Alphaproteobacteria; order Minwuiales; family Minwuiaceae; genus Minwuia; species Minwuia thermotolerans_A. Next base: position 56,038 of record BQJF01000007.1, on the reverse strand, counting down.
CGCGACGATGATCCGGTCGTCGCCGATCAGCAGCCTGTCGACCTGGCCTGTCACGACGACGCCATCGACGACACCGGTGATCGCGGCCTCCGCGCGGCTGCCGGGACCGAACAGAGGCGCCAGCTCCGCCGCGCCCATGACGGACTGTGCCTCCGCCACCATCGCGGTCACCGTGGCGGCATCAAGTTCCGGCGCACGCCGCTGCAACAGCGCCAGCCCGCGCCCTTCACGCGCACCTTCCGGCAGGGTCGGCATTACCTGCAGTAGGTAATGGATCAGCACACCACGCCGCAGCGCACCGGAACCCGCCACCGGCCCCGCGAGGGGGCTGCGCACGGCAGGTTCCGCACCGTCGGGGCGCGAGGGACTGAGCGGGCGGGGCGGCGTCGGTTCCTCCGGCATCGGTCGCATCGCCCAGTCCGGAAGGGACATGTCCGTCTCCGACCCTGCAAGGGCTTCCGCCTGGCTCTCGGTCGCCTGTCCAAGCAGCAGCCCACCTTCCGACTCGACGGCTCCTGCCTGCCGCAAACCCTCTTCCACCATCCGGTACCAGCAGTCGTCCTTCGGCTCCTTCTCCCGCGCGGTCTTGCAGCCGCAGACATAGAGCCGGTCCTCCGCCCGCGTCATCGCGACATAGAGCAGGCGCCGGTACTCCCAGTTCTGTTCCTGCATGACCCGATCGCGATGGTCCTGCAGGGCGACCGGGTTCTCGGCAGCCGTTCCGGTGACCAGCGGCAGACGCGGCTCGCTGCCGGACAGGAACGCGAGGCGGTCACGCGGCGCCAGCGGCACGCTGACAGTATCGGGCAGGAAGACGACCGGGGCCTCCAGCCCCTTCGCGCCATGCACGGTCATGATCCGCACCGCATCGTGGCGGTGGTCCATGTCGCGCTTGATCTCCACATCCTGCTGCCTCAGACGGTGCAGGAAACCCTGCATGGAGGCCGGGCCATGCCGTTCATCGGCCAGCGCGGCCTCCAGGAACTCGTCGATCGGGTCGATCTGATCCGGGCCCAGCCGGGCGATCAGGCGCTTCCGGCCACCACGCGGCCCCAGAAGGCCGGAATAGAACTCGAATGGCGGCTGCACATCCACGAGGCCCATCAGATCCTGCAACTCCGCCAGTGCCGCCTGCCAGTGCGGCTGCTCCCCTGCACGCGTCCGCAGGGCCTGCCACAGCGTCCCCTTCCGACCGTAAGCCAGCGGGAAGAGGTCCCTGTCATCATCGAAGCCGAACAGCGGCGACTTCAGGACAGTTGCCAGTGCCAGATCATCCTCCGGCAACAGCAGGAAATCGCCCAGCACCATCAGGTCCATGATCGCGACCTGTTCCGTCAGCCGCATCCTGTCGGAGCCGGCGACCGGTACGCCAACGGCCTTCAGGGCGCGGGAGATCTCCACCACCAGCGCGTCGCGCTTGCGCACCAGGATCATCACGTCACCGGCCCGGATCGCACGCGCGGGATGGTTGCCGCCCGCCACGTCGCCGATGGCTTCCCTGTCATTGATCATGGCGGCGATGCGGGCCGCGATGGCCTGCGCCAGACGGCGGCGCGGACTGTCGACGGTTTCCTGGTTCAGCGGCGCGTCCCAGCGGTTTTTCTCCGGGCGCTCCACCGGCTCCACCAGTGGCCAGAGTTCCACCAGCCCCTGTGTCCCGGCGCGGAATGCATGATGGCTGGGTGCGCTGTTGTCTGCCGTCACGCCATGCGCGCGTTCGCCCGAAAGCACATGATCGACGGCGGACAGGATCGCGGTGGCGGAGCGGAAGGAAAGCTGCAGGTCGATGGCTGCGAAGGCCTCGTTGACGCCCTCCACACGCCCGCCAAACCATTCCCGGTTGCGCTGGAAACCGGCCGGGTCGGCCCCCTGGAAGCTGTAGATCGACTGTTTCTCGTCACCGACCGCGAACACCGTGCGCACGCCCTGCCGCGCACCTTCGCCGTCGAAGAACTCCTCGCTCAGTTCCCGCGCGATGTCCCACTGCGCCGGGGACGTGTCCTGCGCCTCGTCGATCAGGATATGGTCGATGCCCTGGTCCAGCTTGTAGTGCACCCAGCCCCGGTCCCGGCGCAGCAGTTCCCGCAGACGCAGGATCAGATCATCATGATCCAGCATGCCACGCCCTTGCTTCGCCTGCGCGTAGCCATCCAGCAACCGGCCCGCCAGGGTCAGGAAATCGGCGGTCCTGTCAGCCAGTCGAGCAGCGCGAAGACGGTCATGGGTGATGCAGATCCGATCCTGCTCATCCAGCATGACATCGACCACGCCGGGATCAGCCTTTTCCGCCGACTTTGTCACCAACCGCTTTGCCGGTTCCCCGGTCCTGGTCAGGTACATGGCGCAATAGTCGTCGAACATCGCCACCCGACCCGCATCATCCGATCCAAGCCAGCCGGAAAGCCTGTCGGCATTGCGTTTCGCGGTGGCGGTGCTGTCCTGCTGGAACGCGGCCAGCGACCGGCGCAGACCAAGCTCGTCGAACGCGCCGAAACGGCAGGCGGTCTGCAGCACATCCTCCGCCGTCTCGCCCGCAGAGAGCCCAAGCTGGCGGCGCAGCGCGTCTGCGGTGCCCTGCGGCCCGCCCCGGGCCTGCAGCACCGTGGTCAGCGCATCGCGGCGCCAGAGCGCGGTATTCAGCAACGCCTCGAACTCCGTGTCTGGCAGCCAGTCCACCAGGCGATCGACAGCGCCCCTGACGGCGGCGTCATCATGCCGCCCGGCCAGCAGATCCTCCTTCAGCGCCGCCTTGACCTCATTGGCCTGCACATCGTCCATCACCCTGAACTCGGGCGAGATACCGGCTTCCAGCGGGAACCGCCCCAGCACGGAACTGGCGAAGGCATGGATGGTCTGGATCTTCAGCCCGCCCGGTGTCTCCAGCGCCCGCGCAAACAGGCGGCGGGCGATACCGAGGTCGATGTCATCGCCCGCAGGCTGACCGACCAGTTCACAAAGCTGCGCCCGCAGTTCCGCATTGCCCAGCGTTGCCCATTCCCCCAGCCGGGTGAACAGCCGGTTCTCCATCTCCGCCGCCGCGGCCTTGGTAAAGGTCAGGCTCAGGATGCGGCTGGGTTCGGTGCCGGCAAGCATCAGCCGCACCACCCGATCGGTCAGCACCCGGGTCTTGCCGGACCCGGCATTGGCGCTGACCCATGCGGAGGTCAACGGATGCGCCGCCTTCTGTTGCCGCCCGATGGTGGCGGCCAGATCGACGGGCGGACGGTCGGTATGCACCGGATCGGTCATGCCTCCCCCTCCCCGCCGTCACGGGTCGACCACTCCGGCACCCTCGCCAGATGGTCATAATCGCCCGGATAGCCCAGGAACTGCACCCTGGGGCGCGACAGGTAGGGCGTTTCCGGATCGCGATACTCGGCGATCATCTGCGCCAGCCCGGTCTCCGTATCCGCCAGCAGTTCGTCCAGCGGCCCCTTGACCGGCGACCACTGCCCGCCCTCCCGCGCGCCATGCACCCGCACATGCACCAGATCGGTCAGTTCCGCCTTGCCGACCTCCGCAAAGCCGCCGTCGCGCAGGATCAGCCCCTGCAGAGGCATCTGCACGGCAAAGCCCGCCTTGATCTGCGGCAGGGTCGGCGGTGTGCCGGTCTTGTAGTCGATGATACGGGCGCTGCCGTCGGACATGACGTCGATGCGGTCAGCCTTGGCTGTCAGCCTGAAGTCGGTCAGCCCCGGCAGGCCGGGATGCACGCCCTTGATCTCCGCAAGGCGCCGGACAACCGGCGCGGGGTCATTCGCCTCCTGATTCAGCAGCCAGTGCGCTGCCTTCTCGAAGCGCCGCCACCAGAGCGCATGGATCGCCGGACGGTGGGCGAGGCGGGCGAACTGTGCCTGTCCGATGGTGCGCAGGCGCGGCCAGTCACTCGCCCGCCAGATGCCCGGAATGTCCCGCGCCAACTGCTCGAACGCAGCATGGATCATGTCACCCTTCAGCCGCGGTCCCGGTTCCTCGTCCAGCGGATCAAGGGCGCGGAGCTTCAGGATGCGGCTGGCATAGATGTCATAGGGATCGCGGATCAGCCTCTCGACTGCTGTCACCGGCAACTCGACAGGCCGTGCCGCGATCGGCGGACGCGGCGACGGCGGCACGGCGGGGGGTTGGTCCGGTGCCCGGTCAATGGCCTGCGCCCAGACCTTCGGCAGGGGGTCGGGAACCAGTTCCAGCCCCGCCCCGCGCACGACACTGCGCAACCGCAGCAGCCAGCGTGACGGCACCGTCGGCGTTCCTTCCGCCTTCAGGGACCGGGTCAGGACCACGGTTCCCGACGCCGCCAACTGCGCGAAGTCATGCGCCTGCAGCCCGATCCGCCGTTCAGGTGAAGGCAAGCCGAAGTCCGCCCGCATGCCACGGCTCATCCAGGGATCGGCGTCGGCGGCAGTGGGCCAGGTGCCTTCGTTCAGCCCCCCAAGGATGACCAGATCAGCGGTCTGCAAACGCGCCTCCAGCGGCCCCAGGATACGGATACGCGGATGGGTACCGAAGCGCGGGCGCACGGTCGATCCTCCGATCAGGCGGTCCAGCAGGTCCGGCCAGTCGGACAGGCCGACCGGATCAGCATCGCCGGAGACGTCGAGCAGCTCGGCGAACAGGTCTGCCGCCCGCTCCCCGGCCTCCCCGCGCCAGAGCCGGTCCGCACCGGTCTCGGCATCCGTGGCGGCAGTGAACTCCGCCAGTTCGAGAAAGCCACGCAGCAGCGCGTCCAGCGCCACGGGACCAGCGGCCAGCAGGTTGCGCAACGGTCGCGAGACTTCCGCCAGGGTCAGCAGCCACGGCGGCGCATCGCCCATGCGATCATTGTCGGCCACGACCGCCAGAAAGCCCTCCAGATCCGCATGCAGGCGAATGCCGCGCATGGCCCGTCGTTCGAACGCGCGTACCGCACGCCTGAGTTCGGCGGTGGGCAGTCCCATGCCCGCGAGCGGATGCTTCAACAGGGCAAGCAATGTGACGGGTCCGAAGCCGTCTGCCAGTGCGGCGGCCAGCAGCCCGAGGAACCGACCGGGCGGTGTCAGGCGCAACGGCGTCCCGCCACTGTCGTCGACCGTGACACCGAAGCGGGCGAGTTCCGCCGCGACGCGCCGACCCAGTGCACGGTCCGGGGTGACCAGAGCCGCAGTCCGGCCCGGCTGTTCCATTGCCTGACGCAGCAGCAGGGCAATGCCCAGCGCCTCCTGCCCCGGATTCTCCGCCTCCACCAGCGACAGCCCTGACAGGGCTTCCGACGCAATCCCGCTCAGATCCTGCCACCGGTCCGTCGTGCTGGCCGGGCGCAGGGCCTCGCGCAGCAGATGCGCCCGTGCCGCGGACAGTGCGACATCAGGGGACCAGACGGCGACGTCCGACGGATTGACGTGCAACTGGCGCAGCAGCAGCCGCATGCCGTGCTGCGGATGCGCCGGTTCCTTCAGAATCTCCGAATGCTCCCGCGCGTCGACATCCACGTCGAAGCCAGGCAGCACGATCTGTCCGTTCGGCAAGGCGGCCACGGCCTGCATCAGATCAGCGGTTCCGGGCACACTACCGGTGGACCCGGCGATGATGACCGGATGATCGGTGCCGGATTGCCGCCAGCGTGCGGCCAGGCGCTGCATCAGCAGGTCGCGCCGCGTCGAGGGATCGATCAGCTCCATGGCGGCGAGAATGTCCGGCCAGGCTTCCGTGATGATCGTCAGGAACCGCAGCGTCTCTTCCCAGTGCGCCTGATAGGCGTCGGGTACGAGATCCTTCAGGTTGGCGAAGTCCAGTCGCTCCGTCGCACTTTCGTCCAGCAAGCGGGCAAGGGCATCGGCAAGCGCCAGCGCACCCGCCGGTCCGGCGGTGGCGATAGGCCCTGCCGCGACCAGCCGGGCCAGGATCAGTCTCCGCCGGGTCTCCGGCACCGGGGCAGCCAGATCTTCCTCATCCACCGGATCCAGCAGGCTGACCGGCGGCTCGTCCTCCGACAGGTCGCCCAGCGGCCGCATGACGGGCAGCAACAGCGCCCGACCGTCACTGACCCGCAGAAAGGCCTCCGTCAGGCTCCGCACGGCGCGGCGGGTGGGCAACAGGACCAGCGCGTCGGGCAGGCTCCCGTCACCGTCGGGACCATGGCGCTGCAGCAGGACCCGCGCCAGGCAATCGACGAAGGGCAGACCCGCCGGAATGGTCGCGACGCTGTGCCTGCCCGAACTGTCCCTGGCAGGCGCATCCATGCTCAGTCTCCCCGGTCGCCGGAACGGCGCAGTTCCCGTTCTGCCATTGCCAGCCCGGCAGGTGTCCCCACCTCCAGCCAGTCGCCGTCATGGCGGGTGCCGAACAATCGCCCCGCCTCCTGCGCCAGATCATATATCCGGTTCAGCGAGAAGGGTTCGACGGTCATCCCGTCAAACACTTCCGGTCGCAGGATCTGCACGCCGGAAAACAGGAACGGGGCCACCTTCGGGGCCTTGCGGCGGATCAGCCGCCCCGCCGGGTCCATGTGGAAATCGCCCTGCCCCCGATAGCCGAGGGCGCGGATGGTCGGCTGCATCATCAACAACGCATCCATACGATCCGGGTCGAAATGCCGACCCATCATGGCCAGCGTATCCGTCAGCCCGTCGCGCCAGATCATGTCGGAATTGACCACCAGAAAGGGCTCCGTGCCCAGCCTGGGCAGCGCCTGCAGCACGCCGCCACCGGTCTCCAGCAGCACTTCCTCGTGCGACAGAATGATATTGGGCGACCCCCGGCGGTTCAGGTGTTCCGCCAGCATGTCGGCGCGATAGTGCAGGTTGACCACGACATCGGTTACCCCCACCGCTTCCAGCCGGTCCAGGGTGCGGTCGATCAGGCTGCGCCCCGCCACATTCACCAGCGGCTTCGGGCGCGACAGGGTATGGGGGCGAAGCCGCTTCCCCAGTCCCGCCGCCAGAACCATGGCCGTGCGGGGCAGTCCCGGCCGCTCAGTCTCCGCCATCAGTCTCTCCGCTCCATCTCGTCCGCCTGCCGGTCCTGCGGCGCATGCCGCGCCACCCAGGCCCGGACCGGGGCCAGCGCATCATGCTCCAGATCACGCCGCACCAAGCGCCAGGTGCGTGCCAGCCAGCCTGTATAGGACGGCTTGCCGTCCCGCCGCCACAGTCGGGTGAAGACGCCGAGGATACGCATGTTCCTCTGCGCACCCAGCACCGCAAGCCGGGCCCGGAACGCCTCACCTTCCAGGCCAGTCGTCTCCAGATAATGCGCCAGCAGGGCCGACGCCAGTGCCGGGTCGATCTCCCGGCGCACGTCCGACAGCAGCGAAGCCACATCGTAGGCCGGATCTCCACCGACAGCGTCCTGGAAATCCAGCAGACCGACCCGCGCATTTCCGGCCCGCTGCGGCAGCCAGATCAGATTGTCCACGTGATAGTCGCGCAGCACCAGCGTGTCACATGACGGGCCGCAGTCCTGAAGCACCTGTCGCCAGGCATCGAGGAAGCTGTCAGTCTCCGTGCCGGAGGCCGCTCGACCATGAATTTCGCGGAACCGCCATTCGAGAAACAGCGCCACCTCCGACAGCAGGACATCAGCCTCATGACGTGGCAGGTCCGACGGTGCCTGCTGACCGTGAAGGGCGGCCAGCACGTCGATGGCCGCTGTGTAGAGCTTCGGTTCCAGTGACGGATCGAGGGCTATCAGATGGCTGAACAGATCGTCACCCAGATCCTCCAGAAGCAGAAACCCGGCCTGTGCATCCTCCGCCGCCACCTCCGGTGCGGACAGACCCCACTGCCGCAACAGTCCTGCAATGCGGACGAAGGGACGTACATCCTCGCTCACAGGTGGGGCATCCATCAGCACCAGCACCCGCCCGTCCCGGCCATGCACGCGGTGATAACTGCGGAAGGAAGCGTCGGCGGCCAGCGGCCGGACCTCCGCCCCCGACAGACCGGCAGCCCGCAGCAGGGACTGCAACGCGACCTTTCGCTCAGGCCCCAAGAAACCGCTCCACGGTTGCCGCAGGTCCACTGACCCTGGCCAGACGCCGCTCCGATGCTGTCGTGAGCTCGATCCGCAAGGCCTCGGGCGGTGTCAGGTCGCCCAGTCGATCCGGCCATTCCACGATCACTGATCCATCGTCCAGCGCATCCAGAAACCCGAGCTCCATCACATCATCCGCACCATCCAGCCGATAGAGATCGAAATGGGTGATCAGCAGGTCTCGGAATTCGTAGGGAATGACGAGATTGAATGTCGGACTGGGCACGTCGATAGACTCGCTAGCCCGCGCCCTGATGACGGCCCGCGCCAGCTCCGTCTTGCCAGCGCCGAGGTCGCCGGAAAGCAGCAGCGCATCGCCGACCCGCAAGGCTTCCGAAAGACGCTGACCCAGCGCCCGCGTGGCCTGCATGCTGTCAAGCTGAATGTCGCGTGTGATCATTCCGGCTCAGGCTTCGGACTTCCCGACCGGACCGGAAATCGGCACAACGGTTCCGGACGTAGCATTGGTCGGGAACTCTGCCATACCCTGATCGAAATCCGCATCAAGTGCGATGAAGCGGCATGAGACCCGCGTGCCTACACCGCTCTCCGACTGCAGGGTCACCGACCCCCCCATCAGTTCCATCAGGCTGCGCACCAGCGCCAGTCCCAGCCCGGCGCCACGGCGGGTATGGCGGTCGCTGGTCCGGAAGGTCTCGAAGACTCTCTCCTGCTCCTCTTCCGGAATGCCGATGCCGTTGTCCTCGACAGCCAGTTCGACCGTGTCCTCGATGCTGGTCGCGGAGATCACGACCTCGCCGCCCGGGGGCGTGAACTTCACCGCATTGCTGATCAGGTTGCCCAGGATCTGTTCCACGCGCCGCTGGTCGCTGACCATTTCGCTGAGCGCCTGCGCAATGTCCACCCGCAGGCGAATCTGGCGACGCTGCGCCCGCTCACGATACTTCTCCAGCACCGAATCGATGGCGTCCGCGATGCGGAACGGTTCCATGTCCACATGCAGATGACCCGCCTGGATCGAGGCAAGGTCGAGCATGTCGTTGATCATGGAGAGGAACTGGCCTGACGCCTCCAGAATGCCCGACGAATATTCCTGCTGCCGCTCGTTCAGGGTGCCGAAGTAGTCGTTGTGCAGGATCTCGGCAAAGCCGAGAATCGTGTTGAGCGGCGTCCGCAACTCATAGGACATGTTCTCCAGGAACTCGCTCTTGATCAGGTCGGCGGCGACCAGCGCCTCGTTCCGCTCCCGCAGGGCGCGCTCGATCCGCAGCGAGTCCGTGACATCGATGTAGGTGAACAGCGTCTTCGCATCCGGCAGGCCGGTGGCTGCATAATCAACGATGCGCCCGTCCGGAAGTTCCATGCGGCCATTGTCGGCCCGCATCTCCGTGGCGGATGCAATCAGGCTTTCCCGCATCTCGGCATAGATACCCGGTTCCTCCCAGAGCTCGACGACCTGATCAAGGAGCTGCCGGACATGCGGCTGCTTCTCCGTAACCTCTTCGCTGATCCCCAGCATCTGGCGGTAACCGACATTTGTCAGGTTCAGACGACCGTCCGGCCCGAAGACGGCCACGGCTTCATGCAGGTTGTCCAGCGTCGCGCGCTGCACGGCGATCAGGGTGTTCAATGTCCGCTCCAGCACGATGCGGTCGGTCGCATCCTCCACCATGAACAGCAGACCGCCGAAGCTGTGGCGGGTGATGGTCTCACGCACCATCCGCTCGTCAGGCAACTGGTACAGATCCTCGAAGGGTTCCAGCAGCGTGCTGAAGAACGCCTCCCGATTGCGGCGGAACTGGCGATACTCCACCTGCTCCGGCAGTTTCCGGTTCTGGTGCAGCCGGTCCATGACCTCGCCCAGGGTCGGCTGGTGCCCGACGAATTCCTCCTCCAGGCCCCAGAACTGGGTGAAGGCCCGATTGGCGAAGATCAGCCGCTTTTCCCGGTCGTAGATGCCGACAGCCGTCGACATGTGCTGCAGCACCTCGTTGTTCGCACGGATATGGCGGCGCAGTTCACGACGCAGTTCCTCTGCGTCCGAGATGTCAATGGCGAATCCGGCAGATTCATCCTCTGACAGCAGCGGGGTCTCCATGATCTGGAAGACCCGGCGCTGGCCCTCCACCACGAAACGCCGTTCCTCGCCTGCGATCGCTTCCTCGTCACGCGCCTTGGCCACCAGTGCCTGGGGCCGGTTGCTGTCGGCCTTGGACGCCAGTTCCTCGTGGGTGCCCTCGTCCCCCAGCATCTCGGCCAGCGTCGCATTGCGCCAGATGATGTCGCCGGCGATGTCACGCCGCCAGGCCGCGAAGGGCGCGGCGTTCAGCAGGTTGCGGTACTGGTCCCGCTCCCGTCCCAGCGAGGCCAGCTTGTCCCTGGTCAGCCCGATCTCTGCGGTCTGGCGCTGCACATCATTGCGAAACGCCTCCCGCTCCGCTGACAGCGTTGCCATTTCCGCGCGCATCCGACGGATGGCGCTGGCCTGCCGCTGACGAAGGAACGTGGCGATGGTGCCGACGACGGCCGCACCGGCAATGATGCCGACAGTCAGCACCAGCAAGGGCGGATCGGAGGAAGTGGCATCGTGGCTGACGGCATGGGCACTGCCGGTCCAGCCAAGGCAGAGAACCGCGCCTTTCCAGGCACCGGACGGCCGGCACCTCCAGGACAGCGCTTCAAAGCTCATTTTCATTCGGTCTTGCCTGCGCGGTTTCTGTCAGATCTTCCCGGTGGACACATTAGGCCACCGGGAAGATTGAAGGAAAGTAACCGAAACGCGGCCCGGCGGTCAGTAGCGGTAGTGTTCCGGCTTGAACGGGCCGGCAGCCGGGATGCCGAGGTATTCGGACTGGTCATCGGAAAGCTGGGTCAGCTTCACGCCCAGACGCGCCAGGTGCAGAGCTGCAACCTTCTCGTCCAGATGCTTCGGCAGGACATAGACTTCGCGGTCGTAGTTCTTGTGGTTCTCCCACAGCTCGATCTGCGCCAGCACCTGGTTGGTGAAGGACGCGCTCATCACGAAGCTCGGATGACCGGTGGCACAACCCAGATTCACCAGCCGACCCTCGGCCAGCAGGATCAGCCGCTTGCCATCCGGGAACTCGATCTCGTCAACCTGCGGCTTCACGTTGTGCCAGGTGTAATTGCGCAGGCCCGCGACCTGGATCTCGGAATCGAAGTGGCCGATGTTGCAGACAATGGCGCGGTCCTTCATGTCCCGCATGTGATCGACGGTGATCACGTCCTTGTTGCCGGTGGCGGTGACGAAGATGTCCGCCGTGCCTGCAACATCTTCCATCGTCTTGACGTCATAGCCTTCCATGGCGGCCTGCAGCGCGCAGATCGGATCGATCTCCGTCACGATCACCCGCGCGCCCTGGCTGCGCAGGCTCTCGGCCGAACCTTTGCCCACATCGCCGAAGCCGCAGACAACGGCGACCTTGCCGGCCAGCATCACGTCGGTGGCCCGCTTGATGCCGTCCACCAGGCTCTCACGGCAGCCATAGAGATTGTCGAACTTCGACTTGGTCACGGAGTCATTCACGTTGATGGCCGGGACCTTCAGGGTCTTGGCCTTCGCCATCTCGTAGAGGCGATGCACGCCCGTTGTGGTTTCCTCCGACAGGCCACGCACATCATCCAGCAGGGCCGGGAAGTTCTCGTGCATGCGCTGGGTCAGGTCCCCACCATCGTCCAGGATCATGTTGGGATGCCAGCCGTCCGGCCCCTCGATGGTCATGTCGATGGCCCACCAGAATTCGTCGTCATCCATGCCCTTCCAGGCAAAGACCGGAATACCGGCGGCGGCGATGGCCGCAGCCGCCTGATCCTGGGTGGAGAAGATGTTGCACGACGACCAGCGGATCTCCGCACCCAGCGCGATCAGGGTCTCGATCAGTACCGCCGTCTGGATGGTCATGTGCAGGCAACCGGCAATGCGCGCGCCCTTCAGCGGCTGCGACGCACCGAACTCCTCGCGCAGCGACATCAGGCCCGGCATTTCGGTTTCGGCGATGGCGATCTCCTTGCGGCCCCAGTCCGCCAGGCCCATGTCGGCGACCTTGTAGTCGGTGAAATTGCTCATCATCTGCTCCGGATCTTGATTGGCACCGCTCCACGCTTCCGGCCCCTGCCGGAAGAAGGAAAACGACGCAGAATTACTTGGCTGGCGCGGTGTCTACCAAGCTTGGCGGGAAGGGGCAAGGAAGCGGCATTGTCGCAGCACGGTCCGCGGAATTCGACATTGCGCGCAACCGCCTCAACCCATCAGCTTGCCGTAGCCGTCCAGCAGGGTCAGCACCTCGTCGCGCCCCTTGTCGGGAACATCGAACAGTACCCGGTCGATCCCGGCTTCCCGACAGGCATCGATATGTGCCGGCTCCGGGATGGCCCGGAAGACGGTGACCGACAGGGTGGACATCGACCGACCGGCGGCATCGGCGGCCTGGCGCAGGCGGGCCATGCCCTCCGCCGGATCAAAGCTGTAGTTCGCGCGCGGGAACCAGCCATCGGCGAACTCCACGACCCGGCGGATCGTGTGGTCGGTCTCGCCACCGATCAGGATCGGCGGGTGCGGCTGCGTGGCGGGTTTCGGGTATGACCAGACGGGATCGAAGTCCACGAAGTCCCCATGGAACTCCGCCTCCTCCTCGGTCCAGAGCGCCTTGATCGCCTTCAACCGCTCTTCCAGCACCTTGAACCGGGTCTTCGGGTCCGTACCGTGGTTGCGCATCTCCTCCAGGTTCCAGCCGCCGCCCGCGCCCAGCACGAAACGTCCGCCGGATAGAAGGTCCAGACTTGCCGCCGCCTTCGCCGTCACGATCGGGTCACGCTGGGTGATCAGGCTGATCCCGGTCCCGAGGGTCAGCGTCCGTGTCGCCGCCGCCGCGAAAGACAGGGCCACGAACGGATCATGCGTATGCGCATATTTCTCGGGCAGTTCACCACCGCCGGGAAATGCTGTCTCCCGACTGACGGGGATATGCGTGTGCTCGCAGAGGAACAGGGATTCGAAGCCGCGATCCTCGAGTTCCTTGGCCAGATCGACGACGTCGATGGCGTAGGCTGTGGGGAAGAAGAACGTGCCAAACTTCATGCCTGCGGTTCCTTCTGTCGGATTTGACGGGATTCTGGAGGAGGATGGTAGCGCCTGAAACCACATTATCCAGTCCGCGTGCCGGGGGCAGCCTCGCGGGCAGCCTCGACAGGCCCGGTCGCTGAATGTATCCCTTGCCGCTGGAACACCGGACAGGGGCAGCGAAACATGACCGTTGGCGCGATCGAACAGGTGGAACTGGAAGATGTCGGTGCCATCCGCGTGCAGACGCGCGCCTGCCCCCAGTGCGGGGCCGACAATACCGCCCGCGCCGCACGCCATGCCCGTGCCCCCTGGACCATCAAGGACTGTGGCGACTGCGGCTTCGTCTATCTGGAGAAGGCGCCGGTCTATGACGAGCTGTTCCGGACCCTGGCCTGGCAGAAGAACTGGAAGCGGGAGGAGAAGCGGCGCAAGAAGGCGCGGCCGCTGAGCTACCGCGCGTCCAAGCTGACCCGTTTCCGGCTGCACATGTTCCCGCGCAAGCAGGTCGATGACCTGACCATCCGTTTTGCCCGGCCCGGCAACGTGATCGACATCGGCTGCGCGGGTGGCAAGCGGCTGGCCACCCTGCCGGACCAGTTCGTGCCCTTCGGCATCGAGATCGAGGAAGAGATCGCGGCCCAGGCCGACACGCTGTTCCGGACCAAGGGCGGCAGGGCGGTCAACGCATCATCACTGGATGGTCTGAAACAGTTCGATGACGGCTTCTTCAGCGCCGCCACCCTGCGATCCTATCTGGAGCACGAAGTACAGCCGCGCGAGGTCATGACCGAAATCGCGCGCACCCTGGCGCCAGGCGGTATCGCCATCATCAAGGTGCCGAACTACTCGTCCGTCATGCGCCCGATCATGGGGCTGGAGTGGTCCGGCTTCCGGTTCCCCGACCACGTGAACTATTTCACCCCCGACAGCCTGCGCCAGATGATCGAAGGCGTCGGCCTGACCGTGCGCCGCTTCAACTTCTTCGACCACATGCCCACATCCGACAACATGTGGATGATCGCGGAACGGCGGTGAGCTAGCTCCCGATTGCCTTTTGTATCTGCGTGGCTGACACTCCGTCATCGTGAACGGCTGTCCGCAGGGGAGAACGCGATGGACGTCATCATTCTGGGTAGCGGTTCGCCGATGCCCCATCCGGAGCGAGCGGGACCGGCGACGCTGGTGCAGGTGGGACAGCAACGCTTCCTGTTCGACTGCGGGCGCGGAGTTCTGATGCGCGCCGCTGCGGCGGGCTTCGGGGCACAGAACATCTCGGCCCTGTTCCTGACCCATCTGCACAGCGACCACACCACCGACTTCAACGACGTGATCACCACCCGCTGGGTCATGAGCCCCGGTCCCAGCCCGTTGCGTGTCTTCGGTCCGGTCGGGTCCCGCCAGTTCTCCGAACGGACACTGGCGACCCTGGAAACCGATATCGGCTACCGGATCGCGCACCACGAGGACCTGACGGAAGGGCCCCGGGTCGAGACCCGTGAACTGGAACCCGGCGCAGTGCTGGAGGAGGATGGCGTACGCATTCTCGCCATGCCGACCGACCACAGTCCCGTGCACCCGACGCTCAGCTTCCGGATCGAAGCGGAGGGCAAGGTGGTGGCAATCGCAGGCGACACGATTCCCTGCGACGGTCTCGACGCGATCTGTCAGGACGCGGATGTATATGTCCAGACCGTGATCCGCAGCGACCTTGTCAGTCAGGCCCCCGCCCTGCGGATGCGCGACGTCATCGACTACCATTCGGACGTGGCGCAGGCCGGGCAGACCGCCGCTCGCTGCAATGTCGGGCATCTGGTGCTGAACCATTTCGTACCGGCTCCGCCCCCGGGACGCGAGGAGGAATGGGCGGCGGACGCCCGCGCCTGCTTCGACGGAAAGATCTCTGTTTCGCATGACCTGCTGAAGATCACCTGTTGAACCACGCGTCCGGCGCAGGAACCCGTTAGACTGCGGTACATGATGGATCGACCGACAGGCAAGCTGAGGACCGGCTGGACGACGGGCGCATGCGCCACGGCGGCGAGCAAGGCCGCTTATCAGGCGCTGCTGACCGGCCGTTTTCCCGATCCGGTCGGCATCACCCTGCCGAAAGGCCAGACGCCGGAGTTCGCGCTCGCCTATCTGGGGCGCGGCGACGGATATGCCACTGCCGGAATCGTCAAGGATGCGGGTGACGATCCCGATGTCACCCATCAGGCATTGATCATCGCCACGGTGCGCCACGGTGCGCCGGGGTCCGGGGTCCGGTTCCGTGCGGGTGACGGGGTCGGTACGGTGACCCGTCCCGGCCTGCCGCTGCCCCCCGGCGAACCGGCGATCAATCCGGTACCACGGGACATGATGCGGACGGTGATCTTCGAGGTGGCAAGCGACCTCGGGGATACCGGCGATGTGGAGATCGAGGTCTCGGTTCCCGGCGGTGCGGAACTGGCCAGACAGACATGGAACGGTCGGCTGGGGATCGAGGGCGGGCTGTCGATCCTGGGCACCACCGGTATCGTCCGCCCGTTTTCCTGCTCCGCCTGGATCGCGTCCATCCATCGCGGTGTCGACGTGGCACGCGCCTGTGGTACGGCGCATGTGGCGGCGGCCACTGGTTCCACCTCGGAGGCGGCGGTGATCCGCCACTATGGACTGGAGACATCGGCGATCCTCGACATGGGGGATTTCATCGGTGGCACTCTCAAGTACCTGCGCGACCATCCTCTGCCGCGGCTGACCATCGCCGGTGGCTTCGGCAAGCTGGTGAAGTTCTCGCAGGGCGCAAACGACCTGCACTCGGGCCGCAGCCAGGTCGATCTTCCCGCGCTCGCCGATACGGCGGCAGGACTGGGTGCGTCGGCTGAGGTTGCCGGACAGATCGCACGGGCCAATACAGCAAAGCAGGCTCTGGACCTGGCCACGGAAGCGGGCATCGGACTGGCCCCCGCTATCGCCCGGAACTGCCGGGTACGCGCACTGGAGCAACTGGACGGCGCCCCGATCCAGGTCGATCTGATGATCACCGACCGACAGGGGCAGATCGTTGCCCACGCCCAATGAGCATGACGGGCCGTTGAATGTCCTCTTGCTGGCCGGAACGGCGGAGGCAGGCGCGCTGGACCGCGCACTGACCAGTGACCCGCGCTTTCGCGTCACCGTATCGCTTGCCGGTGTGACACGGCAGGCAAAGGGTTTCGTGGCGACCGTGCGCAGTGGCGGCTTCGGGGGCGCGGAGGGGTTCGCGGCGTACCTGCATGACGAACGGATTGATGTGGTCATCAACGCGACCCATCCCTTCGCCGCGCAGATGTCGCAGACCGTCAGCCAGGTGACACGGGACACGGGGCTGCCGACGCTGCGGCTGCTGCGTCCGCCCTGGCAGCAGCCGACGGGAGCGGAATGGATCGCCGCCGCCGACCTCACCGATGCCGCGCGGTTGCTGCCGTCCGAAGCAACCGGTTTCCTTGCCCTGGGCCAGCGCCATCTGACCGCGTTTCAGGGTCACCCGGCACGACTGGTAGTGCGCTCGCTGGAGGCGCCGCCCGATGGTCTGCTGCCCGATGCGCGCTGGATCATCGGCCCACCCGGGCAGTCACTGGAGGAAGAGGCCGACCTGCTGGCGGAAACCCGCACAACCCATCTGGTCGCACGCAACAGCGGCGGCAGTGCAGGCTGGGCCAAGATCGCCGCAGCAACGGCGGCGGGCCTGCCGGTCATCATGGTCACGCGCCCCGCGGTTCCGGCGCAGCAGGTGGCGGAGACCATACCGGAAGTGCTGGGCTGGCTGGACCGGGTAGAGTCAGGTCGCGGCGGCTGATCAGCCGAACGTATGGCCGTGGTTCAGCGGACCATGACCGCCCCCCAGCCCTGGCGCAGTCAGGATCGCCTTGCGGACATAATCGCGGGCGCGCGCCACCGCGTCGGGCAGCGGCATGGCCTGCGCGATGCCGCAGGCGACGGCGGAGGCCGTGGTGCATCCCGTCCCGTGGGTGTGGCGGGTATCGATGCGCTGACCGCTGAACACGTGCCGTTCACCATCACTGGTCAGCAGCAGATCGGTCAGTTCCGGTCCCTGCAGATGTCCGCCCTTCAGCAGCACGGCACGGGGCCCGGCGACGAGCAGCTTCTCCGCCGCCCGTTCCATGTCCGCGACCGTGGTGATGGTCATCCCGGTCAACACCTCGGCCTCCGGCAGGTTCGGCGTCAGCAGCGCTGCACGGGGCAACAGCAGCGACATGAGACTCCCGGTGGTATCGCCGTCGAGCAGCCGTGCGCCGCCCTTGGCCACCATCACCGGGTCGATCACCACCGGCACACCGGCCAGATGAGCGTCCAGCGCCTCTGCCACGCACTCGATCACCGACCGGCGATGCAGCATCCCGGTCTTGACGCAGTCCGCGCCAATGTCATCGGCAACGACCGTGATCTGCTGGCTGATGAACGCTTCGGGCACTTCCTGGATCGCGTGCACCGTGTGGGTGTCCTGCGCCGTCAGTGCCGTGATCGCGGTCGCCGCGTAGCCGCCAAGCGCCGTCACCGTCTTGATGTCAGCCTGAATGCCCGCACCGCCGCCCGAATCGGATCCGGCGATGATCAGGACACGGCCCGGTACATTCCGGTCATGCACTGGCGGAAACCGCCTTGATCGCGTCGCAGATATCGTCGACCACGTTTCCGACCAGGCCTTCGTCCTCACCCTCGGCCATGACGCGGATGACCGGCTCGGTGCCCGACTTGCGGATCAGCACACGTCCGGTGCCATCCAGCCGCGACTCGCCCTCCGCGATCGCGGCCTTCACCTGCTTTTCCTCCAGCGGCGCACCGGCACCGAAGCGGACATTCTTCAGCACCTGCGGCAGCGGATCGAACAGCGCCACCGCCTCGGAGACCGGCTTGCCTGTCTCCGCGATGGCCGCGAGCGCCTGCAGCGCTGCAAGGGTGCCGTCCCCGGTCGTCGCATAGTCGGTCAGGACGATATGCCCGGACTTCTCGCCACCCACATTGTAGCCCTTCGCACGCATCTTCTCGACGACATAGCGATCCCCCACCTGTGTCCGGATGAGATCAAGGCCGAGACTGTTCATGTAGTGCTCCAGCCCCAGGTTCGACATGACGGTGGCCACCAGTCCGCCGCCCTTCAGTCGTTCCTTCGCCGCCCAGTGGGAAGCGATGAGGCCCATCAGCCGGTCGCCATCGACCTCCTGCCCCTTCTCGTCGACCATGATCAGCCGGTCGGCATCACCATCCAGCGCGATCCCGACGTCGGCACCAAGCTTCAGCACCTTCTCGCGCAGCATTTCCGTCGCGGTGGAGCCGCACCCGGCATTGATGTTCAACCCGTTCGGCGCGACGCCGACCGAGACCACATCGGCCTCCAGTTCCCACAGTGCCATCGGGGCGACCTTGTAGGCCGCGCCATTGGCGCAATCGACCACGACCTTCAGGCCGTTCAGGGTGCGCCCGCGGGGAAAGGTGTTCTTCACGAACTCGATATAGCGCCCGCCCGCATCCTCCAGCCGCTTGGCGCGGCCCAGATCGTGGGAGTCGGCCAGACCGATCTCCCCCGTCTTCTCCATCTCCGCCTCGATCTCCAGTTCGGTCTCGTCGGACAGCTTGAAACCGTCCGGGCCGAACAGCTTGATGCCATTGTCCTCGAAAGCGTTATGGGAGGCGGAGATCATCACGCCCATGTCGGCGCGCAGCGACCGGGTGAGGATGGCGATGGCCGGGGTCGGCAGCGGCCCCACCATGACCACGTCCATCCCGACGGAGGTGAAGCCCGCCGCCAGCGCCGGTTCCAGCATGTAGCCGGACAGGCGCGTGTCCTTGCCGATCACCACGCGATGCTTGTGGGCGCCGCGGGTGAAGATACGCCCCGCCGCCAGCCCGACGGCCAGCGCCGTCTCCGCCGTCATCGGCGCCGTGTTGGCCCTGCCCCTGATGCCGTCCGTACCAAAGAGTTTCCGCGTCATGTCCTGATTCCGGCAAATTGCTTTTTCAATGTCGTTTCCCCTCGCGTCCCGAGATTACGCCGAACCGGCAGGGGCTTGTCCATGGGCAGCGGCACCAGTCACGGTCAGGGCCTCCACCGTCGCGCGTACATCGTGGACCCGCAGGATGTCCGCCCCCGCCGATGCCGCGAACAGCGCCGCCCCCAGAGATCCGCCCATGCGGTCCCCGGCGGTCTTCACCCCCGTCAGCCAGCCGATGAAGCCCTTGCGGCTT
This sequence comes from Minwuia thermotolerans, assembly GCA_021604565.1. Classification (GTDB taxonomy): domain Bacteria; phylum Pseudomonadota; class Alphaproteobacteria; order Minwuiales; family Minwuiaceae; genus Minwuia; species Minwuia thermotolerans_A. The sequence goes on along the minus strand of BQJF01000007.1, from coordinate 36,762 downwards.
GCCCCCACCAGCAGCGGCACGCCCAGCCCCTCGAACAGCGGCAGATGCCGCAGCAGGGCCAGGTTCTGCGGGAAGGTCTTGCCGAAACCGATGCCCGGATCAGTGATCAGCCGCGCCTGCGGGATACCGGCAGCAATGCAGGCGTCGATCCGCAGCCGCAGTTCGTCGAAGACATCCAGCACCACGTCGTCATAGGTCGGGTTCTGCTGCATCACCGTCGGATCACCCTGCGAATGCATCAGCACGATATCCGCGCCGGTCGCCGCAGCGGCCCCGAGTGAAGCGGGATCATGCCCCAGCGCGCTGACGTCATTGATGATCGGCACGCCCAGTCCGGCGGCCAGGGTCATGATCCGGGCCTTGCGGGTATCGATGGAGACCGTCAGCCCGTCGGCCAGCAGCGCCCGCAGCACCGGCTCGACCCGTCGCCATTCCTCCGCCTCCGCCACCGGTTCCGCGCCGGGCCGGGTGGATTCACCGCCGACGTCGATGATCGCCGCCCCCTCCTCCGCAAGCTGCCGCCCGCGCGCGATGGCGGCGTCATGCTCGGCGGCGAGGCCCCCGTCGGAGAAGCTGTCCGGCGTGACATTGACGATACCCATGACGCGCGGATGCTTGGCCTGACGCCGTTCTGTCGCCGCCTCGATCCCCCGCAGCGCCGCTATCAGCGCCGGGCCGCTGTCGCCGGACAAGGCGGTGGCGAAGGCGACAGCGCCATCCCGCCCCGTGCGCCAGCGACGCACCGTCCCTGCCCGGCTGACGATATCGACGGCCAGCAGTTCCCCGGCCGCATCGCGGCGCGGCAGCGCGTAGAGCCGCCCGTCCGCCACGGCCAGGTCCTCTGCCCGAGGGACCACCTGCCAGTCGCCTATGCCGGTTTCGCTTATCATCCCCTGCGCCTAGCCCAAGCCGGGAACATCGGCAAGCTTCCTTGGTGGTTGTCGGGGCGGCAGTTATCGGGTCTGTTGACGGCAACCACACATTTCAGCCGGAGCAGACACCGTGAACACGTTCGACGACCCCGCCACCCCGCAGAAGCTTTCCGAAGCCGCCGAGATCATCACCCGCAACCTCGACAAGGCGCTGGAGGAATGCGCCGAGCAGGGGCTGGATCGGGAGATCTTCTCCGCCGCCGTCATGGCCACGCTGGTGCAGTCGATGCAGACCACGCTGGGTTCCGCCGCCAAGGACGCGCTGCGCGACATGGTCGAACTGCTGGGTGCTGACGGTACCGACGGCCCCGCCAACTGAGGTCGCGAGCATGTCCGACGGCATCCTGCTGACCCGCGACGGCGCCATTGCCACCATCACCATCGACCGCCCGCAGGCCCGCAACGCGCTGGACCCGAAGGCGGCGGCGGCGCTGGGCCGGGCCATTGCGGAAGTGGAGGCGGATGACGCGATCGCTGCCGTGCTGTTGACCGGAGCGGGCGGGCGATTCTGTGCCGGGGCCGACCTGAAGCAACTGGCCAGCGAAGGCGCGACCTACCAGGCCTGGGCCGGGACCGATGGCCCCCTCAGCCGCCCCTGTGCCAAGCCGGTGATCGCGGCGGTGGAGGGTCACGCGGTCGCTGGGGGCCTGGGAGTCGCGCTCTGGGCCGACCTGCGGGTGGCCAGCGAGACAGCGGTTTTCGGCGTCTTCTGTCGCCGCTTCGGTGTGCCGATGAGCGACGGCACCCCCACCCGCCTGCCCCACGTGGTTGGCCGGTCCCGCGCGCTGGACATGCTGCTGACCGGGCGGGAGGTACGGATCGACGAGGCATTGGCCATCGGTCTGGCCGACCGGCGCGCGGCTGCAGGTGAGGCTCTGGATGTTGCCCGCGCGCTGGCTGAGGAGATCGTGCGCCACCCGCCGCTGGCCATGCGTGCCGACCGCGCCTCCGCCTGGGCTGCCTTCGACGGCAGCGAGACCGAGGCGCTGAAGGCCGAGGCGATCCGTGCCGAGGCAGCGAAGCGTACGGAGGCTCAGGCCGGCGCCAGCCGCTTCAGCGCCGGCGCCGGACGCAGCGGCCGCTTTCACGAGGACTGAAGCGGGAAAACGAACCACGACGTCGCCGTCCCATTCTTCCTCCCCCTCGACGGGGGAGGACCGAGGAGGGGGTGAATCGGCATAGCCGAACCGCCATGACCTCACCACAGCGCAACAGCCTGCGGCTCCACCCCCCATCGACCGCTGCGCGGCCACTTCCCTCTCAAGGGGGGAAGAGCAAGATGGGCCGGATGAGCGGGGTAAAGTCCCCTTCTTCCAGGCTTCAGATCTCACTCTGAACCACCTCCCCACCGACGTCGCCGCCGGACTTGACCCGGCGGCCCGGCAGTGCCTCGCAGGCGTGGGAGGCTGGGCTCGCGCATCAAGTCCGCGAGCATCGTGGTTGATGGCGACGGGTGTTGGTCCACACGACCCACATCAACTGACGCCGCCGCCGGACTTGATCCGGCGGCCCAAGAGAGTCGCACAAGCGTGGGAGGCTGGGCTCGCGGATCAAGTCCGCGAGCATCGTGGTTGGTGGCGACGGATGTTGGTCCACACGACCAACATCAACTGACGCCGCCGCCGGACTTGATCCGGCGGCCCAGCAGTGCCGCACGAACGTCCGAGACTGGGTACCCGGGTCAAGCAACTGTGTTCAGGTTTTTTGGATGTGAGGCGTGGAATGGGATTGGGCGACTTGCGCTCCCCTACAGCGGATTGAACGCCGTCCGCGCCATGAACCGCTGGTGCAGGCGCCGGTTGGCGGCGACCGGGTCGGCGAAGGTGAGTGCCAGGGCGTCGGCGGCATCGGGGGAGGCAAGGCCACGCGCCTTCATCTTCTCCTTCTTCTCCAGCAGGATATGGCCGGTGCTGTCGAAGCCGTATTCCGGTCCCTTCAGGTCGCTGATCAGGTCGGCGTCGTCGGGCAGCGCCCCGGTGCGGAGCCATTTGCGCATCCGATCCCACATCTCCGCCCGACGGTTGGCATAGTCGCGGCGCTGGCGCGGGGCGCTGCCGCCATTGACGTCGTGCACCTTGCGGCCCAGTTGCCGCAGCCGGTCCACCACGCCGCCACCGACGCCGGCCCCGTCAACGAAGACACCGTTGGGTTTCCACAGTTCGATCCGGTCGTTGACGATGGCGGCGAACTGCATCAGGTCCAGACCCTGATGACGCTCGATCTCGCCGACGATCCGGTTGCCCTGGCGCAGCAGGATGACGGAGCAGTCGTCGCCGAAGCGGGCCACATCCACCCCCATGACGCGCGGGGCCTCCGGGTCGTGATCCACCTCCCCCTGCCGCGCCCGCGCCGCATCCACCAGCCGCGCGGGGATGAACTGGCGCACGCTGGTGGCCGGGAACTCTCCCTTCACCCGCACCTTCACAAAGTCGGAGTCAGGGCCGTAGTCGGCGATCCAGCGGTCGATCTGTGTGCGGTTGGTCAGGCGCGTCGAGCGCGAATCCACCGTCCAGCACTGCCAGCGGTGACGCAGCCCGTGGAAACAGTCGAAGAACCGTCCCGTGGTCTGGGTCGGATTGCCGAAGACCACCCAGACGATCTCCGTCCCCCGGTCGATCAGCGATCCCTCCGTCACCTCCCAGATCAGGTCGGGAATCGCGCTCGCCTCGTCGAAGACCAGCAGCAGCCGCTTCTCCAGATTGTGCAACCCGGCGAAGGCCTCCGTCTGGGTCAGCGACCAGGGCACCATGTCGATGCGCCAGTTGCCGGAACTGCCCGCCGCCTTCGCCCGGATCGAATTCGACATCTGGCTGAAACGGTGCCGGACCCGCGCCAGCCGGTGCCACTTCGACAGCTCCGACCAGGTCTTGGTGCGCAACTGCGTCTCCGTATTGGCGGTGACCGTACCGCGGGTGTCCTCCATCGTGGCGATGGCCCAGAGCACCAGCCAGGACACCAGCGCCGACTTGCCGACACCATGCCCGCTGGAGACCGCGATCAGGGTCGGCTCGGTGGTTTGTTCCGTCCTCAGCCCAGCCCGAAGCCGCGCGCCGATGGCGTCCAGCACCTCCGCCTGCCAGCGGTCCGGCCCCATGTGCCGGCTCAACGGCGTCCCCTTCCGCCCCCAGGGAAACGCCCAGCGCACGAAGCCCAGCGGATCATTGCGAAAGATGGACAGCCGCTGGTCGAGGGCATGCTCCCGCGCCAGCGCGCCCGGATCAGCCTCCGGCGTTGTGGCCTTGCGGCGACGGGACGGGGCAGGCTTGGCGGTCTCGGAATCTGGCGCTGTCACAAGGCGACCTCCGGTTCATGGCTGCGATGCCATGGACCCTAGGTGCCTGACAGGAAATGAGTTCCGGGGGATTGCTGAACGGCGAGGCACGTTGGAGCGGGTAGGGGGAATCGAACCCCCGCGTTCAGCTTGGGAAGCTGACAGGCTACCATTACATCATACCCGCCGGGTGGCCTCGCCAGCGCGTCAGCCACGGACAAGCGCATAGCCGGATTCCGGGGCGCTGGCAAGCGGGGCCGCGCGGTGTCGTTTGCGACTCCTCCGTTCGCACATCCCCATCACCCCCGCGTGAGCGACGGGGGCTCTGCGTTGACAAGGGGGGCGGACCTGCCCACCTTCGCCGGGATGCCGGGCGGAGGCTGAGGCGAATCAAGGCCTTGAGCGATCCGTGCCGGGACAGACCGGGAGTGACCATGACCGATGCCGCGCTGAACCCCGTCCATCCGGGCATCGACCCGGCCAAGTTCCGCGATCCGTCGACCACCGCCGACGGCAGCACGCGGGCTTCCGTGGCGCTGAAGCGGTTGACGACGCTGTGGTTCAATACCGGCACGCTGTGCAATCTGGAATGCGCCAACTGCTACATCGAATCCAGCCCGAGCAATGACCGTCTCGTCTATCTGACAGCGGCGGAGGTGCAGCGGTTCCTGGACGAGGCGGACGTGCGCGGCGGCACGGCGGAGATCGGTTTCACGGGCGGGGAGCCGTTCATGAATCCGGACTTCCTGCCGATGCTGCGCGATGCGCTGAGCCGCGGCTATCGCGTGCTGGTGCTGACCAACGCCATGCGACCGATGATGAAATGCGCCGACGGCCTGCTGGCACTGCGGCAGGAATTCGGGGAGCAGTTGCGGCTGCGGGTCTCCATCGACCATTACGCCGCGCGGCTGCACGAGCTGGAGCGCGGGGCGCACGCCTGGGAACGGATGCTGCCCGGCCTCGACTGGCTGGCGGCGAACGGGTTCCACCTCTCGGTGGCCGGGCGCACCATGTGGCAGGAGACTGAGGCGCAGTTGCGCGCCGGGTTCGCGCGGCTGTTCACGGAGCGCAACATCGGCATCGACGCGCAGGACCCGGAACGGCTGGTGCTGTTCCCGGAGATGGACGGCTCGGCGGACGTACCGGAGATCACCACCGCCTGCTGGGGCATCCTGGACGTCAACCCGGACGCGATGATGTGCGCCACCTCCCGCATGGTGGTGAAACGCAAGGGGGAGCCTGTAGCGACCGTAGTGCCCTGCACCCTGCTGCCCTACGACGAACGCTTCGACCTGGGTGAAACACTGGAACAGGCCGCCGCCGACGTGCCGCTGAATCACCCCCATTGCGCGCGGTTCTGCGTGCTGGGCGGAGGGTCGTGCAGCGTCGGCTGAAACAGGTGGCGGGTGCGGGTGGGCGTGGCTCGCGAGTCCAGTCTCCGACGCCGGTGCGGCACGCTGGATGCCCGGATCAAGTCCGGGCAGGACGTCATTGTGGGAGGCGAAACACTCCAATCGCTGGCGCCTGCACTGCCCGTTTCCGCTGGTAAGGGTGGCACGTTCCACTCCTCCCCACCACGTCGCTCGCGGGCTTGACCCGCGAGTCCAGTCTCCCACGCCCCTGCGGTACGCTGGATGCCCGGATCAGGTCCGGGCAACACGTCCTTGGGGAGAGGCAATGCGCTCGCTGGACAATCAACGGGGTGCGCCGGATACTCCGCGACATGTCCGCAGAACAGCAATTCGATACTGATGGCCGCTATGTCGCCCGCACCGGCGATCTGACGGTGCGCGTGAAACCCGTGTATCTGGCGAAACAGTCGGAACCGGCGAAGAGCCGCTACGTCTGGGCCTATGAGGTGACGATCGAGAACAATGGCCAGGACACGGTGCAACTGCTGGACCGGTACTGGCACATCACCGACGGCAATGGCCGCGTGGAGGAAGTCGAAGGGCCGGGTGTCATCGGCAAGCAGCCGATCCTGCGGCCGGGGCAGAGCTTTTCCTACGCCAGCGGCTGCCCGCTGAGCACGCCCAGCGGCATCATGGTGGGACATTACGGCATGCTGTCCGGCACCGGCGACCGGTTCCGCATCGCCATCCCGCCCTTCTCCCTCGACCTGCCCCGCCGGGCCACGCAACTGAACTGAATCGAACCCGCATGGGTGACCCACGGGGCATATTCCTGATCAACGGTATCTTCGCGGTGATGTTGTCGGCTGCCATGCTGATCCCGGCGGCGGTCGACCTGGTGGCGGGGAACGCCGACTATCAGGTCTTCCTGGCCTCCTCCGCCGCCTCCGGTTTCCTGGGCGGCACGGTCGTGGCCTGCACCTGGCGGCGGGGCATCCGGCTGAGCCTGCGCGGGGCGTTCGTGCTGACCACCTCCGTCTGGCTGGTGCTGCCGACGCTGGCTGCCCTGCCCTTCGTGCTGGCCGGGCTGGAGATGTCCTATACGGATGCCTTCTTCGAAGCCATGTCGGGCCTGACCACCACTGGTTCCACCGTCATCATCGGACTGGACAATGCGCCGCCCGGCATCCTGATCTGGCGCTCCATCCTGCAATGGCTGGGCGGGGTCGGCATCATTGTCACGGCGATTGCCGTGCTGCCGCTGCTGCAGATCGGTGGCATGCAGCTGTTCCGCATGGAAAGCTCCGAGAGTTCCGACAAGGCCATGCCGCGCGCGGCGCAGATCGCCGGGGCGACCGCCGTGATCTATCTGGTGCTGACACTGGTCTGTGCCGTGCTGCTGTGGGGCAGCGGCCTGGGAGCCTTCGACGCCATGGCCCATGCCATGACCACTGTCGCCACGGGCGGATTTTCCACCCGTGATGCATCGGTCGGCGGCTTCGCCAATCCGGGCATGGAATGGATCATGATCGTGTTCATGGTCCTCGGGTCGCTGCCATTCGTGCTCTACCTCCAGGCGGTGCGCGGACGGCCCATGGCGCTGTGGCGCGACACCCAGGTACGCTGGTTCTTCCTGACCATCGGCGGCCTGCTGGCGCTGGTGGCCCTGCTGACCGACCTGTTCCTGCAGGTCGAGCCGGTGGAGGGGCTGCGGCTGATGCTGTTCAACGTCATCTCGGTCATGACCGGCACAGGCTATGCCTCCGCCGACTATGGCGAGTGGGGGCGCGCCGCGACGGTGGTGTTCTTCTTCGCCATGTTCATCGGCGGCTGCGCCGGGTCCACCAGTTGCGGCATCAAGATCTTCCGCTTCCGGGTGATGTTCGAGAATGCGCGGGTGCAGATCCAGGAGCTGATCCGACCCAACTCCGTACTGGTGCCACGCTTCAACGGTCGCCCCATCGAAAGCCACGTCACCGATGCGGTGATGAGCTATTTCTTCCTGTTCGCGATGGTGTTCGGGGTGCTTGCCTTCCTGCTGACGCTCACCGGTCTGGACATGACGACGGCACTCTCGGGCGCCGCAACCGCCGTGGCAAACGTCGGCCCGGGGCTGGGCGACATCATCGGCCCCAGCGGCAATTTCCAGCCCCTTCCCGATACCGCCAAGTGGCTGCTGTCGGCGGGCATGCTGCTGGGCCGACTGGAGCTGTTCACCGTGCTGGTGCTGTTCACCCGACGGTTCTGGGTGGCCTGAGCCGCGACACGGACGCGACCGGGCCTGCCGTGGCAACAATGCATACCGTTGCGGCAAAGCTTACCGTTGCGGCACAACCGCCTGACATGTCACGTTTCAGCCAACAAGAAACGCACGCCCGGAGGATACCAGACCATGGCAAATTCCTATCCCGTCAGCGACGATTGGGCGGCAAGCGCCCACGTGGACAACGATACCTACCTCGCCATGTACGAGCGCTCCATCGAGGACAACGAGGGCTTCTGGGCGGAACACGGCAAGCGCATCACCTGGTCGAAGGACTACACCCAGGTGAAGGACGTTTCCTTCAACGCCGATGACCTGCACATCAAGTGGTATGCCGATGGCGAACTGAACGCCTCCGCCAATTGCCTCGACCGCCACCTGGCTGACAAGGGCGACCAGACCGCGATCATCTGGGAGGGGGATGAGCCCGACCAGGACGAGCGCATCACCTATCGCGACCTGCACGAACGCGTCTGTCGCCTGTCCAACGGGCTGAAGGCGCGCGGCGTGCAGAAGGGGGATCGCGTCACCATCTACATGCCGATGATTCCCGAAGCCGCCGTCGCCATGCTGGCCTGTGCCCGCATCGGCGCCGTGCATTCGGTGGTCTTCGGCGGGTTCTCCCCCGACGCGCTGGCCGGGCGGATCGAGGACTGCGAATCCACCTGCGTCATCACGGCGGACGAGGGCGTGCGCGGCGGGCGCAAGATCCCGCTGAAGGCCAATACGGACGCCGCCATCGACGGGCGCGGGCTGGACGTGAAGACCGTGGTCGTGGTCCGGCGCACCGGCGGTGACGTGGCCTGGAACGACAGCCGCGACGTCTGGTACGAGGAACTGACGGCGGCGCAGTCCGCTGACTGCCCGCCGGATCCGATGAATGCGGAGGATCCTCTGTTCATCCTCTATACCTCCGGCTCCACCGGCAAGCCGAAGGGGGTGCTGCACACCACCGGCGGCTACATGGTCTATGCCTCCATGACCCATGAATATGTCTTCGACTACAAGCCGGGGGAGGTCTACTGGTGCACCGCCGACGTCGGCTGGGTCACCGGCCACAGCTATATCCTCTACGGACCGCTGGCCAATGGCGCCATCACGCTGATGTTCGAGGGCGTGCCGAACTATCCCGACAATGGCCGCTTCTGGCAGGTCTGCGACAAGCACAACGTCAGCCTGTTCTACACCGCGCCAACCGCCATCCGGGCGCTGATGGGTGCCGGTGACGCCCCCGTCAAGGCCGCCAGCCGCAAGTCGCTGCGCCTGCTCGGCTCCGTCGGGGAACCCATCAACCCGGAGGCCTGGCAGTGGTACTACGACGTCGTTGGTGACGCCCGCTGCCCGATCGTGGACACCTGGTGGCAAACGGAGACCGGCGGCATCCTGATCACGCCGCTGCCCGGAGCCACCGCCCTGAAGCCCGGCTCCGCCACCCGTCCCTTCTTCGGCATCAAGCCCATTCTGGTGGACGAGAAGGGCGCGGAACTGGAAGGCACCGCCAGCGGCAACCTCTGCATCACCGACAGCTGGCCAGGCCAGATGCGAACGGTCTATGGCGACCACGAACGCTTCATCCAGACCTATTTCTCCACCTATCCGGGGCGCTATTTCACCGGCGACGGGGCGAACCGGGACGAGGACGGTTATTTCTGGATCACGGGCCGGGTGGACGACGTCATCAATGTCTCCGGCCATCGCATGGGCACGGCGGAGGTCGAGAGCGCCCTGGTCGCCCACGCCAACGTCGCCGAAGCCGCAGTTGTCGGCTATCCGCACGACGTGAAGGGCCAGGGCATCTATGCCTATGTCACCCTGAATTCCGGCGTCGAGAGCAGCGACGACCTGAAGAAGGAACTGGTGCAGTGGGTACGCAAGGAAATCGGCCCCATCGCCAGCCCCGACAAGCTGCAGTGGGCCCCCGGTCTGCCGAAGACCCGCTCCGGCAAGATCATGCGCCGCATCCTGCGCAAGATCGCCGAGGACGACTTCGGCAGTCTGGGCGACACCTCCACTCTGGCGGAACCGGCGGTCGTCGACGACCTGATCGCGAACCGCCAGAACAGCAAGGGCTGACCTGAAAACCCGCGATGCCTGTCATGTTTCAGCCGTGACGGGCAGCGCGGTTGCCGTGGCAAGATGATCTACCCGAACATGTCCCCGGTGATGGAGGCGTACCAGCCTTCCGCGAATGCCGCCTCGTGGGCGCGGACTTCGGGACCGGCGTCCATCGGGCTGAGGCCACCGGAGCCGTCGATTCCGATGATGCCGCCGGGGGTGGAGCGGTAGACCTTGGCGACAGAGATGCCGTAATCCGGAGCCACGAGACTGTAGCAGGTATTTGCGAAGGAGCCGGAGATCGGTGCCTCGCCCGCCAGTGCCCGGACAATGTTCGCGGCGGCCACCTTGCCCTGACTGTTGGCGGAGAAACCCGACTTCGGCATCTGCCCGGCAATCGCGGCATCGCCGATGACATGAATGTCCGGTGCCAGGTCGGACGCGAATGTCGTCGGATCGACCGGACACCAGCCGTCCGCATTGGCCAGTCCGGCGTCGCGAGCTATGGCCCCCGCCCACTGGGGCGGTATGACGTTGATGACGCCGCCGGAGTGGCGCGTGCCGAACGCCGTCTCCACCCATCGCTCGGACGCGCTCACGTTGACGATCCGTCCGTCGTCGCGGGCCGGGACATGTTCGACAATGCCGGGGTAGAGCCTGGTCCAGGCCTGCATGAACAGGGCCTGCTTCGAGAACCCGTCCTTCGCGTCGAGGATCAGAACCTTCGACTTCGGCCGGTGCTGCTTCAGCCAGTGCGCGATCAGGCTCGCCCGCTCATAGGGTCCCGGTGGGCAACGGAACGGATTGGCGGGCGGGGCGATGACCACGGTCTCGCCGTCGGCCATGGCTTCCAGTTGCCGGCGCAGCAGCGCTGTCTGCGGCCCCGCCTTCCAGGCGTGGGGCATCTCCTCCGAAGCGGCCTCATCATAGCCCGGCAGTGCGTCCCAGCGCATGTCGACACCGGGGGACAGCACCGCCTTCTCGAAGCCGATGTCGCTGCCATCGGCAAGTCTCACCGTTCGGTTCGCAGCATTCAGCGCAACGGCCCGCTGGTGCACGACCTCGACACCGAAGCGGTCCGACAGACGGTCGTAGGTATATGCGATGTCGGCAAGCCGACGCAGGCCACCCAGAACAAGGTTGCTGAACGGGCAGGTGTGGAAGACGCGGTTCTGCTCCACCAGCACGACGGACAGCCCCGGTGCGAACTGTTTCAGATAGCGGGCAGCGGTTGCCCCGCCGAACCCGCCGCCAATGACAACGACATCCACCTTGCGGGCCGCATTCGCACGCACCGGTCCCAGCGCGGCAGAAGCAGCAATCGCCGCCCCCACCCTGCCGAGATCGCGCCGGGACAGACTGCCAGCCATGTCAGCGCCCCCTGCCGAACTGGCCGGACAACAGGCCGATCTCTGCGTCAGAATAGCCTTTGGCGATCCGGCCCATGACTGTTGCGGGGCGCGTGTCGGCTCGGAACGCCTTCAGCGCCGCTTCGATTTCGGAAGGTTTGAGCCGATCAATGGCGGGGATGCTGCCCGGACTGGCACCATCTGGTCCGTGGCAGGCTGCGCAGGAGAGCGCCAGAATCACACCCTTCGACGTGTCCCCGGCAGCAGCCGGTGACGCGACCGCAACCAGCAGCCCGGCCGCCGCCATCGCATTCCGGATCATGCTCTCCCCCCTTGTTTTCCTTCAGCGTAACACGGTCATCGCGCGAGTCCGGAGATCAACTCCTGTTGAGAACCGCTGCACCGCTTCGAGAATAGATGGATCCGTTGTTCCCGTTCAGGGCGGTCAGCGGGCCTGCGGCAGGCGGAGGACAATTGACAACCCACCATCGGGGTTGCGTTCCGCCACTGCCGTTCCGCCAAGTGCCTCGACGTTCCGGCGGGTCAGCCAGAGGCCGAGGCCGTCATGACCATCGTCGGCACCATCCGTATCGCGGATCGTGACATGGCGGACAAAGATGAACTCCAGACGATCCTCCGGCACGCCCGGCCCGTTGTCGGATATCCGCGCCTCCACCATGCCATCCCCCACGGGCCGGATCGTGATCGTGATCTCTCCCTCCCGACCCAGCAGGCCAAGGGCGTTCTCCAGCGGGTTCTCGATGGCAATGGTGAGCAGGTCGCTGTTGCCAACGACTGTCGTGCGGCCTTCACTCCGGACGCTGATCTTCGCCCCCGATTCCTCCGCAACCTCCGCAAAGCCATCGACAATGCGCCCGATCAGTTCGGCAAGGTCCAGACGCGTCTTGTCAGGCGAGATCAGGGCGGCAGTTGCCTCCTCACTGCGGCGGATGGCACCGATCAGGCTGTCGAGGCGCTCCACGGCACGATCAATCCGTTCAATGGACTGGTGGGGTGCGGCCTTCACATCGGGCAGCGCACGCCGGAGCGGCTCGAGGGCCTGCGCAATGACGCCCACCGGAGTCTTGAGTGCGTGTGCGTTCTCTTCAGCCGAAGTCCGTAGCTGATCGGCGGAACGGCGCAGGCTGCCCACCATGTCATCGAAACTGCGGGCGACCCCATCCAGTTCCGGCAGCCGGTTCAGGTCACGGAAACTGGACTGGCGGCCACCCCCCCGCCGCATCACTCCCGCCAGATCGGCAAAGCGCTGCAGGTTGCGCCGGACGGACAGGAACAGGCCGAAGACCGCAACGACCATCAACAGATAGATGCCGGCACTGACCAGCATTTCCGGGCTTTGCCAGTAGGGCACTTCCGCAGGGGACCCCAGCCGCGCGACCTCCGCCTTCGTGGTCACGACAACCCAGCAACCCGCCGCATTGCTGACAGGTGTCACCGACGTGATGGCCCGGCGGCTGCCGGACACCGTTTCGTAAACGGAACCGGTGCGCCCGGCCCAGGCGCAGTTGCCCTCCAGAATGGAAAGCGCGCCCGTCGCCAGCAAGCGCTGCTTCTCGCTGTCGAAGGCATTCTCGGAGATCGACGGCCAGGCCCCGACAAAGAAGAAGCCGCCACTGTCACCTGCCGGTCGGAACAGCACCCGGATGCCGTTGCCGCTGCTGTCGAAACGGGCAAGCACTTCCTGCAACTCCGGCAGGCGTGCAGGGTCGAGGGATGACAGGATGCCGCTGGCGATCAGCGCGCCCTGCTCCGCCACCGCCTGGCGCAGCAGATTGCGTCGCTCGCTGTCCGCCTGCTGCAGTTGCAGGTAAATGATTGCAGGCACGATGGCGAGAATCGCGGACAGAATGACGAGGCGCATCCAGAGGGAACGCAGGAAGCGGGACATCAGCCTACCCGATCCGATCAGGCATCGCGTGCCTTGCGCCAGCGGTAGCCAAATCCGGGATAGTTCTCGATCTCGGCGAACTCCGGATCGATTGTCTCGAACTTGCGACGGATACGCTTGATGATACTGCGGACATTCGTGCGGAAGCCATCATCGCCGGACCCGGCGTGAAAGCCCTCGCCGCGCACCAGATCGTATATCTCCCGATAGCGCATGTTGCGGCCCGCGTTCTCCGCCAGGTGACGGACGACGGCAAATTCGGAGATGGTCAGGTCGACCTCATGCTCCTTCCAGAGCGTGCGGGCGGAATCGGTGTCCAGCAGCAGGTCGCCCGCCCGATGCTCCGCCGATGGTGCCTCGCTGTTTCCGGCTGTCCCGCGCGTGCCGCCGAGGATCAGTTCGATTCGCCGTTTCAGAATGGAAAAGCTGCGTGACTTCTCGATGAAATCGACCGCACCGCCAATCAGTGCCGCTTCCTCGTAGATCTGATCACTCAGTACGGTCAGGAAGATGACGGGCAGTTCGATCCCGTCCGCCCTGATCTGCTTCAGCACCTCGATACCGTTCATCCGCGGCATCTTCCAGTCGAGCAGGATGAGGCCGGGCGCGCCGCCCGCCTCCAGCGCCGCGATCACATCGGGCCCGTCCGGGAACTCCTGAACGCTGAAGCCAGCGTCCTCAAGGTTCTGGGCCACCGATTCCCGGAACAGATCATCGTCATCAACCAGGAAAATGCGAGGCTGCGGCTGCTCACCCATCAGCAACTTTCTCCGCTATCGGATCGGGACACCGTTCATCCCTTCCGACTGTTGTATCGACGTCCAGTCCCGCTGTCTCGAACGTCAAGGCCTTCAGCAACTGGTTGTTCACATCACGAAACAGGAACAACGCCAGACTGCAGCCGGAGAACCGATACTCCCAGATCGTGGCAGGTGATTGTATCCGCACCTCGGATGGGGAACCCATCTGGCGCAGCAACTCGTCGGCATTCAGGCCCACGAGTTCGCCAAACGGTGGTTTCTCCCGCGTCTCACCGCCGACAGGACTTTCGGCATCGCCACTGGCCTGAGCGGCGGGCCCCGGATCGACCACACTGCCCCTGGCGACGGGACGCGGCGGCGGCAGCGGTGGCACAGGCTGCTCCCGCGGTCCCAGCACCGCAAGACCGGGCGAAGGCTCGGTCTGCGGACTCGCTGCACCGCCCGCCAGGGATCGCTGAGCGCCCCCGGTCTTTGGCGGCGGTAGCTGCTCGCAGGCAGCCAAAAGGACAACAAGCGTCAGAGCTGTTGCGGACCCGAGCCAATTCATCCGGGTCAATCCCCCCTACCGACAGTGGTGTCTCATGCTACCCCGTTACGATCTGCAGGGGAATTCCGATACTTATCACGTTATTCGGCGGATCGATAACGTGTCCACTGTCACAGGGCAGCAGCAATGACAGCCCCGCGGTCAGGAGGGAACTGACAGACTTTGTCTGCCTGACCTTGCACCAGAGTCACAAGGTTCTGCCAAGATTTACGCCTGCCCGACCGAAATTGATCAGACTGCCAACGGTCCGGGATCTTGCGCGCTGATCGGCAACGGAATCCTCCAGCGAGGCGGCCCCACGGGCAAGACCGCTGATGCGCCGGACGGCACGCCGTGCCGCCATCGCCTGACGCATGAGCGAACCGCTGGATGCAGCAATTCCCTGAGCTCCGCCCTCGACATTCTGGCGTGCCAGGGTCCGGGCAAGCTGCTGCTGCCCTTCGCGATCACGTCGGGCAAGGTCGAGGCGGGTGCGGGCACGGGATACCCGACGCGTGGCCGATGCGGCCGACGCCTGCTGCGCGCTTGAGAGGGCAGATAGCCCGAGGGTCGCTATACCTGCGGAAACGGGATCAGCCATTACTGTGTCACCTCTGCTGTGATGGAGAGAATACTTGCCGGCTCGGTTGATCGTCCGGTCACGCAAACGGTTGCCCCGACATCGCCACGACCGCCGTTCCATCCGAGCAGGCGAACTGTCGCCAGCTTCGCAGCAACCTGGTCGGCGCTGCCGAAGGATGCCGACCCGAACGTCCTTGGCTCGACATCCCTGCCATTGACCGAGAACCGGCCTGCACGAGCCGTACGAACCGTGGCGCGCACCAGGCGATGTCTGTTGCCGATGAAGGTGCCATCCGTCAGTTCGGCCTCCAGCGGCATGGTCTCCACCGTCCAGTCAAACGGAAACCCGACTTCGAGACTGTCGACCGCTTCCACAGTCGTTACGGCGCCATCGACCACGGTCGCGGTTCCGATATCCAGGCCTTCGCTGAACAGGTGCACCTCGACACCCTCCAGCACATCAAGGCCGTTCCATTCCGCTGTCGGCAAGGCGCCAACCGGCGCTGCGACAATCGAGGAATCCAGGCATGACTCCGGCTCCAGGCATTCGATGAAGCAGCGCGGGCTCCCCAAGAGCTGACGGGACACGACGGCATAGACCCGTGCGCCAACCGCACTGATGGCCGTGACGAGACCGCCCCCACCCAGGCGCAGGCGCGTCCATCCGGCGATGTTCTGCGCACGCCGGGTGTTCAGGACAGCGACCGTACCGTCCGCGTTGGCGAGCATCAGGTGGTTGGCACCATCCACCTCCGTGCCCTGCCGCGCCGTCATGTCGACCGGCGAATCGATCAGTCCGCCCGCCAGCAGCCCCAGATCCTGTGGCACGAGTACCTGTCGCGCGTCGTCGAACACCAGCTCGTTGCAGGTCGCACGCACGGAGTCGCTTGAGGAACGGATGAACACGACCACGCCATCCAGTTCCACCGGGCGTATCGGCGCCGCGGGCAGTTCGCTCTGCCGCCTGAAGAAGAAGTTGGCTGGCGTGACAGGCGTCTCGGCACAGGCATAGACGCCGCCCGACGTCATGGCGAGAAAATCGTTGGAGACAAAGAGCTGCTCCACAGCCGCGATCTGGTCATTATCCAGCGTCAGTTCGACGGCTTCGTCATCCAGAACATCAGCGGTCGTTCCGAAGTCGAAGAACGACCCGGCCCGGGAACCCCAGATTGTCTGCGGGCGGGCCCGGTTCTGCCCGAAATACAGCCGACCCTGAAACAGATTGACGGACCGTGGCCAGCCGCGCAGATCGGACCACGCATCCTCTTCGACCGTCCAGAGGCCGGGCTCGACTGCCGTCGTTTCCCCCGGAGCCTGCACGACTGTTCCTTCGACGACCGTGGCGCTGATCCTTGCCGTCACCCGGATCAGGCCGCCGTGGATTCGGACCCAGAAATTCGGCGAACCTTCCGACAGATCGACAGCGGAGAAGTCTGTGTCATCGGTCGACGTGACCGTCGCCGTGTCCCCGGAAATGGAGATCGATGCCGTTCCGAGTGTCAGTCCGCGGAAGTTGAACGTCGGCGTGTTCGTCAACTCAAGTGAGCCCAGCACCCAGTCCTCGGCCTCACCGTCATGCTGGCGCAGCAGCCGTCGGGGCGGATGATCCGGGTGCACCAGGATCATGGTATCGAGGCTTTGCGTCCATGAGACATCGGCCAGTTCATCGGAGGTGAAGAACCTGTCCGCGTCGTCCGGAACCTCGGGATCGGGTATCAGGGACTGGTTCAGCACACCATCCTCGAAGACGTCGATACGCTGGTGCGAGAAAGCGATCAGATAGGACTTGCCGAGTGCGAAGGTGAAACTCGCCAGACGAATGGTCTCTTCGCCCTCGGGCGGCGCGATCTCGGCAACATGCCGAAACCCGCCCCGCGTCGTGACACCGCCCTGGGCCATGCCCAGCACATTGGTCAGGTCGCGGGCCCCGGCGAAATAGGCCCGGACGTCGGTGCGTGCCTCGACGGCGGGATCCAGCATGCCACTGGTGAAGCTGAACTGCTGCAGGGCTGTACGTCTGGGCATCGGCTCATCCTCTCACGTCGACGAGCGGAAATCGCTCGATCGTCTGCGGCGTCTGCTGCTGTCCGTCGATGGTCCGCGCGCGCGCGAACTCCAGCTCGGCTGCATTCGCCAGCATCTCGGTGCGGCCCGTGTTCTCGGTCAGTGGCAGACAAAGCTCCGCCGCCAGCCGACAGATCAGTGCCTGATCGAAGAAGGCCGGGAAGGCACTCTCGTCAGGGCGAAAGATGTAGGTGAGCATCAGTGTCTCGGCGTTCGCATGCAGCCGCCGTTCCTGAATACGGTAGGAGATGCCCCGCCCGCGCCCGGACTGGCCATGACCTGCGGACAGGACCCTCAGGAAGTCTCCCGGCAGGCTGAAAGCATGATCAAAGTCAGCGCGCGGACTTTCGTCCAGCCTGGCAAGCTGGACCTGAGCGGTGGCAAAGGACCAGGGATGGCCCGAGATCAGGGAGTCGCGGCAGACCCCGTACAGAAGCGAGGCAATCTCGGCCTCGGCGGTGTTCTCCTCGAAACTGGTGATGGGCTGTGCACCGACCTTGAGCAGCGCCCGTGCGCAAAGCTGCACGCTGTTGAGGGCCATTGGCGGCCTCCCTTGAATGAAGGAAAAGAAGGGGGTGGGGAACGCGGCACCGTCAGGCGCCACGTTCCCCGGCCGGTCAGCTGCCGTCGCTGCCGCCGACGGCGGTCAGGTCGGTAACATCAACCGTCTCGCTGGCGTTCTGGTTGACGATGGCAATGCCATGCCCGTCCGTCGCGCGGACGAAGACCCAGTCATCGACCCGCAGCATGTCGCCGGCACCATTGAAATATCCGGCGGCAACCACATCGGCCTTCGCGTCATCGGTCGTGGCATAGCCCCAGATGGCGAAGCCTGCGCCACCACCGGCCATGCGTTCGAGGTTCTCGATCTTCAGTGCCATGAGGTCACTCCAGTCAGGATTCGGCGCAGGGAATCGTGACGACACCGGCGGCGTCGATCAGGACAGTGCCCTGGCTCATGTAGTTGTTAACGAAATGGGAGGCGTGATCGCCGTGCCAGGTGATATCGGACGTGACATCACTGCCGATGGCATGACCCACGGCAGTCTTGTGGTACCAGTGGCAGAGACGGTTGTCCGACTCGTCCGCCGACAGTCCGGTATGCGGGAACCAGAGCGTGCCGAGCCAGGTCTTGGCCTGCGTGTGCTTCCAGGGCAGCTGACCGTCGCCAACGTAATCGGCATTGGCGAATTCCGGAATGTCCAGCAGTTCGGACCACTGCTTCCAGCCGACGACGGCATACCGTTCGCCGTCATCGGGCACATCCGCCTCGCCCAGGATCTCGAAGGCTTCCAGGATCTTCGCCTTGGTCAGGCCCCCGGACGTGGTCGGCGTGAGGTTGGTGGACTTGGCCAGTTCCGCGACGATCAGGTCGTCGGTCTTCCGGCCCAGGGCATAGGCACCGGCATTGACCTGCACCTTCATCTCGTCGGTGCCGGACTTGATCTGGTCCAGCCGGTCAACCCAGTCACCGGCATAGAAGTCCTTCAGGAAGCACTCCACCGCCTCATGCGAGACGTTCATGGTCGGTACCAGACCGTGCCGTGCCTTGACGGACGCCACACCCTTCCCGACCTTCTGGAACACGGTCGAGGAACCCCTGACGTTGTTCTGCGTGCGCACGGTCTCACGCAGCTTCGTGCCCTGCCGCTGGTAGGCGATATGGACATTCGTCGCATATTCGTGACGAAAGCTTTCGTCGACGCTGTTGCTCATCTTCAAACTCCGAGAATGTGTGAAATTCGCCGGGTCCGCGTCGGATAGGCCGGTCGATCCCGCTGCCCGCACGATGTCAGGCAGCATCTCGCTGTTCCCTGCCGGGGGTTGACGATGGCGTCAGTGGGCCGAGGCAGGTAGGCGCAGCGATGAAAGTGTATTTATACCGATCTTTACCGAATTGCAAGCATCGAGATTCCCAGTCCGCTTGTCGCGCGGCTGGACAGCCGCCAAGATACCGGTCCTCTCGTCGCAGGAGCACGCCAGATGACCAGACCGTTCCCGAAGCACCCGCAACTGACAGGCAACTATGCCCCGATGCTGATGGAGGGGGAGGCCAGCGATCTGATCTTGCGCGGGGAACTGCCGGAAGGCCTGAACGGCACCCTGTTTCGCATCGGTCCCAATCCGCAATACCCCCCGCGCGACCGGAATCATCACTGGTTCGCGGGCGACGGGATGGTACACGGCTTCCGGTTTCGGGAGGGGCGCGCCAGCTACCTCAATCGCTGGGTCAGGACACCGAAGTTCCTGGCGGAACACGCGGCGGGGGAGGCCCTGTTCGGCACCTTCGGCAATCCGATGACGACCGATCCGTCCGTTGTCGGTCAGGACTCAGGCCTGGCAAATACCAATATCGTCCATCATGCCGGCAAGCTGCTGGCGCTGGAGGAAGCCCACCCGCCATTCGAGATGGCAGTCGACGACCTGTCCTCGGTCGGCTACCACACGTTCACGGATCGCCTGACGGGCGGCAGAATGACCGCGCATCCCAAGATCGATCCGGAAACCGGGGAGATGCTGTTCTTCGGCTATTCGACCGGCGGCTATTTCACGGACCAGATGACGTTTCACGTGGTGAATGCGGAAGGCCAGATTACCCGGGCGGAATCCTTTTCGACCCCCTATTCGGCCATGGTGCATGACTTCATCGTCACCCGATCCCACGTCGTGTTTCCGGTCCTGCCGCTGACAGGCAGCCTGGAACGGGCGATGCAGGGACAGTCCCCCTTCGCATGGGAGCCGGAGAAGCCCGGCTGGCTTGGTGTCCTGCGCCGTGATGCGGGAATCGAGACGCTGAAATGGATCGAGGTTCCGGCCTGCTATGTTTTCCACGTGCTGAACGCGTTCGACGATGGCGATCACGTTGTGGCCGACGTCATGAAGTACGATGCCGCACCGCTGTTCCCGCATGCTGACGGCACGCCGGGTGATCCGTCGGCGGCCACGTCGACGCTCCGGCGCTGGACGCTGAATGGGCCGTCAGGAAGCTTTTCCGAGCATCAGCTGGATGACCGGCCCGGAGAATTTCCGCGGATCGACGACCGCCGCGCCGGACTGGCTCATCGGCACGGCTGGATCGCCACGGTGGACCAGCGCCGACCGGGAGACCGCGGTGTCTGGACCGAATATGTCCACCTGGACCTGCAGGAGAAACGTCGGACGATCTGGACCGACGGCGCGGACACGCATCTGTCGGAACCCGTCTTCGTGCCCGCTTGCACCGATGCCGCTGCAGACGATGGCTGGATTCTCGGCACCGCCTACCGGGCCGCCGAGAACCGCAGCGATGTACTGGTCTTTGCCGCCACCGACCTGTCTCAGGGCCCGGTTGCGACGGTTGAACTGCCGCATCGCGTTCCCCACGGGTTCCACGGCAACTGGGTCGATGCAGCGGCCTGAGCCCGGTGTCGGGTGACCGGTCGGGTAAACCGCACAGGCTCAGGCCCGCCCCATCAGCCGAGCGTCGTCCGCAATTCTCCGGGCTTGCCCAGATCGTCGACGAAGGCCAGCAACGCGCGTCGTCCACTGTTGCGGGAACGGCGGTTGCGAAGACGTGCCTTGTTCTGTTTTTCGAGCCGCCTGGACTCTTCTTCCTCCCGGCGCGCCGCATTGTCTGCGGCTGAGGTATCGGCTCCACCACCCAGCATGGCCATGTGAGATTCTCCACTTCTTCATGCGCGCACCCGATGTGCGCACCTGCAGATCGGAGGCAGTCTAATGCGTGGCCTGAATTGCGTTCCCCTCCACTTCCGCCAGCGCCCGAAGTCGCCGGACATCCGCGGCTGCACCCCCTGGCGCGTCCTTCAGGAATTCCGCTTCCTGCTTGAGAGCACTCAGCTTCTGCAGCGCCATCCCGCGCGGTCGCATGGCCCGGACATCAAAGGAACCGTCCGGCCAGAGGCGATAGTCCAGATAACCCAGCATGGGCACCCCGGTACCAAGCCGCAGGCCGGAGCGGTAGGCCGTCGCCGGCGCCCAGACAAATCGGGTCTGTCTGATCCTGACATCCAGGTACTTGTGCAGATGACCGCTGGCGACGAACCTCACCCGGTGACGCAACAGCAGTGAGAGCAGCCGCGCGCGGGTGCCGGAGGGTGCGATGATCTCCTGCGGCGATCCGGCATCGATCCGGCGGGCAAAGAACATGGGTTTGTGCAGGAACACCCCGACCGGTCGCCCATGACCGGACTGCAACGCCTCCTCCAGCCAGCGCAACTGAACCGCTTCTTCCGGCAGGCCTGTTCCGAGAAGCTGCGAGTTCAGACCGACAAGTTGCCAGCCCGCAACATCGCGAATCCAGCGATCCGGCCCGAACCGGTCGCGATAGCGGGCAAGCCGCGCCCCCGTGACCGGCTGCGCCATCATCGCGAAACCGGGTTCCTCCCCCACGTCATGATTGCCGGGCAGGGACAGGACGGGCGCACGGAACAGCCGGTTGGCCTCCAACGCGAAGTCAAGGTCCGGCGGCCGCTCGACGCCATTGATGGTGAGATCACCGGTATGCACAACGAGGTCGGGCGACAGACTGTTGATGCTCGCCACTGCCGCCAGATAGTTGGAGACGAAGAAACCCTGCCTGTCGCTCAGATGCGTGTCCGAAACCTGAACCAGCCGTATGGCGGATGGGGGAGCCTGACTGTCATGCAGGCTATTCGAACAGATCGAAGATCTCCGCCAGCGCGGTTGTCTGACTGCCCTTCGTGGAGGTCGGGACCAGGATCGGGGTCTTGATCCCCGCATCGCGCCAGCGTTCCAGCCCCTCCAGTATGCGAGACTTCGGCCCGGCCATGGTCACGCTGTCCAGCCATTCATTGCTCATCAGGCTCGGGATACGGTCGGTTTCACCTGCGTTGATCGCGGCTTCGATGTCCGACATTTCCTGCTCGAATCCGGCGGCGGACCAGTACTTCCGGTAATTGGGGAGCTGGACGTAGCGGGAGAGCGTCTTGCGGTGTACCGCGCGACCGGCATCAATATCGTCGTCGATCGCCGTCGGAATCATGGCTGCCGTGAAGAAGTCATCCCCTGCCGAAGCGGGTCGCGCACTCAACTGGGCGGCAACCGTGTCGCGCGGACCGTTCGCCCAAACCGCGCCGTTCCCGACCTCGACCGCCAGATCGAGCATCCGGTCCCGCAGTGTGGCCAGCACGAGCGGTGGCAATTCACCGACTTCCTTTTCCGCCGCCCGCATCTCGGCAACATAGGCGCGCATGTCCGTCACGGGCTTGCGTGTCCTGGGAACACCGTGCCGGTCCAGGGAGACCTCGTGACTGATGCCGAGTCCCATGCGAAACCGCCCCCTGGAGATCTCGTGCAGGAAAGCCGCATTGTCGGCCAGTTGACGTGCCGTCTGGAAATAGATCGGCTGGATCGAACTGCCCACGATCAGACGCGTCGTTTCCTGCAGGATGGCCTGGCAGAACGGCAGACAGGCCGAAACGCTGGTAACGAAGACACCGGCGAAATCACGGGCTTCGGTTTCCTTGGCAAACTCGATCATCCGGTCACGGCGACCGGGTAACGCGGCGATGGCAAGAGCTGGTTTCTGCATGGTCGAACTGGTCCTCCCCAAGAACACGACCGCGCCATCGTAGTTCATGGACGGCACTGCGAACAATCACCGGCGTGATGGAGAAAACCGGAACTGCTTTCGGGATTGCCGGTAACTGTACCGCAATTGGCCCTCCTTGGGGCAAAGCGAACATGCCTTTCATCAAGGCGCGACGCGAACCGGGGCCGCAACCTGATCGGAGCAGTGCAAGCATGACCGAACACATCAAGATCAACAGTACGGTGCCGCGGGCCGAATATTCCGCAGACGGCACCACAACCGCATATCCCGCACCGTTTGCCTTCCTGAAGGCCGCTGATCTGAAAGTCTGGGTCGGATCCACCGAACAGCAACTCGATTCGGACTACACGGTGACGGGTGAGGGTACGACCGCAGGTGGGACCGTCACCTTCAACAGTGCACCGACGGCCGGACAGAGCGTTGTCATCAGTCGGCAGGCCACCGTCGCCAGAATGTCCGATTTCCTGCCGGGCGGCAGTCTGCGGGCAGACACGCTGAACGACGAACTCGACAGGCTCACGCTCTCGCAACAGGAGATGGGGGCAGCGATAGGCCGGTCATTGCGCATCGCCGACCACGACGCGGACGCCAAGCCCGGCGCGCTGCCGTCGCGGGCGCTGCGCGCGTCCCGCGTGCTTGCGTTCGACGATCAGGGAGACCCGGTCGCGGGTCCGGCCAGCAGCACCCTGTCAGACATCGAAGGGGCGGTGAGCAGCGTGACCGATGATGCCGCCGCCGCCGCCGCGAGCGCGCTTTCGGCGGCGAACGATGCGGCCTCCGTTGCCGATGTCGCGGCCCTGGTCCAGAACATTCCGGCCACCTTGTCTGCCACCGGTGACGGGGCGACAGTCGCCTTCACCCTGTCCCGGGCACCGGTCGATGACAAGGCGCTGCTGGTCAGCATCGACGGCATTGTTCAGCACGGGGCCGCCTTTGCCACCTCCGGCACGGTCCTCACCTTTACTTCCGCTCCGCCCGACGGTGTCGCGATCGAAATTCGCGACCTTTCGGCCACCGCGATCATCGACGCCAACGAGGTCTCGGCCCTCGCGGCCATCTCAGCAGCCATCCCGACCGTTGCCGCGATCAGCACGGATGTATCGTCCGTCGCCGCCGCCGGGACAGCCATCAGCGACGTGGCGGGCGACCTGAACGGCGCGAACACCATTGGTGCAGCGATCACTGCTGCCAGCAACGCCGCCACAGCGGAAACCAACGCTGCGGGGAGTGCCACCGCCGCCAGTGCCAGTGCCGCGTCTGCCGTTGCCGCAGCATCAGGAGCCACCAGCGCGCAGGCATTGGCGGAAGCCGCACAGGCTGCAGCAGAAACCGCCAGAGCAGGGGCGGAGGCTGCCGAGACCAGCGCCGGCACTGCCGAGACGAATGCCGCGGGTTCAGCCGTTTCTGCCGCATCCAGTGCCTCGACCGCGTCAGTTGCCGTGGCCAATGCCATCATCGCCGCCGCACGTGGAACATTCCGCAACCGCTTCGGGATCATGCCATCGGCGATTCTGGGATTCGACCTGGGTGAGATCAGCCAGATCGCGCTGACCCGTGCGACCGAGGGCTTCACCGGCACCGACGCGGGCGGAATCGAGATCAAGGCCATTGATACGCCGCGCCTGACCCATGACCCGGTATCCGGGGAACCACTGGGACTGCTGCTGGAACCGCAGCAGACCAATCACATGATCCACAGTGACCTGCAATCCGGCGGCACCGGGGTGACCAACACCGCCGACAACGCGCTCGCCCCGGATGGAACGATGACAGCCCGGACGGTCTTCCATACTGCCGACGCTGGAGGCCATTTTGTCGGCAACGCCATCAATACTACCGGGCTTGTCTCCGGCACCCGATACATCGTGGTCATGGACGTCAAGGATATCGGATCCGTCGCGACCCAGCATGCGTTCTATGCTTATGCAGGACCTTTCGATGGGGCGGGCAGCGACTATTTCGGCTGGCGCTGGGACTTCGCGACCGAAACACTCACCCCATACAAGGTCGGGTCATCGACGGTAACGGTCGGACACCAGAAGCTGGGGGCGGGCTGGCACAGGCTCTGGGCTTCAGTCATCGCGCCCGGTACATCGGGCACTTCCGGTTTCATCCTGCAGTTCACGGACGGGATCGGAGGCTCCACCAGCTTTTCAGGCAACACGAATGCCGGAATCGCGGTGAAGGGATGCCGTTGCGTGCCAGTCAGCAGCGCCGCTGCCCGACCACCGAGCCAGATCGAGACGGATGGATCACAGGTGACCCGCTCCGCCGATCTGGCCACTGTCGATCTGTCCGCCGTATCCGCATTCAGGCCTGACGGGTTCTCGCTCTTGCTGGAGGCGGAAATCCTTGATGACAACGGCACCCTGCTGGCCATCGGCGAGACCGCGACACAGGAAGTTGCACTCGACCTGCAGGATGGCGACCTGCAGGTCACAAGCAGCAGTGGACTGAACCTGACAGCCGCGAGCGGGCTCTCACCGGGTGACCGGATCATCGTCGCGCTGCGCATGGCGGAGAACGACATTGCCGTCTCGGTCAATGGGGCAACCGTCGTCACCGAAGCCGGTCACGCGCTGTATGGCGACGCCGATGAAATGCAGTTGGGAGCGAGCATCTCCGGCGCCAACGGCCTGCCGTGCGTAATCGGTCAGGTCGCCATTTTCGGGCCCCTTCCCGACGCAACCCTGGAGGCCATGAGCAATGGATGAGTTCGTGAACCACTATCTGAAATTCCCGGATGAGGCTGCCGCCGCTTACACGCTCGATGCAGCCGGGATTGCCCTGACACCAGCACTGGATCAGGACATCGACTTCGTCGGCACCATCTGGAGCACGGCGGTACTGGACGGCGACGGCGACGTGATCGTGCCTGCAGCCGCCATGGCGGGCTGGCACGTCAATCTGCGCCTGCGCAACACGGATCTGCCGACTGCGCTGGTGCCATTCTGTCAGTTCCCGACAACACCATTCCGGAGGTTTGCCTGATGAGCATCACCCAACCAGGACGAAACATGCTGTCAGGCATCGGCGATGCTGCCGAACGCTCTGTCGGAACGGGGTCGGACGAGCTTCCGGCATTCGCGGACCTGCCTGAACCTGTTCTGGCGAGTCAGGCGGAAGCGGAAGCGGGAACCGAGGCAACGAAGATGATGTCGCCACAGCGTGTCGCGCAGGCTGTCGCCGCGCTCGGCGGCGGCATCCGGCGTGGCGGGTCCGGCGATACATCCAGCGGCACCAGTGTGACGATCACCGATCTGGGCGGCATTTCCGGGCCGGACATGATCGACATATGGCTGGACGCGGTCAGCGTCTCGGGAAGTGACAGCCTGCTGATCCAGATTGGCGACAGCGGCGGACTGGCAACCAGCGGCTATGTCTCCGGCAGCGGCACCGCCGCCACCTCGGGGCAGTTCACCACCAGCACGAGCGGCCTTGTCCTTTTCCAGGGCGGCGCAGGCGTCTGGCGTGGCGTGATCCAGTTGCGCCGCACTGCAGGCAACAACTGGGTCTCCGCCCATGCCTTGCAGGCATCGGACGGGGGACTCGTCATCTCCGGCGGGGGCAGCAGGACACTCTCCGGCACGATTGACCGCATATGTGTCACGCCAGCCGGTGCAAATACACTCTCCGGCGGTCTGGTTCAGCTCTTTGCAGGCAGGTCGGCATGATGAGCGAAGTGGAACTGGCGCGGCTGGACGTTCGCCTCAGCGCCCTCGAACGCAAGCTGGATCGTATCGAGGATGATATCCGGGAGACCCGGGCGATATTCAACCGGGGTCGGGGTGCCGTCTGGGTGCTGGGTGTCCTGGGCGTACTCGTGGGTATGGGACTTGGCTGGGCCGAGAAGATTCAGAAGCTGATGTCATGAGGATCTCGCACATCTGGCTCAACGCCGCTCTGGCGTTCGGTTTCGGCCTGGCCGGTGCGGTGACCCTGAGCAGTGTGAACCGCGTGGAGAAGGACGTGGATCTGCTGGTTCAGGGCCTGTCGCCACCGGTAACCGTGCATCAGACACGCAAGGGCGGATTCGACGGCAGAACCCTGTTCATCGACATACACGCCACCCGTCACCGCGATTGTCGGCTTTCCGTCTCCAACCAGTTCGAGTCGGAAGGCGGCACCGTGATTTCCCGCAGCAACCCGAACCGCATCACGCTTGCCGGTGGCGAAACATCCTGGTTGCGGATTCCGGTCACTATCCCGGAAGACATGGCGACCGGGCGCTACCGGGTCCGTTCGACCGGCGAATACATCTGCCATGACGGTCGGGTCTTCGTCGTACCAACGGGATGGGTGGAAGTGGAACTCTAGCAGGGTCCGGCGCTCCGCAGCCCTGTTTCGCCTCAGGAGAAGACCCATTCAAACGGTGGTTGCCTGTCACGCAGCCGATGTCACACTGGCCAGCTCGGTAGAGCAGCTGGAGTGAGACCATGGCAGAGCACGATCTGATCATCCGCAACGCCCGCATTCATGATGGACTGGGCAGTCAGGAGACCGTCGGCGACATGGCCGTTGATGACGGTCGGATCACGGCTCTCGGACAGGTAACCGGCACTGGCGCAACGGAAGTCGATGCGGATGGCCAGGTGCTCATGCCCGGGATCATTGATGTCCACACGCACTACGATGCGCAGTTGACCTGGGACCCGACGGCTTCACCGTCACCCGCGCTGGGCGTCACCACGGTCGTGATCGGCAACTGCGGTTTCGGGATCGCCCCGGCCACGCCGGAATCACGCAATACCCTGCTCGCCAACCTGTCGGTGGTGGAGGCCATGTCACTCGACAGCCTTCACGCCGGGGTGGACTGGTCGTTCGAGAGCTTCGGCGAGTATCTCGACCTGATCGACCGCAAACGACCCTTTCCGAACGTGGCTGCACTGGCTTCCCATTCCGTCATGCGTACCGTCGTGATGGGTGCGGACGGGTCGGAAAGGGCCGCGACACCGGATGAGTTGAAACAGATGCAGGATCTGCTGGCCGACGCCATGGCTTCAGGTGCCATCGGCATCGGCTCCTCGACATTCGAGAACCATTTCGGCGCCGCCAACAAGCCCGTGCCCTCCCGACTGGCGGAGAACGAGGAGTTTCTGGCATTCGCGGAAACGATGGGGCAGGCCGGCGGCGGCATCATGATGGCGACCTGCGGCGACCGCACTGATATCCCCTTCCTCGGCGAACTGTCGGAGATATCGGGCGGTACGACGATCTACGCACCGATGCTTCACTTCTCCAACCAGCCCGACCGGGCCATCGGCATCGCCCGCGCCTGTGCGTCAGAACGGGAGAAGGGACGGGCGGTCTATGCCCAGTGCTCCTGCCAGCCGCTGTCGATGGATTTCACGCTCGCCTCAGCCTACCCGATGCTGACGATCGACGGCTGGCCGGAGAGTGCGCCGCCGGACGACCTGAAACTGGCCTTCGCGGATAGTGCACGCCGCCAGCGCATCCGGGATGCGCTGCAGGTGCCGTCTGGCACCCGCATCTTCAATGGCCACTGGGATCGGGTCGAGGTCACGATCACGCAGGATCCGGCGAACGCAGCGCTGGAAGGGCGCACGATTGCCGATATCGCCCGGGAACGGGGCGCGGACCCGATTGATTTCTTCTTCGACCTGGCCCTTTCGGAGGGGCTGGAGACAACCTTCACTGCCAAGCTGCTGAATGTGGAGGAGGATGCGGTCGGTGAACTGCTCGCCATGCCCGGCAACCTGGTCAGCCTGTCCGATGCAGGTGCGCATCACACGTTCTTCTGCGATGCGGGTTTCGGCATGCATTTCCTCGGCCACTGGGTGCGGGAACTGGGTGCCTTCGACCTGGCACAGGCCATCGTCAAGCTGACCTCGGAGCCTGCCGGGATCTACGGCCTCGACGGGCGCGGCGTACTGAAGCCGGGCCATGCCGCCGACTTCATCCTGATCGACCCCGACACCGTCGGCATCAGCCGCACCCGGCGTCTGAAGGATCTGCCCGCCGGGGGTGAACGACTGGTGCGCGACGCGCCCGGTCTGCTGGGCACCTGGGTGAATGGTGTCCAGATCTTCGATGGCAGTGACTATTGCCCTGTCACGGGTCCGGGCACAGTTCTGCGTCGTCGTGCCACTGATCGTCGGCAGGCCGCGGAGTAGGGGCACCCGCGCATGGACATCTCCGCCCTGATTGGCGCTATCGGCAAGCAGATCGACCAGTTGGTCGGCACCGACAGCTCCCTTCTGGACCATCTTCTGTCCCCCTGGACGCTCTATCAGGCCCTGATTCTGATCGGGCTGATCCTGCTGGCGCATGCACTGTCCCGCGCACTCACGCCTCTGGTTTCAGGCATTGGCGACGGTGCACCTCACCCGCTGACGGCGGTCTTCAGGGCCATGGTCAATCGCAGACGGGCGATCCTGCTTGCGCTGCTGCTCTGGCTGACCGTCCTGACATTGCGGGAAGTGACCTGGCCGAGCCGGTCATTCTACCTCGCCATCTGCGCCAATCTGGTCACCGCCTGGGTGATCATCTCCCTGCTGACACGGCTTGTCCGCAACCGGTTGCTGGGCCGGACCATGGCCATCGGCATCTGGGCCGTGGCCGCGCTGAACATCACCGGTATCCTGCCCGTGGTGCTGGACGCGCTCGAGTCCTCGTCCTTCGGGATCGGGGAGCGGCAGGTCTCCCTGCTGGCCATCGCCAACGGGCTGATCATGGCCTTCGTGCTGATATGGATTGCCATCCTTGTCAGCCGACTGGTGGAACGGCGCATCTTCTCCACCCCCGATCTCGCCCCCGCGACGCAGGTGCTGCTGTCGAAGCTGTTCCGGATCGCTGTTCTGACGGGGGCTGTCGTGATTGCCCTCGACCTCACCGGCATCGACCTGACAGCTCTCGCCGTCTTCTCCGGTGCAGTAGGTCTCGGTCTGGGCTTCGGGCTGCAGAAGGTCGTGTCGAACCTGATCAGCGGTTTCATCCTTCTGACGGACAAGTCGATCAAGCCCGGCGACGTGATCTCACTGGGTGAAACATTCGGCTGGATCAACAAGCTGAATGCCCGCTACGTCTCCGTCATCACCCGCGACGGACGGGAGTTCCTGATCCCGAACGAGGAACTGATCACCAATCAGGTGATCAACTGGTCCTACTCCGACAAGAATATCCGCCTGGAAATCAAGTTCGGCGTCTCCTACGACAGCGATCCGCACCTGGTGCGCAAGGTCGCGGTGGAGGCCGCCTCGGATGTGGATCGGGTACTCCAGACACCTGCCCCCGTCTGCCACCTGGTCGAGTTCGGGGATTCGTCCATCGACTTCGTGCTGCGTTTCTGGATCGTCGATCCGGCGGAAGGGGTGGTGAATATCAAGGGCAAGGTCTTCCTGGCCCTCTGGGACACGCTGAAGGCAAATGAGATCAAGATTCCCTACCCCCATCGCGAAGTCATCCTGCGGGAACCTTTGAGGGCTGCCAGCCCGCCCGAGACGTGATAGATCGCTGCCGGACCGAGCGCACGCAATACGCAGATGGAGAAGCCGTTCATGGCAACGAAGATCAACGCTGGCAATTTCTTCGAGGACTTCCGTGTCGGGCAGGAACTGCCGCACGCCACGCCACGCACCATCACCACGGGCGACGTCGCCCTGTATACCGCGCTGTTCGGCGGCCGTTACGCGCTGCAGTCCGCCGACACGGTGGCACAGGCGTTAGGCCTGCCGCGCAGTCCCGTGGACGACTGGCTGGTGTTTCACATCGTGTTCGGCAAGACAGTCCCCGATGTCTCCCTGAACGCCGTGGCGAACCTTGGCTATGCCCAGGGCCGCTTCCTGAAACCGGTCTATCCCGGCGACACGCTCTCCGCCCGCTCCACGGTCATCGGCCTGAAGGAGAATTCGAACGGCAAGACCGGCACGGTCTATGTCAATTCCGTCGGCACGAACCAGCATGGCGAGACCGTACTCGACTACTGCCGCTGGGTGATGATCCGGAAGCGTGACGCGAACGCACCGGCCCCCACGCCGGTTGTGCCCGAGCTGCCGGATCGGGTCGATCCTGCCAGCCTGCAGGCTCCGGCGATCAACCTCTCCGGCCTGGATGACACGCTGACCGGCAGCCCCTGGCGGTTTGAAGACTATGCAGTGGGCGAACGGATCGATCATGTCGATGGTGTCACGGTCGAGGAAGCCGAGCACATGATGGCGACGCGCCTATACCAGAACACCGCCAAGGTGCATTTCAACCAGCACACGGAAGGTCAAGGCCGCTTCGGTCGGCGGCTGATCTATGGCGGGCACATCATCAGCCTGGCGCGTTCGCTCGGCTTCAATGGCCTGGGGTCCGCCATGTGGGTGGCGGCGATCAACGGCGGAGCGCACACGGCACCGACCTTCGCAGGCGACACGATCTACGCCTGGTCGGAAGTACTGGAAACAGCCGAACTTCCCGGTCAGAGCGACCTGGGTGCGCTGCGTCTCAGGACCGTCGCGACCAAGAACCGCCCGTCCGGTGACTTCGCCGAAAAGGGTGCGGACGGCAAGCGCGACGCGGACGTGGTGCTGGATCTGGACACCTGGGTTCTGATCCCCCGCCGGGCCTGATCACATGACCGATGATCCAGCCTCTCTCGCCCGCAACCTGATCCGCAGCCAGCCGACGGCGACCCTGTCGACCATCGCGGCGGACGGGGGCTGGCCCTATGGCAGTCTGGTGCTGGTCGCGACCGACATGGCGGGACAGCCCGTCCTGCTGATCTCCACCCTGGCGCAGCACACGAAGAACCTCGCCGCCGACGGTCGCGCGTCACTGCTGTTCGACGGCACGGTCGGTCTGGCCGAGCGCCTGACCGGCGCACGGGTCACGGTCCTGGGCAAGGCGGTTCGCTGCGAAGGTGACGCCTCGATCCGCGACCGCTTCCTGTCGCGACATCCGTCAGCGGCGGGCTACGTCGACTTCGGCGACTTCGCCTTCTGGCGGCTGGAAGTGGAGCGCGCACATCAGGTTGCCGGGTTCGGACGGATCAACTGGATCGAGAAGCCGGACCTGCTGCCCGATTTCGGTGATGTTTCGGAGTTGCGGGCGGCGGAGGCCGACGTGATCGGCCACATGAACGCGGACCATTCGGACGCCGTGGCACTCTATGCCAATGTCCTCTGCCGACACCCCGGCGTGGGCTGGCGGCTGACCGGCGTCGATCCGGAAGGGGCTGACCTTGCCCGCCCCGGTGACCACTGCCGCATCAGCTTCGACAAGCGCGTCTCATCGGCGGAGACGGCACGGGTCGAACTGGTTCGGAAGGTGAAGCAGGCCCGTTCGATGCTCAGTCGCGGATGATGCGATAGCGCACGACGCGGTCGTTGCCCGAGTCCGAGATCCAGACGAGGTCACCGTCGATCTCCACGCCTTCCGGTGTGGTGAACTGGTTCGGTCCCTTGCCCGGCTTGCCTGTCCCGAGGGTCAGCAGCAGCCTGCCGTCAGCGGAGATGACCTTGACCTGATGGCTGTTCTTGTCGGCCGCGATGACCGTGCCGTCAGGCATCACGTCCTGGTAGCGCACGCCGTTGAAGCTGTATGCCGGGCCGGACCATTCCTTCAGGATCTCGAGGTCCGGTGAGAGCAGCAGCATGCGGTCGTTGCCGGCATCCGAAAGCCAGATGTTGCCGTCCGGTGCCCATTCCAGATCATGAGGAGAACGCAGCCCCTTCAGTTCACCGACCACCGCACCATCCCGATAGACCACCAGATTGTGGGACCAGGCCCCGGCGACATAGATGCGACCGTCCGGGCCGGTCAGCACGCCCTCCGGCCCGCGCACCCGTTCCGACAGTTCGCCGACCAGGGTCGCCTTCGTACCTTCGAGTTCGTAGATCGTGACCCGGTTGTTGTGCGTGTCGGCCACGTAGAGGCGACCCTCGGCATCGAAGTCGACATCATGCGTGCCGGACTGGTGGTCGGCCCCGAAACTGCCTACCACCGCCAGGCTGACCGGATCGAGGAAGGCCACCCGGTTGTTTCCCACGTCGGAAACGAGCAGAAACTTCTGCCCGGCATCCAGCTTCAGGTCATGAGGATTGTTGAGCACCGCCTCGCTCGCCGCCTCGAAACGCATCTCGAAGGCCTGCGACACGAGGGGTGCCAGGAGTGTCGCGAAAGACAGGGCCGCTGCTGTGATGATGGAACGCATGGTGACCTCCTCACTCGGTCAGATGGTGCCGAGAACCTCGATCTTCCCATCCTTCGCGACGCGCATGAACAGCATTTCGCCCGAGGCAAGGTTCACACCTGTGAGAGCGCGGACGTTGGTCCGGTGGCTGACAAGGACAAGCGTACCCTCGCCGCTCCAGTCGGTCGCCAGCCAGGCGCGCAGTGCGTTGGTCTGGGGATCGCGCCGTTCCGGTCGCTGAAAGACGGAATTGAGCGGCGGCAGGTTCTCGACCTTCCCCAGAGCCAGCAGTTCGGCGGTTTCCCAGCAGCGGCACCAGGCACTGGAATAGACGGTCGCCTGTTCGATACCGGCGGCGCGGATGCGGTCACCGATCCGGCGTGACTGGTCCCGTCCGACGTCGTTGAGGATGCGTTGCGTCGAACAGTCATCGACGTCGAAACCCGCCGGATCACCGATCCCCGGCGCCAATGCGTGACGCATGAAGATGATGGCCTTGCCTTCGCGGGCGGCCTGCCAGAGCGCGGCGTCATCAGCGGCCTGCGTGCCGACCGGGAGCCATAGTCCGATGGCAAGCAGGACACCGGCCAGGCGATTGAACATGTTCACTTCTGATCCTCCAGACCCTTGCGAGCGGCTTCGATTGCCTCTCCCAATACGGTCCGGTCGCCAACATGGTTTGCCAGCAGCAGATTCAGCCGGGCAGAAAAGGCCAGCGCATCGTCCGGCGACAGCCGTTGCACCGCGTCGATCAGTTGCTGATAGAAGCCGTCCGGATCACTGATGCCCGGTTCGTGTTTCAGACCGCTCATCAGCAATCCCCCCTGATCATCGCCAGCGTCCCGAGAATTGTTGCCGGATCCGGCGCGCGCCAGCAGGCCATGACATGCTGGTCGGGGCGGATCAGCACGACGGCATTGTCCCGGACACCGAAGGCCGCCGCAATGCTGCCGTCGCTGTCACGGATATCCTGACCGGCATGCAGCAGCCGCAGTCCGAGAGGCGATTCAACGCGGAGTTCCGCGTTCGCCGGACCGAAACAGAGCAGCGTGAAACCATCACCCAGAATGTCCGTCAGATGGCTGGCCGCTGCGTTGCCGGGCACGGAAAGCTGCAATGCCGGAACCGGACTGCCTGGCCGCACGCTGCCCTGCAGTTCGTCGTCACCGTTCAGGCTGCTCTCCGTCAGGTGGGCCGGAACGGAGAGACGCCCGGAATTGACCAGGGCACGGGCAAAGGGGAAATCGCGGGCGAGATCGAGGACGGCATTGCGATAGACCTCTGAAACAGGGGTCTTTGGCGTGATGAAATCGGTGGCGCGGGTCGAGTTCAGGATGTTCTCGGCAGCGGCAAAGCGGCGTTCCTCGTCGTAGGTATCGAGCAACGCCTGCCCCGCGCGGCCCTGCACCACCAGCGCCAGTTTCCAGCCGAGATTGTCGGCATCCTGCACGCCGCCATTGCCACCCCGCGCGCCGAAGGGACTGACCTGATGCGCCGCATCACCGATGAACAGCACCCGACCGTGTCGATAGCGGTCGATGGAGCGGCACTGGAAGGTATAGAGCGATTTCCATTCCAGCTCGAACGGCGTATCCGGTCCGATCATGCGGCGGATCCGGGCGAAGACGTTCTCGTCGCGCAGTTCCTCCTCGCGGTCCACGTTCCAGCCAAGCTGGAAGTCCAGTCGCCAGACATTGTCGGACTGACGGTGCATCAGCGCCGAGGCCTCCGGCCCCCAGGGCGGATCGAAGTAGAAGCGGCGGATCGCCGGTCCTTCCCGCTGCATGATGATGTCCGCGATCAGGAAATGATCCTCGAACACCTGACCGGAGAAGCTCAGCCCCATCTGCCTGCGGATGGTGGATCGTACGCCGTCAGCCGCAACCAGCCAGTCGCAGGGCTGCGTGTAACTGCCATCCGGCGTCTCGACCGACAGACGGACGCCCTCCGGCTCCGTTTCCAGGCCGGTCACGCGATGACACCAGCGCAGTTCGATCAGCGGCTGCTGCATCGCCTGCTCGATCAGGAACTGCTCCACATAGTACTGCTGGATATTGATGAAGGCCGGGAACTTGGAGTGCGGGTTTTCCTGCAGGTTGAAGGCATAGAGCTGCTCGTCACGATAGAAGACATGGCCCTCGTTCCAGGTCACACCCTTTGCCATCATCGGCGCCGCAACCCCCAGGCGGTCCCAGATCTCCAGCGTTCGCTTGGCCTGGCAGATGGCCCGGCTGCCGTCGGAAACCGTGTTGTCCTCATCCAGCACCACAGACGCCACGCCACGCTGCGCCAGGTCCAGCGCCATGGTCAGCCCCACCTGACCGCCCCCGACGATGACCACCTGCGCCGTGGGCGCGAGACCATCGGCAAAGGCCGGTGGATGGTAGGGGTACGCGGGATACTGATAGGTTGCCATGGACCGGTTTCCGTCAGCCTTTCGGTCGGTTGTCGACGATGCGCTGCGCCTTGCCCATGGACCGCGCGACACCGCCCACATCCTGCAGGTCGATATGTGCAGACAGGCCGCACATGGTCTTGATGCGGCTGGACAGATGCCGGGCCGCCGCCTCGCAGGCCACGCTGTCGCCTGCAACATCAGGCTTCGGTTCCACACGAACGGTCAGTTCGTCCAGATTTCCGGGCCGATCCACCTGCAACTGGTAGTGCGGGCTGAGCCGTTCGTCCTGCAGCAGCAGCTCCTCGATCTGTGTCGGGAACAGGTTCACGCCGCGGATGATCAGCATGTCATCCGACCTGCCGGTGATCTTCTCGATCCGGCGGTGGCTACGGGCGGTTCCGGGCAGCAATCGTGTCAGGTCCCGCGTCCGGTAGCGCACCATGGGCAGGGCCTGCTTCGTCATCGTGGTAATGACCAGTTCACCGAACTCCCCGTCCGGCAGCACCTCGCCCGTCTCCGGGTTTATGATCTCCGGGTAGAAGTGATCTTCCCAGATGTGCAGGCCATCCTTGGTCTCGAGGCATTCGACCGCGACACCCGGCCCCATGATCTCCGACAGGCCGAAGATATCGACCGCTTGCATCCCGGCACGCCCCTCGATCTCGGTGCGCATCTGCTCCGTCCAGGGTTCCGCCCCGAAGATGCCGATCTGCAGCGGGCTGGCCGCCGGATCCAGGCCCATGCGTTCCATCTCGTCGGCGATGGCCAGCATGTAGCTGGGCGTCACCATGATGACACGCGCGCCGAAATCATGGATCAACTGGACCTGCTTCTCCGTCTGTCCGCCGGACATGGGCACGACGGAGCACCCCAGCCGCTCCGCCCCGTAGTGCGCGCCAAGTCCCCCGGTGAACAGGCCATAGCCGTAGGCAACATGAACGATGTCACCGGGGCGCCCGCCCGCGGCACGGATTGAGCGCGCCATCAGGTCCGCCCAACTGTCGATATCTGTCTGGGTATAGCCAACGACAGTGGGCTTGCCGGTCGTGCCGGAGGAAGCATGGATGCGCACCACCTGCTCCCGCGGCACCGCGAACATGCCGAATGGATAGTTGTCGCGCAGGTCGGTCTTCACCGTGAAGGGGAATTTCGCCAGATCGGAGAGCTGCTTCATGTCGTCGGGATGCGCGCCCATCGCATCAAAGGCGCTGCGGAAATGCGGCACGTTCTCCCAGGCATGGCGCAGGGACCATCGCAGGCGGTCAAGCTGCAGGGCCGCCAGTTCGTCACGGCTTGCGTTCTCGATCGGGTCCGGGTTGGCTCTCGGGTCGGTCATGGGTTCTCTTCTCCGCTGCTCACTGCGCCTCGGACACTTCGGGAACCAGCGTGCCGCCAATGGTTGCGGAGTTGCCCCGGAAGACGGCGACCTTCTCGTCACGCTGGTTCACGACGGTCACGTCGTAGATGCCGCTGCGACGGCCCAGCGAGATCTCCTCCGCCGTCGCCGTCAGCACGTCGCCGGCACGGGTCGGGCGCAGGAAAGTCACCTGCGCCGTCTGGGCGACGGCACTCTGGTTGTGGGAGTTGCAGGCA
>BQJF01000006.1 GCA_021604565.1 Minwuia thermotolerans | reverse complement strand
TTGTCCATCAGCAGCCGGATACCGGCATAGAGCGCGGCCTTGGCAAGCTGGATCGCGCGCACGTCGTTCTGGCTGATGCTGATCTCCACATCGCCGCGCCAGAGCACGTAGGAGAAGGTGCGCCCGTCCGCCCGGATGCGGTCGCTCTGCGCGACGCGGGTACCATCGATCACCCCGTCCTCCGTGATGATCCCGGCCAGGAACATTTCGGCGATGGTCTCGACAATGCCTGAACCGCAGATGCCCGTTACCCCGACTGCGGGAACATTGGTCGCGAAATCCGGGGCATCCGACCAGTCATCACAGCCAAGCACCTTGATGCGCGGCTCCAGGGTCACCGGATCGATCCGCACCCGCTCGATGGCACCGGGAGCCGCCCGCTGACCGCAGGAGATCTCCGCGCCCTCGAAGGCCGGGCCGGTGGGGGAGGAACAGGCAAGCACCCGCTCGCGGTTGCCCAGCACGATCTCCGCATTGGTGCCGATATCGACCAGCAGGGTCAGCGCATCCGCCTTGTGCGGTGCCTCCGCCAGTGTCGCGGCGGCGGCGTCGGCCCCCACGTGCCCGGCAATGCAGGGCAGGACGTAGACCCGCGCGCCGGGGTGCAGTGTCAGCCCGATCTCCCGCGCGGGCAGGGCAACCGGCCCCGAGACGGCGAGCGCGAAAGGCGCGCCGCCAAGTTCGCGCGGGTCGATGCCGAGAAACAGGTGATGCATCACCGGATTGGCAACGAAGGTCGCCTCCAGGATGTCAGCAACGGTCGCGTCTGCCTGCCCGGCAACCTTCGCCGCCAGACCGGCAATGGCACCACGCACCGACTCGGTCAGGGCTGGCAGCCCCTCCGGATTCATCATGACGTAGGATACCCGGCTCATCAGATCCTCACCGAAGCGGACCTGCGGATTGGCCGTTCCGGCGGATGCCACGGTGCGCCCGCTCATCAGGTCGATCAGGTGCGCGGCGATGGTGGTGGAACCGATATCCACCGCCAGCCCGAACATGCGTTCCCGCAAGCCGGGCCAGAGACCGGTCAGGACCGGCCCGTCACCGTCATCATGAATGGCCGCCGTCACCTTCCAGTCACCATCGCGCAGGGTGCGCTGCACCTGAGCGAACAGCGGCGGATCGACGGCAATCCCCTCGATTCCCCATTCCGCCCTGAGCGCGGCCTTCAGCCGGTCCAGGTCACCCAGCGGATTGGCCATGTCGGGCTGTTCCACCTCCACCAGCACCAGCCGGGTCGCCGGGTCGCGTTCGATCTCAAGGATCTCGGCGCGCTTGCGGACGACCTGCGCGTTGATGGCGGAGTCGGTTGGCACATCGATGACCAGATCACCCAGCACCTTCGCCTGACAGCTCAGCCGCCGGTCGGCGGCAAGGCTGCGGCGCCGGGTATAGCGGTTCTCCGTCTCGTCCACCGGGGTGAGGTGATCGAGCGAGGAAGTGATCTTGTGCTTGGCGAACTGACCGGCAGTAGGCGTCACCTGACAGCGGCCACAGATGCCCCGCCCGCCACAGACGCTCTCCACATAGACACCAAGCGAGCGGGCGGCATCGAGCACGGGCGTGCCATGCGGAAACCGCCCGCGCCGACCGCTCGGCATGAAAAGGACGAGCGCGTCGGCAACTGGATCGGTCATGTCAGGTTCCCGGCAGGGTCAGGCGGCGGAGCGACGGCGGCGTTCACTGCCCCGACGGCTGCGACGGCCCTCCCCCTCACCACCCGAGGGGGCGGCATTCGGATCACGGTTGGCGTTCAGCCAGGTCCGGCAATCCGGGTCGAAACCGTTCAGCACGTTGGCGGCGCGGATGGCGTTCATGTCCTCCGCATGCAGCGGGTTCATGATGGCGGAGGTCATGCCCATCGCCGACGCCATGGAGAGGAAATGGCCGTTCATCACCCGCCGGTTCGGCAGGCCGAAGCTGATGTTGGAAGCCCCGCAGGTCGTGTTGACCTTCAGTTCCTCCCGCAGACGCCGCAGCAACTGGAACACCTGCCGCCCGGCATCATTCATCGCCCCCACCGGCATGACCAGCGGATCGACCACGACGTCGGAGCTGGGGATGCCGTAGTCCGCGGCCCGCTCCACGATCTTCTTCGCCACCGCATAGCGCACGTCCGGATCAGTGGAGATGCCGGTCTCGTCATTCGAGATCGCAACGACAGCGGCACCGTGCTTCTTCACCAGCGGCAGGACGCGGTCGAGCGACTCGTCCTCGCCCGTCACCGAATTCACCAGCGCCTTGCCCTGGTAAACAGACAGACCCGCCTCCAGCGCATCGATGATCGAACTGTCGATCGACAGCGGCACGTCGACCAGCGACTGCACCAGCTTGATCGTCTCCGCCAGGATACGCGGCTCGTCCGCCAGCGGGATGCCCGCATTGACGTCCAGCATGGTGGCACCGGCAGCGACCTGGGCCAGCGCGTCGGCTTCCACCCGGCTGTAGTCGCCTTCCTTCATCTCTGCGGCGAGCAGCTTGCGGCCCGTGGGGTTGATCCGCTCCCCGATCACACAGAACGGCTGGTCAAAGCCGATCAGGACTTCACGCGTGGCGGAACTGACAAGGGTTCGGGTCATCAACGGGCCTCGATCTGGATGGGCTGTGTATCTGTGGCGACGGCGAGACCATTGACCCAGGAGCCACGCTCATGCAGCCACTCGCTGGTCTTCTTCAGTCCGCCAAAGGGAAAGACATGCATCTGGCGCACAGGACCGGCCGGATCGGCGGCCCATGCCGCCTCCAGCGGTGCCACAACAGGTTCCGGCGAGAATCCGGTGGCCAGCGCGGTGATCGCGCTTGCCCGCTTCTTCAGGAACCCGAGCGACGGCCCGACACCGCACATGGCGGCATATTTCAGCAGGGTGGTGATCTTCGACGGACCGGCGACACCCATGTGGACCGGCAACCGGTTGCCCGCAGCCGTGATGCGGTTGGCCCAGTCCACGAAGCTGTGCGCATCGAAACCGAACTGGGTGACGATATACAGGTCGGCATCGGTGCGGGTCGCGAATTCGTTCTTCTGCTGGATGGCAAGGTCCAGCACCGCG
Source organism: Minwuia thermotolerans (assembly GCA_021604565.1). GTDB lineage: Bacteria > Pseudomonadota > Alphaproteobacteria > Minwuiales > Minwuiaceae > Minwuia > Minwuia thermotolerans_A. The sequence continues at coordinate 87,813 of BQJF01000006.1, read as the reverse complement.
TCGGAAATGTCGGGGCTGCCTTCCGGGTGGCCGGCCACGCCGATGCGGACATAGCCGTAGCGATCGAACAGGCCGCTCTCCAGCATCTCGATGGAGGCCGAGACCGGTCCCGCCTGACGCTCCGGGCTGCCTGCGATGGCCAGGGCCTCGTTGACCCCTGCTTCCTCGGCAAAGGCGCGAATGCGTGCCTCCAGCGCTTCCCATGAGGGCTGCCGACGGGCCGCAATATGCGGCACCGCAACGAAACCGCATTCCTGCAGCGTCCGGGCCGCGCGAACCAGCCGGGCAGTGTCGTCGGTGCCGAGGTCGGTCAGATAGACACGGGTGCCCACGGGAAACAGACCGGAGAGGTCCGCCGTATCCAGAACCTGCTTCGGCGTCGCCTCGATGGAGGCACCGATGCGTGGCGTGCCACCGAAATGGACCATGTCAGTCATGGGCGTAGCCTCCGTTCGCGACCAGGGAGTTGAGATGCTCATGCGAGAAAGTCGTTTCGAGCATGGTCGCGGCCTCGGCCGCCTCCTGCTCCAGATCGTCGCTGCAGCTTTCCGGTTCGCCGCGCCGCCATGCCTCCAGATAGGCATCGGTGTCGCGGGCTCCGACCTTCATCGCCGTGCGGTCAATGGCCTTGATGAAACGTTCCGGCAGTTCGACGGTTGCGCGTTTGCGGCCATTGCGCACGATCACCTGCGCCGGGATATCCCGCCAGTAAACGATGACCTTCTCCGCCATGATCTCTGCCCCTGCCATGGGAACGTCCTGAATCGAATATGGTCACCACGACGGCCTTCAGCATGGCTTCTGCACGACCCGTGGAAGTCGCTTTCGCGACAAAATGACCGAAATCCGACAGACGGCGCAGGAAGTGGCGTTGCTTTTCCACGCCATTGATCAACGCTACGGTGAACGGAATGCCTGTCACTGGAGGCACATCAGATGAGCATGACCTTCCCCAACGAGAGCGCGAACTATCGCGCAGCGCGCACCCGGCTGCTGCGAGCGGAGGCAGAGCTTCGGCAACGAACAGAGGATGTCGCCGCCCTGCGCCGGGCGTTACCGCCGGGCGGCGAGGTGCCGGAGGATTACGAGTTCCGGCGAACCGGTGGCCAGACGACACGGATGAGTGACCTGTTCGCGACCGGACAGGACACGCTGGCGATCTACAGTTTCATGCTGGGTCCGACCGCGACGGCCCCCTGCCCGATGTGTGCGGCATTCGTCGATGCCCTGGACGGCAACGCCCCGCACATCCGCGCGCGCCTGTCGCTGCAGGTGGTCATCAGTGGATCACCGGCGCAGGCCGAAGCACTCGCCAACGGTCGTGGCTGGCGCAACATCGTGCCTCTCTCCGTGACGGGCAGTTCATACAACAGGGACTATCACGGGGAAGCGCCCGACGGGTCGCAATGGCCGATGCTGAACGTGTTTCAGAGGCGGGAAGGGATCATACGCCATTTCTGGTCGTCGGAACTGCTGGGAAGGGAGTGGGACAACCATCCCCGGCACATGGACCCGGCATGGCCGCTCTGGACGTTCCTTGACTGGTCACCTGCCGGGCGTGGCGACTTCTTCCCGGCCCTCGACTACGACTGACCAGAGGTGTCCGTCTGTCAGCCCGGCGCGGCCTCGACACGATTGCGCCCGCTCTTCTTCGCCCTGTAGAGCGCGTCGTCGGCCCGCTTCATGGCCGCTTCCAGACTGGCCTCGCCATCCCTGAACTGACTGACACCGAGGCTGACCGTGAACCCGAACGCCCGTCCGTCGTGCTTGACCTGAACCTTTTCCACCGCAGAACGGATACGTTCGGCCACACGTCCTGCGCCTGAAAGGTCGGTCTCCGGCAGGATCACCGCGAACTCTTCACCACCCACACGTCCCAGCAGATCAATGGGCTGCCTCAGACAGTCCGACGCCGCGCGGGCGAAGACCTTGAGGGCCAGATCACCGCCCGCATGGCCGTAGGAGTCATTCACCGACTTGAAATGATCGATATCGCAGGCGATCACGGCCAGGCCGTGTCCATAGCGGATGGCGCGGCGCACCTCCGCATCCGCGACGCGCGAGAAGCGATGGCGATTTGCCAGGCCGGTCAGGGCATCCGTATCCGCCGCACGACGCAGTTCAGCCTCCAGTTCCTTCTGCAGCGTCATGTCGCGCACCACACTTCCGATGCCGAGTACCTTGCCCTCCTCATCACGCAATGTCGTGGACCGCAGCTCCATCGGAATCCGGCTGCCATCCTTGTGCAGGGCCTCTGTCTCCATGACGACCGCCTGGCTGCTCTGCTGGACCTCCCGGATGTACTTCGCCATCAGCGCCACACGGTCATCAGGGCGCAGCATTGATGAAGGCTGGTTCAGCATTTCCTCCCTGGTGTGACCATAGACACGCTCGCAGGCGCTGTTGACGTAGCCGATGGTGCCGTCGGGGCGAATATGGAAGACCGGATCGCTCAGGTTCTCAACCAGATCGGCAAGCAGTTGCGCCCGTTCCGCCGCCTGTCGTTCCCGTTCCTCCAGCGCCATGCGGTCACTGATATCATAGGACACGCTGGCCAACGCCGTGATGAGACCGTCGTCGTCCATCAATGGCGTGACCCGCAGATGCACCGGGATCTGGATGCCGTCGCCACGCCTGCGCCAGGTCTCGATCTCCACCGGCTTCTTGTCCCGCCTGATTTCCATGCCGAACTCGGCCAGCCGCGCCGACTCGGAATCCGGAATGAACATGTCATTTGGCTGGCCGAGCATCTCCTCACGCGTCATGCGATAAAGGTCACATGCTGCATTGTTACAGTAAATGATGCGCCGTTCGTTGCTGATCAGAATGATCGCATCCATCGAACGGTCGAGCAGGAGACTCAGGTCTGCGGCCCGCTTCTCGGTCTCCCGCTCTGCAGTGACATCCAGCGCCGTGCCGATCCTCAGATGCAGCGATCCATCGGCATTGCGCAGGCTGCGCGTCGTCCATGAGAGATGGATGGTCCGGTCGTCCCTGGTCCGCCAACGGCTCTCGAAGCGCCGTCCCTCCACCTCGACCTGAAAGGTCCGCGACCCCTCCTCGATCTCGTCCGGACAGCGGAACTCCCAGACTTTCCTGCCCACGGCCTCCTTGAAGGAGTAGCCCGTGATACGGGAGAAGGCGGAATTGACCCAGGCAAGGGTGCCATCAGGCCGGACAGCCGTGAAGATGGCGTCCGTCGTATCGACCAGCGCTTCGAGAAAGAATGATTCCTGAAGGTCATCATCCATCGTCACGGACGGGCCTGTTGACTGCTTGGTCATCATGTCGGGAGCCTGCACCTGTATGCATTAATATTCTGTTCAGCTCCCGCATAACGAACAGGGGCGACAACCTGTGCCGCCCCCGCCCGATCCTTCGCTGAACCGAACGACGGCTCAGTCGATGTCATCCTTCGGGCGGATCTTGTTGACCACGTCCGGCCCCGGCAGCACGTCCTGACCGGAGACATAGCGCCAGCCGACCATTTCGCCCTTGCCGTCCCGGTTGAAGGTACGGCCGACATAGGCACCCATCGTCGACTGGTGGTCAGCTCGACGGAAATAGAGCGTCCCCAGCGGGGTCTCGAATCCCAGACCCCGGAACGCCTGCACCAGCAGTTCGGTCTTGGTCGTCTGGCCTTCCTCGATCGCCGCTGCAATCGCCTGAATGGTGATGTAGCCAACCAGCGAACCCAGCTTCGGATTCTCGCCCCAGCGGTCCTGATAGGACTTCACGAAGATCTTGTGCTCATCCTTCTCGATCTCGTCCCAGGGATAGCCGGTGACGATCCAGCCGTTCGGGGTCTCGTCCCCCAGCGGCTCAAGATACTCGGGTTCACCGGTCAGCAGGCTGGCAACTTCACGACCTTCGAACAGGCCACGCAGGTTGCCCTCACGCACGAAGGCCGCCAGGTCGCCGCCAAAGGTCACATTGTAGATCGCGTCAGGCTTTGCGGCCTCCAGCGCGCGAACGGTGACACCAGCGTCGATCTTGCCAAGCGCGGGCCATTGCTCCTCGACGAACTCGACCTCCGGCTTCAGCCGCTTCAGCTCTTCCTTGAAGACAGCGACCGCGTCCTGACCATACTTGTAGTTGGGGGCGATGGTGGCCCAGCGCACGGCGTCCAGATTGGCCGCTTCCCGCGCCAGCAGGGCGGACTGCACAAAGGTGGAGGGACGCAGGCGGAAGGTGTAGCGATTGCCCTTGGACCAGACCAGCGCATCGGTCAGAGGCTCCGCTGCCACGAACACGACCTGCTTCTGGGCCGCAAAGTCACTGACGGCAAGGCCGATGTGGGAGAAGAAGGTGCCTGCGAACAGGTCGACACGTTCGCGGCTCAACAGCTCCTCGGCGATCTTGACCGCGTTACCCGGCTTGCCGCCATCGTCGCGGCTGATCACTTCCAGCTGGCGGCCCATGACACCCCCGGCGGCATTGATCTCCTCGACCGCCATCTCCCAACCCTTCCTGTAGGGCTCGGTGAAGGCTGGCAGGGCGGAATAGCTGTTGATTTCGCCGATCTTGATCGGCCCTTCATCCTGGGCCGCAGCACCCGACAGGCCCGCCGCAACTGCGGCAACCCCGGCAAAGGCTCCAAGCACGCTTCTGCGCGTCAGCATGGTATCCTCCATAAACTGGTATCGAAGCGCCATACGACGCAACGCGATCAGCGCGAATCTTAACCAAAGCGCGCTATGTCGCAACCCTCACGTGACAGGCGTCACAGTCCCGATCAGGTGATCGGGGCGCGATGACCGAAGATGGCGGTGCCGACACGCACCAGCGTGGCGCCGAACTGGATCGCCACCTCGTAGTCGGCACTCATTCCCATCGACAGACCCTGCAACCCGTTCCGCGCCGCGATCTTCGCCAGCAGCGCGAAGTGCGGTGCCGGTTCCTGATCCGCCGGGGGAATGCACATCAGTCCCGCAATCGGCAGGTCATGGACCTGACGACAGCGTTCGATGAAGGCGTCCGCATCCGCGGGCACGACACCTGATTTCTGCGGTTCCTCCCCCGTGTTCACCTGGATGAAACAGGCCGGGCGGCGGCCGAGTTCCGCCATGGCGCGGGCGGCGGCGGCGGCGACCTTCTCACGGTCGATGGAATGGATCACGTCGAACAGGGCGACCGCCGGTGCCACCTTGCGGCTCTGCAACCCGCCGATCATGTGCAGTTCGGTGTCGGGAAAATCCGCCTTCAGCGCAGGCCACTTGTCCTCCGCCTCCTGAACCCGGTTCTCGCCGAAGATACGCTGGCCCGCATCGATTGCCGGTCGGACGTGATCCGCCGGATGGGTCTTGGAGACGGCGATCAGCGACACCTCCGCCGGGTCCCGACCGGCATCACGGGCGGCGGCGTCAATGCGATCCCGCACTTCCTGCAGGGCGTGAGCAATGTCATGTTCGGCAGTGTCGGTCATGGAAGGCAGGGAATCACGGCGTGGGAACTGTTGCAACAATCCGTTCTGTCGCGGACCTGCCCGCCATCGTCATGCCCACCGACCTGTCACGCGTGCCCGATCCGGTCCATGCATCGCGGAACCTGCCGGCAGGCGCGGCGGTCATCCTGCGCGATGCCGGGCATCCTGACCGTCTGGCGTTCGGCATTGCCTTGCGGCGCTCGACGCTCGCGTGGGGACAGGTACTGCTGGTTTCGGGTGATCCGGCACTGGCGGAGGCACTGAATGCCGACGGCCTGCATGTGCCGGAACGCATGCTCGGGGCGGCAGCCGTTCGCCACTGGCGACGGGCGAATCCGGGACGGCTGATGAGCGCGGCCTGTCATTCCCTCACCGCCCTGCGCCGGGCAGAACGCGCCGGGGCAGATCTGGTCCTGCTTTCCCCGGTCTTTCCGACAGCCAGCCACCCGGGCGGACGGGTGCTGGGCCTCTACCGGGCTGCCGCACTGGCCACAGCCACGGACCTGGCAGTGCTGGCCATGGGGGGGATCGAACGGGGCAATGCCCGCCGGTTACCGTCGCAGTTCAGCGGCTTCGCCGCCATCGGCAAGTTTGCCGACAGCGGCGGAGCGTGACGGCCTATCGCTTGTAGTGCTTGCGGAAGTCGGGCTTCCGCTTCTCGGCCAGGGCGTTCACACCCTCCTTTGATTCATCGGTGTCGTAGTAGAGTTTCAGGGCCTGGAACGCCATGCCGGAGATGCCGCGTATCAGTTCGGTGTCGGCATTGAAGGATTTCTTGGCCAGCGCAATGGCGGTCGGGCTGCGTTCGTTCAGTTCATCGCACCAGGCGCGCACTTCCGCATCCAGATCCGGTTCCGGCACCACCTTGTTGACCAGCCCCATGGCCTCTGCCTCTGCCGCCGGATAGCGACGGCACATGTACCAGATCTCCCGCGCCTTCTTCTCACCGACCGAGCGGGCGAGCAGGGCCGTACCGAAGCCCGGATCGACGGACCCCATCTTCGGCCCCACCTGGCCGAAGATCGCGGTGTCAGCGGCAATCGTCATGTCGCAGAGCGTTGCCAGCACGTTGCCGCCGCCAATGGCATAGCCGCGCACCTTGGCGATCACCGGCTTCGCCACATCGCGCAGCGCGGTGTGCAGTTCCTCCACCGGCATGCCGACAGTGCCGCGGATACCGCCCTGGTACTGCCCGTCATGGTTCTTCTGGTCACCGCCGGTGCAGAATGCCTTCTGCCCCGCACCGGTCAGCACGATGGAACCGATGTCCGGATCGTACCCGGCGGTCATCAGCGCATCGATCAGCTCCACCACCGTGTTGTAGCGGAAGGCATTGTAGACCTCCGGCCGGTTGATGGTGATGGTCGCTGTATGGTCCTCGACCTCGTACAGGATGTCTTCGTAAGCCATGAAACTGGTTTCCTCACATTTTCTCGGTTCTGGCGGGCGCTGCTGTATCAGCCGCTCATGCTCAGGCCGCCGCTGACGCTGATCACCTGGCCGGTGATGAAGGCCGCGTCATCCGACAGCAGGAACGCGATCATGCCCGGATAGTCCTCCGGCTGGCCTACCCGGCGCAAGGGGATGGCCCGTTCCAGCGCCGCCACGATCTTCCCCTCCGGATCGAAGTCTCGCAGCAGGGCCGTGTCGGTCGGTCCCGGACAGACCGAGTTGCAGGTGATGCCCTGCCGAGCATGTTCGCGCGCCAGTGTCTTCATGAAGGCGATGACGCCGCCCTTGCAGTAGGAATAGACCGCCTCGCCCGTGGATCCGACACGCCCGGCGTCGGAGGCAACGGACACGATCCGGCCTTCGCCACGCTCCGCCATCTTCGTCAGCACGGCATGGGTGACGTTGACCGGCCCGAACAGGTTCACGTCGACGATGCGCTTCCACAGCTCCGCATCGCTCTTCAGGAACGGCACCATCTTGTCCCAGCCGGCGTTGTTCACCAGACCACCGACGGGGCCCAGTTCGGCCTCCACCCTGTCGACCGCAGCGATGACCGCCTGCTGATCGGCAATGTCCAGCCCGATGCCGATCGCACCATTGCCGATCTCGGCGGCCGCAGTGGCCGCACCGTCACCGTTCAGATCCAGAATGGCGACCTTTGCGCCCTCCTCCGCCAGTCGTCCGGCGGTCGCACGACCAATACCACCGGCTCCGCCAGTCAGAATGATCACCCTGTCCTTCAATCCACGCACATCGGCCTCCCCCAATTTGAACTTCATCTAAAACTGACAGATGATACGCTGGCTTACAATCATGTGGAACTGGCGATCAGGGGAGGAATGCCATGCTACAGGGGAAACGGATTCTCATCACGGGCGCGGGGGGCGGCATCGGTCAGGCTGCGGCAGTCCTGGCCGCGGCGGAAGGCGCGCAGGTCATGATCGCCGACGTCAACAAGGCCGGGCTGGAGGAGACGCTTGAGACCATGAAGGCCGCCGGTGGCAACGGGCAGATGCGGGTCACGAACGTGACCAGCGAGTCCGACGTCGAGGGGCTGGTTGCCGACACCATCGCAGCCTTCGACGGCCTCGACGGGGCCTACAACAACGCCGGTATCGAAGGCGACTGGGCAAAGACCGCCGAGTCATCGCTCGATAACTTCAACCGCGTCGTTTCGGTCAACCAGACAGGTGTCTTCCTGTGCATGCGGGCCGAGATCCAGGCGATGCTGAAGGCGGGGACGCCGGGCGCCATCGTCAATACGGCATCCATTGCCGGACTTGCAGGGGCGCAGTACATGCCGGCCTATGTCGCCTCCAAGCATGGCGTTGTCGGTCTGACGGCCAGCGCCGCCATGGAGTATGCGCGCAAGGGCATCCGCATCAATTGCGTCTGCCCCGGCCCCATCGAGACCCGGATGCTGAGTTCGCTGGCCAGCAACCATCCGCGCGCAGGCGATGCCCTGTCGGCCTCCACTGCCATGAAACGGCTGGGGCAGCCGGTGGAGATTGCCCAGGCGGCCTGCTGGCTGCTGTCGGACCGCGCGTCCTATGTCACCGGCGTGGCTCTGCCGGTCGATGGCGGCATGATCGCCGGTCCGTGAGGCCGACTTCGCATTGAACTGAAGGAAACTGCGTCGTACCCGGGGCTTGAACCCGGGTACCCAGTCTCCCGCGCCTGCAGCCCCTGCCTACTGGCCCGTGGTGAGACCGACAGGCTGCCCGACCGCTACGGCGAGCATGCCATCAAGATCGAGGATGCGGCGGGCAACACGTTTCACGTCGTCGATCGTGACCGCATTGATCAGTTCCGGGCGGCGGGCGACATAGTCCTTGCCCAGGTCATAGCGCTGCAGCGCCACCAGCAGTCCGGCGATCCCCTTGTTGGAGGTCAGACGCAGCGGGAAGGCCCCGTTCATGTTGGCCTTGGCGTTCGCCAGCCGCTCTGCGTCCGGTCCGGTCTCCGCATAGTCCCGGATGGTCTGGCGCAGCACCTGCCAGGCCTCGGCGGCCCGATCGTTGCTGGTCGACAGCCCGCCAAGCCAGAGACCATCGCGATCACTCGGCCTGAGATAGCTGTAGATGCCATAGGTCAGGCCGCGCTTCTCCCGCACTTCCTCCGTCAGCAGGCTGCTGAAGCCACCGCCGCCCAGCATGTGGTTCATCACACGGGCGGCGTCATAGTCGGGATCGTCGCGTTTCAGGCCCGGCATGCCGAAGATGAAGGACGTCTGCGACGTCGGGAAATCGGACACTGTCAGGCCCCGCTCCGCCTGCATTGAAACATCACCCAGTCCCAGCGGCACCGCGCGCTCCGGCAAGCCGCCGAAGGCCGCGTCCAGCAGATCCTTCAGCGCCTCCGGTGAAACATCGCCGACGACGCCGACGATCAGGTTGTTGCGGGCCAGGCGCTGCGCCACGAAATCCCGCAGATCATCCGGCCCGATGGCCGCAACCGTTTCAAGTGTCCCCTCGACCGGGCGGCCATAGGGGTCATCACCATAGGCGAGTGATGAAAACAGCCGCCCGGCGATGCTGTTCGGGTCCTGCGCCGAACGGGCGATGCCGGTCAGGATCTGGCGGCGGATCCGCTCCACCGGTTCAGCGTCGAACCGTGGGGATGTCAGGGCCTGCCCGGTCAGCCGAAATGCTTCGGCCGCATTGGCCGTCAGGGTCTGCAATGACAGGGAGAAACTGTCCCGCCCGGCATCGAAGCTCAGCCGCACCGCCAGTTCGTCCAGCCGCTGCTGGAATGCCTGGGAGTCGAGGTCACCCGCGCCCTCGTCCAGCAGGCCGGAGACCAGGTTGGCGCGACCGGTCAGCGCCGCCGGATCGGAGACCGATCCGCCGTCGCGCCACATCGCGGAGACGGCGATCATCGGGATCGAGGGTTCCTGTTTCAGCCAGGCGACGATTCCCCGGTCGCTCACCACCTCGATGATATCGCTGTCGGCGGCCTGTGCCTGCACTGGTCCCTGCATGACCGCAAGGCCAAGACACAGGCTCAGACCGGCGGTGACCGCCTTGCGGAAGGGTGTCCAGTGAAAGCTCATGACTTCTCCTCCGGCGACAGGATCGCGGTTACGGAACGTTCCATCCTGAAGACTGCCCGCGCGGCCTCGACCACATCCTCCGAGGTCACGGCGCGGACGCGGTCGGGCCAGCTCTCCACATCTTCCACCGTCGCACCCGCGGTCAGGGCATTGCCGAAGATGCGCGCGCCATTGAACAGACTGTCACGGGCATAGATCGCATCAGCCAGCAGCCCGGTGCGCGCACGCTCCAGCTCCGCCTCCGTCACGCCATTGGCGATGATCTCGGCAAGCGCCGCGTCCATGGCCGTCTCGACGGCGCCGACATCGTTGTCAGGCGCTGGCGTCGCATAGAGTCCGAAGTTGCCCGGTCCCCGGCTGACACCGGAATACCAGGCGCCTGCAGAGACCGCGATACCCTGGTCAACCACCAGCGCGCGGTAAAGGCGACTGGTGCTGCCACCGCCCAGGATTTCCGCGAGGAAGTTGAGCGGCGCGCTGCGTGACGGCTCACCCCACCCGATACTGTCCGCCAGGTACTGGCGCTGCCACGAGGTCACAGCGACGCGAGGATCGCTGTGCAGCACCCGGCGCGCGGCGCGGTGCGGCGGCTCCAGCGGCAGAGGTTCCACCACGGTGTCGGGGTTGGCGGGGATGACGCCGTAGTGCTTCTCCGCCAGCGGTTTCAGATCCGCTGCGGTGACGTCCCCTGCCACGATCAGGATCGCGTTGTTGGGCGCATAGTAGCGCTTGTAGAACGCCATCGCGTCCTCGAGGCTCAGCTTCTCGATCTCTTCCTGCCAGCCAATGACAGGGCGACCATAGGGGTGCTGCAGGAACAGCGCGGCGCGCGCCTGTTCGCCGAACTGTCCCTGGGGTGTGGAGTCAGTACGCTGGCGCCGTTCCTCCAGCACCACGTCACGCTCCGTCGCCACATCGTTCTCGTCCAGGCGGAGGTTGACCATCCGGTCCGCCTCCATCTCCATGACAAGTTCCAGCCGGTCACGGGCAATCGTCTGGAAGTACCCCGTATAGTCCAGCGAGGTGAAGGCATTGTCGCGCCCGCCGTTGGCCGCGACGATCTTCGAGAAATCGCCCGGTGCGATCTTGTCCGTACCCTTGAACAGCAGATGCTCCAGGAAGTGCGCCACTCCGGAACGGCCCACCGGTTCATCCGCCGACCCGAGCCTGTACCAGACCATGTGGACCACGACCGGCGCGCGGTGGTCGGGGATCACCACGACCTCCATGCCATTGTCGAGACGGAAGGTTTCGGCATCGAAGAGTCCGGCCGATGCGCGATCCATGGGCCAGATCAGCAGCAGCAGCATCAGCAGAAGGGCAAGAAGGGGCAGACGGGCAGGCGTGGGCGGCAGTACGCGGGACAAGCGATCTCTCCGTATGCGGTACAGGGCGGTCGGCTTTCGTATCCGCATCATGTGGCCAGATGGAGGCACTTTGACAAGTCACGCATCGGCGACCGCGCCACCTTGACTCGACCGGACCGGAGCGGATGATCGGCAGGAACCATCTGGTGGAGGAAGCAGCCCCATGAACGAACAGAGTCCCGTCAAGGGCCAGAGCCATGATGCAACGCCGCGTGGCGGTGTCTCCCATGTTGTCGGCGACACCTCCGTGCCGCTCTGGCACCGGACCATCCCCGACGTGTTTGCCGAAACCGCCGCGCGCTGTGCCGACCGCGATGCGGCCATCTTTCTGGAACAGGACATCCGCTGGTCCTGGTCCGACCTGTCCGCCGAAGTCGATGCGCTGGCGCAGGGTCTCGCCAGGCTTGGTCTGGCGAAAGGTGATCGCATTGGTATCTGGTCACCCAACCGCGCCGAATGGCTGCTGACCCAGTTCGCGACCGCCCGGCTGGGACTGGTGATGGTCAACATCAATCCCGCCTATCGCCTGTCGGAGCTGGAGTACGCCCTGAACAAGGTCGGCTGCGTCGCCCTGGTCACCGCCGCGACCTTCAAGACCTCCGACTACCTGGAGATGATCCGCACCCTGGCGCCGGAGATAGAGAATTGCGCGCCGGGTGAACTGAAGTCGGAGAAGCTGCCTGCCCTGCGCAGCGTGATCCGCATGGGCAGCGAGAAGAGTGCCGGCATGTACAGCTTCGATGACGTCGTGGCGGTCGGTCGCGCCAACCCGGCAGCCGATCTGGATGCCATCACGGCCAGCCTGGACCCGGATGACGCGATCAACATCCAGTTCACTTCCGGCACGACCGGGGCACCGAAGGGTGCCACGCTGACGCACCGCAATATCATCAACAATGCGCGCTTCGTGGTCGGAGCCATGCATTTTTCAGAGCAGGACCGCCTGTGCATTCCGGTGCCGCTCTACCATTGCTTCGGCATGGTCATGGGGACGCTGGGCTGTATCGCCACCGGGGCCACCATGGTCTTCCCGGCGGAGGCCTTTGATCCGGACACGACCCTCGCCGCCGTATCGGCGGAGAAGTGCACCACCCTCTACGGTGTGCCGACGATGTTCGTGGCCGCACTCGGCCATCCCGATTTCGCCAGCTTCGATTTCTCCCACCTGCGCACCGGCATCATGGCAGGCGCGCCCTGCCCGACTGAAGTGATGAAACGGGTGGTGAACGAGATGAACATGTCGGAGGTCACGATTGCCTACGGCATGACGGAGACAAGCCCGGTTTCATTCCAGAGCAGCACCGACGACTCGCTGGAGCGGCGCGTGTCCACGGTCGGGCGCATCCACCCGCATGTGGAATGCAAGGTGGTGGACGAGAACGGTGCGACCGTCGCACCGGGCGTGCAGGGGGAACTGTGTACGCGCGGCTATTCGGTCATGAAGGGATACTGGGACGATCCGGAACGTACGGCGGAAGCCATCGATGCCGATGGCTGGATGCACACCGGCGACCTGGCCACCATCGACGCGGAGGGCTTCTGCAACATTACCGGTCGCGTGAAGGACATGCTGATCCGGGGCGGGGAGAACGTCTACCCGCGCGAGGTGGAGGAGTTCCTGTTCCGCCACCCGAAGATCGCCGACGCCCAGGTCTTCGGCATTCCCGACGAGAAGTACGGGGAGGAAGTCTGCGCCTGGGTGGTGCTGAAGCCCGGCGAGAAGGCCGACGAGGACGAGGTCAGGGCATTCTGCAAGGGCCAGATCGCCCACTACAAGATCCCGCGTCATGTCCGTTTCCGCAGCGAACTGCCGATGACCGTCACCGGCAAGCCGCAGAAGTTCCGGATGCGCGACGCCATGATCGAGGAACTGGGCCTGACTGTCGCCAAGACGGCTTGAAGCCAGCCCGGTTGACCGCTACGCAGTGACCTTCGGGCCTGACCGGGTCCGACGCGAATTGCAGGTGCAGGTACCCAGGGCATGAACGCCGCCGCCGACCAGCCGACACCCATGATGGTGCAGTATCTGGAGATCAAGGCCGCGCATCCCGGCGCGCTGCTGTTCTATCGCATGGGCGATTTCTACGAACTGTTCTTCGACGATGCCCGGCAGGCCGCCGCCAGCCTGGACATCGCGTTGACAAAGCGCGGCAAGCATCTGGGGGAGGACATCCCCATGTGCGGCGTGCCGGTCCATGCCGCGGACCAGTATCTCGCCCGCCTGATCCGCGACGGATTCAGGGTTGCCGTCTGTGAACAGACCGAAGACCCGGCAGAGGCGAAGAAGCGCGGTTCCAAATCGGTGGTGCGGCGTGATGTGGTCCGGCTGGTGACCGCCGGAACACTGACCGAGGACTCGCTGCTCGACGCGCGGCGCAACAACTACCTGCTGGCGCTGGCCCGCAGCGGCAACGGGCGCAGTGCCACGTTCGGTCTGGCCTGGCTGGACATGTCGACCGGGGAACTGCGCACCACCTGCGTCGCCCCGGAACAGCTCGGGGCGGAGCTGGCCCGGCTGGGTCCGGGCGAGATCCTGGTGCCGGAAAGCCTGCTGGAGGCGCTGGACGAACAGGCCGGTGACTGGTCCGACTGCTTCACCCCCCTGCCCGCCCCCCGCTTCGACAGCCAGAGCGGGCAGAAGCGCCTCGCCGCCCTGTTCGGGGTCGGCACGCTGGACGGCTTCGGCGCCTTCGGGCGGGCAGAGATCGCCGCTGCCGGGGCGGTGGTCGATTACGTGGAACTGACGCAGAAGGGACGGCTGCCGCCGATCCGCCCCCCGGTGCGGGAGGAAACCGGTGCCACCATGGGCCTGGACCCGGCCACCCGGCGTAACCTGGAACTGACCGAGACCCTGTCCGGCGAGCGGCGCGGCAGCCTGCTCTCCGTCATCGACCGGACCGTGACCGGGCCGGGCGGGCGTCGCCTCGCCACCGACCTGGCCGGTCCCCTGACCGACCCCGCAGCCATCGGGCGGCGGCTGGACATGGTGCAGTTCTTCGCCGACGCCGATGCGCGGCGGCAGGCGCTGCGGGACGCGATCCGCCGCGCGCCGGACATCGAACGGGCGCTGTCGCGGCTGGGGCTGGACCGGGGCGGCCCGCGCGACCTTGCCCACATGCGCGACGGTCTGCTGGCCGCCGCCGCCGCCCGCGACGTGCTGGGCAGTGACGGTCCTGCGGGGGTCACCGACCATGCGGCTGCGCTGGTCGGGCACGGGGAACTGATCGACCGGCTGCATGCCGCGCTGGTGGATGATCCGCCGCTGCAGCGCCGCGATGGCGGCTTCATCCGCGAAGGCTTCGACCCGACGCTGGACGAGTTGCGCGGCCTGCGCGACGAGAGCCGTCGCCTGATCGCCGCGCTGCAGAAGCGCTACGCCGAGGAAACCGGCGTCGCCACCCTGAAGGTGAAGCACAACAACGTGCTGGGTTTCTTCGTCGAGGTCGGACAGCGCCATGCGGAGCGGCTGGGGGAGCAGTTCATCCATCGCCAGACCATGGCGCAGGCGATGCGTTTCACCACCACCGAACTGGGCGAACTGGAGGGCAAGATCCGCTCCGCCGGGGACCGGGCGCTGGCGCTGGAGGAAGAGCATTTCCGCGCCCTCGCCGACGTGGTGCTGGAACGGGCCGGACCGCTGGCCGCAACCGCCGCCGCCATCGCGGCGCTGGACGTGGCTGCCGGACTCGCCGAACTGGCGCGGGAGGCGGACTATTGCCGCCCCGTGGTCGACGGCTCGCTGGATTTCCGTATCGAGGGCGGGCGGCACCCGGTGGTGGAAGCCTTCGCCACGCCGGAGGACGGGGCCGGGTTCCAGCCCAATGACAGTGACCTGGGGCCGCTGGGAGACGGGGCGGAGGCCGAAGCCTCCCCGGGACGACTGTGGCTGCTGACCGGTCCCAACATGGCCGGCAAGTCCACCTTCCTGCGCCAGAACGCACTGATCGCCATCCTGGCGCAGATGGGCAGCTTCGTGCCTGCCGCTGCCGCGCGGATCGGCGTGGTGGACCGGCTGTTCAGCCGGGTCGGTGCGGCGGATGACCTGGCGCGCGGGCGCTCCACCTTCATGGTGGAGATGGTGGAGACGGCGGCGATCCTGAACCAGGCCGGGGAACGCAGCCTGGTGATCCTGGACGAGATCGGTCGCGGCACCGCCACCTATGACGGCCTAGCCATCGCCTGGGCGACGGTGGAGGCGCTGCATGAAACCAACCGCTGCCGCGGCCTGTTCGCCACCCACTATCACGAGCTGACCGCGCTGGCGGAGCGGCTGGAACAGGCGACCTGCCGCACCATGCGGGTGATGGAATGGAAGGGCAGCATCCGGTTCCTGCACCAGGTGGTGCCCGGTGCCGCCGACCGGTCCTACGGCGTGCAGGTGGCCCGGTTGGCCGGTCTGCCCACCGCCGTCATCCGCCGGGCCGAGGCAGTGCTGAAACGGCTGGAGGCGGAGGGCGGGGGCCGCCGCAAGGTAAGCTTCGCCGATGACCTGCCGCTGTTCGCCGCCGCGCCGGTCGCCGCGCCGGAAGCGGACCCTGCCGACGCGAAACTGCGGCAGGCCGTCGACGCGCTGCGCCCCGACGAACTGTCCCCGCGCGAGGCGCTGGAGACGCTCTACCGCCTGCGGGAACTGCTGGAGACCGATGATGGCGGATGACCGCGCGCTGGTGCTGCTCTCCGGCGGGCAGGACTCCGCCACCTGCCTGGCCTGGGCGCTCGACCGTTTCAGTCATGTCGAAACGATCGGATTCGACTATGGCCAGCGGCACGTGGTGGAACTGCAGGTCCGCGACCACCTGCGCGAGGCCATGGCGGCGATGAGACCGGACTGGCGCGAACGCCTGGGTGAGGACCACGTGCTGGATCTCGGCCTGCTGGGCCAGGTCTCCGATACGGCACTGACCCGCGAGACGGAGATCGCCATGCAGGCCGACGGCCTGCCCAACACCTTCGTTCCCGGACGCAACCTGGTGTTCCTGACCATGGCCGCCGCGCTGGCCTATCGCCGGGGGCTGCGCCACATCGTCGGCGGCATGTGCGAGACCGACTATTCCGGCTATCCGGACTGCCGCGACGACACGATCAAGGCGTTGCAGGTGGCGCTGGGGCTGGGCATGGACCGCCGCTTCGTGCTCGACACCCCGCTGATGTGGCTGGACAAGGCAGCGACCTGGCGGCTGGCCGAGAAGCTCGGTGGTGAGGATCTCGTGAGCCTGATCCGGGACCACACCATCTCCTGCTACCTGGGAGAAACAGGCGTCCGTCACACCTGGGGCCAGGGTTGCGGAAGTTGCCCGGCTTGCGACTTGCGGAGCCGAGGCTATCTGGCGTATCGAAGCCGCGGACCGCAGTCGGCAATCCTCAAGGACCGGAACCAGCAATGACCCCTGATGCGCTGGAGCGCAGGAGATCGAGGGAGGGCCTGATCGCACTCGCGGGCTTCGCCCTGTGCATTCCCGCCGCGAACTGGCTGATCGGCAATGTCGGCACGGTCTGCCTGGAGAACGGCCCCTGCCTGATTCCCGTCGCCCCCGGCATCGCCGCCCCGAGTGGCGTGCTGATGATCGGCCTCGCCCTGGTTCTGCGCGACATCATCCAACGCAGGCTCGGCCCCGGCTGGGCGCTCGGTGCCATCGTCGCCGGTGCGATCCTCTCCGGCCTGGTGGCCCCGCCGACACTGGTGTTCGCTTCCGCCTTTGCCTTCTTCCTGTCGGAGGGGGCGGACATGGCCGTCTACACCCCGCTGCAGAAGAAGCGGCTGATGCTCGCCGTGGTGCTCTCCAGCATTGTCGGCCTGGTGGTGGACAGCGTCATCTTCCTCTACCTGGCGTTCGGCAGTCTCGACTTCCTGTCCGGCCAGATCGTCGGCAAGTTCTGGATGGTGCTGCTGGCCCTGCCCGTAATCCACTGGTTGCGGAAGCGGGACGAGCGCATCGGCATGGGCCCGGCTTGATCCCCCTGTAACAAAACCGGGAATCCGGTTCCGGCGGGTTTACTAATTCTTTCAGGTTAGCGTGCCGTAATGCCCGAATGCACCCGGTCAGCCCTGCCAACAACTCGGACCTGATGGGCGCAGGGGCTTGTCGGAAGCTCCTGCGCATGCTGCTTGATGATCCGGAGGTGGAGCGGGCGCAGATCCTGATGATGGCGCGGCGCATCCGTGTCGACAGCGTGACCCGCATTGTCTTCGGTGGCCTCATCACCTCCGTGCTCAGCCTGCCCTCGCTGCTGGCGACCGAGGAATCAGCGGTTGGCGTCATCAGCTGGTTCGTGATCTTCATCTGCCTGTCGCCGGTGATGTTCCTGACCGGCACCTGGCTGCTGAAACGCGCGCCGGAGGACTTCTCGCTCAGGCGCTGGCGCTATGTCTTCATCGCGCTCTACGGCACCAACGGCATTCTCTGGAGCCTGCTGCTGCACTTCGGCTGGTCGGAAGACAGCGTGGCCACCCAGGCCTTCGTGCTGCTGGTGGTGGTCGCGCACCTGACCACCTACCTGGTCAATCTCGGCTCGCACCTGCTGTCGTTCCTGACCACCACCTTCGCCGTTGCGGTCTTCAGCGAGATCCTGCTGCTGAACCAGCCATCCGACATCGCCACACTGATCAGCGTGGTGTTTCCCCTGTTCAGCATCTACCTGCTGGTGCTGGGCTTCGACGCCAACCGCCGGTTGGGGGTCAGCCTGCGACGGGGGCGGGAACTGGCCCTGATGGCCAGTGAACTCGAAACCGCGCGGGCCGCGGTGGTGGCAACCGGTCAGGCACGCTACCGCTTCTTCGCCTCAATGAGCCATGAACTCAGGACCCCGCTGAACGCCATCATCGGCTTTGCCGAACTGATGACCCATCGGCTGCATGGCGGCCTCGGCTCCCCCCGCTACGAGGAATATGCGGAGGACATCCACAAGAGCGGCCACCACCTGCTGCAGCTGGTGAATGATCTGCTGGACCTGTCCAGCGCCCACCACCAGCGCATGGAGATCACGCGCAAGACGGTCAGCCTGGACGACCTGCTGCAGGAGGCCGGGACGGCACTCCGTCACAGTGCGGAGGAAAAGGGCATCCGCTTCGTGGTGCAGGGCTCGGTCGGGACACAGGTCTCGCTCGACCCCATCCGCATGCTGCAGGTACTCATCAATATCGGGGCCAACGCGATCCGTTTCAGCGATCCCGGCGGCCAGGTGGGCATCCACGTGGAACAGCGCCCCGGTCGTACCCTGGTGCTGTCGGTGCAGGACGAGGGGGCCGGCATCGCGCCGGAGGAACTGACCCGCATCGTCGATCCGATCGGAACCAGCCAGCCGCGCGAACTGACGCGCCGCCATGGCAACGGGCTGGGGCTCGCGGTCTCCCGCGAGGTGGTGGAACTGCATGGCGGCGGCCTGCGCATCGAGAGCGAGGAAGGGCTGGGGACCACGGTGACGCTTTCCCTGCCGGGGGCGGTCGTCGGGCCGGGGGACGATGCCGATGACGCCTGACAGCCAGGCGCCGGTGGCGGCGCGAACCCAGGCCCGGTCGCTGGTCTGGCGCCAGTACCGGCGGCGGTTCAACCGCCTGCGGCGCAGGATCGGCGGCAAGCTGATCGACCGGGAGGCGGTGGAGCGCCAGCAGCTTCTGATGCTTGCCAGGCAGTGCCGCATCGATGGTTTCAGCGCCGCCTTCTTCGGCCTGGTGCTGTGCATCTTCCTCGATTCACCGCTCGCGCTGTTCGAGGCGGAGCATCCGGGCGACATCTGGATCTGGTACAGTCTGTTCGCCGTCTGGACCCCGGTGATGTTCCTTGCCGGTGGCGTCCTGCTGCGCAGTGACCCGGCAAAGTTCCGGGTCAGGCCCTGGCGCTGGCGACTGACCCTGCTCTACACGCTGAACGGCATGATCTGGGTGGGGTTCATGTACGCAGCATGGTCCGAGACCAACGTGGCCGTGCAGGCGCTGGTGATGATCGTGCTGCTGGGGCACCTGACAACCTACCTGGTGAACCTGGGACCGCACATGATGGTGTTCCTGTTCCCCGCCGTGGCAGTGCTCCTGGCCGTCGAGGTTCTGATGCTGCATTTCCAGTCGGAGCTGGCGGCCCTGGGTGCCGCGACCTACCCGCTCTATGGCCTCTACCTGCTGCTGCTCGGCCGCGATGCGCACCGGCGCCTGTCGGCCGCACTGCTGCGCTCCACCGAACTGCAGGAGATGGCCGACAGCCTGGAGGAGGCGCGTGCCCGTGCCGTCAGCCAGGGGGAGGCCCGGTCCCGCTTCTTCGATTCCATGAGCCATGAGCTACGCACGCCGCTGAACGCGATCATCGGCTTCTCGGAACTGATGGAACAGCAGGTCCATGGCCCCCTGGGACATGACAGCTACCGGGGCTATGTCGGCGACATCGGCAGCAGCGGCCGGCACCTGCTGCGGCTTGTCGATGACCTGCTGGACATGTCCAGCATGGAGCAACAGGGGCTTGCCGTGCAGCCGGAACGGGTCGCCCTGAACGACCTGGTCACCGAGATCAGGAAGGTCCTCGCCCCGCTCGCCGCCCGCCGGAAGCAGCGGCTGGAGCTCATGTCGGCGGACGGTGTCTTCGCCAGCTTCGACCTGTTCCGCATGACCCAGGTGATGATCAACCTGGGGTCCAACGCGATCAAGTTCACGCCGGAAGGGGGGTCGATCCGCCTCGGGTGGGAAGTTGACGAAGGCGGTGCGCTGCTGCTGGTGACCAGCGACGATGGCGTCGGTATCAGTGCCGAGGACCTGGCGCTGGTCTTCGATCCCTTCCGACAGGCCCAGTCGGCAAGGGTGGCACGCAAGGTCGATCACGGCACCGGCCTGGGGCTGACGATCTCCCGCGAGCTGGTGGAGCGCCATGGCGGCACGCTGACGCTGGAGAGCGAGGCGGGCAAGGGTACCTGCGCCATCGTCCGGTTGCCCGGGGCCAAAGTGGAACTGCCGCAGGCCAGCCTGTACGGCACCTGAGTCCCTGCCTCCGCCCTGTCCCTGTCGTATCGGTCACGGATTCCTTCGCAATCAGGACAGGCGACTCGCCATCTGTCACCATATAAGGCAATCGACATGTGATCCGGCGCGCGCTCGCGGGGACCGGAACGGCGTTGCTTGGATCGGATTGGATGCTGCCATGCTTCAGGAACTGCTTGCCGAACGGGACGTGCTGCTGGCCGACGGGGCCACGGGCACCAACATGTTTGCCCTCGGCCTGCCCGCCGGACACGCGCCGGAGGACTGGAACATCGCCGAACCGGACAAGGTGCGGGCGCTCTATCGCGGTTTCGTCGATGCCGGTTCCGACATCATCCTGACCAACAGCTTCGGCGGCACCGCCTACCGGCTGAAGCTGCATGACCTGCAGGACCGGGTCGTCGAACTGAACCAGGCTGCGGCGCGGCTGGCACGGGAAGTGGTGGCAGAGGCGGCCCGCCCCATCGTCGTTGCCGGGTCGGTCGGCCCCACTGGCGAGTTGCTGGCCCCGCTCGGCTCAATGACCTTCGATGATGCGGTGGCGGCCTTCACCGACCAGATCACCGGGCTGAAGGCCGGCGGCGCCGACGTCGCCTGGATCGAGACCATGTCCGCGCCGGAGGAGATGCAGGCCGCCGCCGAGGCCGCGATCCGCGTCGGCCTGCCCTATGTCTACACGGCGAGCTTCGACACGGCGGGCCGGACCATGATGGGCCTGCCCCCGTCAGACCTCGCCAATGTCACTGCCGGACTGGCACAGGGGCCCGTCGCCTTCGGGGCCAACTGCGGCGTCGGCGCTTCCGACCTGCTGCTCGCCATCCTGGACATGCCGACGGCGGACCATGCGGTGGTGGCCAAGGCCAATTGCGGCATCCCGCAGATCCGCGGCGACAGCGTGGTCTATACCGGCACCCCGGAACTGATGGCGGACTATGCCCGCCTGGCCATGGATTGCGGCGTGCGCATCATCGGCGGTTGCTGCGGCACCACGCCGGAGCATGTGCGGGCGATGCGTGATGCCATCGACAGCCATGAGCGCGGCGCGCGACCGGACCTGGCGGAGATCGTCGAACGGCTGGGGCCGCTGATCGCCCCGCCCGCCAGCGCGGACCGTTCCGCCGACCGTGGGGAACGGCGGGGCCGCAGGCGGCGCGGCGCGGCCTGACAGGCCGGAAGCGGGCGCGTTCAGGCCCCTCCCGACACGGCATCCCATTCCGCGCGGACGGAGGCATCCTGTTCGCCCCCTGCCCGCCGTGCCACCTCCGCGGCGATCCGTGCGGGATCCGCCAGCCGTCCCAGCGCCCAGACGGCCATGCCGCGCACCAGTGGTGATTCATCGTCCAGCAGCCCGGTGACACAGGGCAGCAGCGCCGGATCGTCGGCGTTGCCGGCCGCAACCAGCACGTTGCGCAGGAACCGCGACCGCCCCAGCCGTTTCACCGGGCTCCCGGCAAAGCGCTGCCGGAATGTTGCATCGTCCAGCGCCAGCAGCTCGGCCAGGGGTGCGAGATGCAGGTCCCCCCGCATCTGCATCCGCGCGTCCCGCGTCTCCACCGCAAACCGGTTCCACGGACAGACCGCGAGACAGTCGTCGCAGCCGAAGATGCGGTTGCCGATGGCGGTGCGGAACCGGGCCGGGATCTGGCCGCGATGTTCCACCGTCAGGTAAGCGATGCAGCGCCGCGCATCCAGCTGGTAGGGAGCCGGAAAGGCATCGGTCGGACAGATATCGAGACAGCGCCGGCAGGTGCCGCAATGGTCGGGAGACGGATCGTCGTGCGGCAGGTCGAGCGTGGTGAAGATCGCCCCCAGGAAGGTCCAGGAGCCATGGCTGCGGCTCACCAGGTTGGTGTGCTTGCCCTGCCAGCCCAGCCCGGCCTGCGCCGCCAGCGGCTTCTCCATCACCGGGGCGGTATCGACGAACACCTTGATCGCGGCGGCGGGGGTGCCCGCATCTCCGGCAGCCTGCCGCGCATCGGCCAGCAACCCCTGCCCCAGCTGCTTCAGGCGCCCCTTGACCACGTCGTGATAGTCCCGCCGCGCGGCATAGACGGAAACCGTGCCGCTGTCGCGCCGCGCCAGGCTGAGCAGCGGATCGGCGGACGGCGCGAAGCTGGTGGCCAGCATGATGATGCTGCGCACCTCCGGCCAGAGCCGACGCGGATCGCCACGCCAGTCGGCGCGCTGTTCCAGCCAGTCCATGTCGCCATGCCGGCCCTGCTGCAGGAAATGGCCGAGGCGGGCTGCGGCGTCGGCCATGCCGTCCGGGCCGGTGATGCCGGCATCGTCGAACCCCTCCGCCCTTGCGCGGTGCAGCAGCCGTTCGCGCAGCCGCCGGGCCGCGCCCTCAGAAATCGAGGTCGGCATAGTGCGGCGGCGGCGGGTAGCCGCCGATCCGGTCCTGCAGCAGGGGGCGGAAGGAGGGACGGGACTTGATGCGGCTGTACCAGTCGCGCGCATGGTCGTTCCGGTCCCAGGGCACGTCGCCGAAATAGTCCGGCACCGAAAGGTGGGCGGCGGCGGCCAGGTCGGCAACGCTGAAACGGTCGCCCCCCAGCCAGCGGCGGCGCATCGCCAGGTGACCGATATAGTCGAGATGGACCTGGATGTTCCACTTCGCGGCACGAATCGCGGCGGCATCGGGACTGCCGTCGCGCATCAGCCCACGCAGCACCCGCTCCCGCAGCAGCGGCTCGCTCACCTCCTGCGCGAACTTGTCCAGGAACCAGCCGGTCAGCCGCCGCACCTCCGCCCGTGACTCGCTGTCCGGCCCCAGCAGGCACGGTTCCGGCACCGCTTCCTCCAGGTACTCGATCAGCGCGCGGGTATCGGACAGGGCCGCCGCCTGTTCGGAGATCCGCAGCACAGGCAGGGTTCCGGCAGGGTTCAGCCGCAGCAGCATCTCCGGCCGGTCCCAGAACCGCACCGGTTCCAGCCGGAAGCCGACACCCTTCTCCGCCAGCACCAGCCGCACCAGCCGACAGGCCGGTGACAGGGCGAAATGGAGCAGGCTCGGCGTCAATCGGGTACCCTTCCGCTGCGGGTTGCGGGCGCCGGGCCGCTGGCCACGCGCCGCACGGGGCTTGTGCAATCGCTTGATAAGAGCTTACACGAACAATTCAAGCATCGGAGTGGCCACCATGACCCTGCTGCAACTGATCATCATCGCTGTCGTGCAGGGCGTCACGGAATTCCTGCCGATCAGCTCGTCGGGTCACCTCTATCTGACCTCCAACCTGCTGGGCTGGGCCGACCAGGGCGTGATGGTCGATGCGGCGGTGCATCTGGGCACGCTGGTCGCGGTCCTGCTGTACTGCTGGCGCGATATCGGACGGATGACCGGCGGCCTGTTCCTTGCCCTGCGGGGACGCAGCAGCGCAGGCGGACGCATGTTGCTGTTCCTGATCATCGCCACAATCCCGCTGGTCATGGCCGGAGGGGCGCTGGTCTATCTCGGAGCAACCGATATCTTCCGCTCCATCGAGGTGGTGGCCTGGGCGACGCTGGGTTTCGGCCTGCTGCTCTGGCTGGCAGACATCAGCGGGATGACGGTGCGCCGGATCGAGCACATGACCGCGGGCAGCGCACTCACCATCGGCTGCTTCCAGGTGCTGGCACTGATTCCGGGGACCAGCCGGTCAGGCATCACCATGACCGCAGGCAGGCTGCTGGGTTTCGAGCGGGCGGAGGCGGCTCGGTTCTCCCTGCTGCTCTCCATTCCCGCCATCCTCGCCTCCGGCGGCCACGCGGTGAAGGAAATCGCCGAGAGCGGCAATGCCGCCTTCACAGAGAATGTCGCCATCGCCATGGCGGTTGCCTGCCTGACCGCCCTGCCCGCCATCGCCCTGATGATGGCCTGGCTGCGCCGTTCCGGGTACGGCATCTTCGTCATCTACCGGGTGATCCTGGGTCTGGGCCTGCTGGCTGTCGCCTACGGTTTCGTGTGATAGTCTGAGACCATCCAGCGTCAGCGACGGAGGTCACGCCAGATCATGAGCGCATCCCTGCATCCGGTCAGTCCCGGCTGCGGCGTCGAGATTCGCGGCGTCGAACTTGCCCGCCTGTCGAACAGCGATATGGGCCTGATCCGCGACGCGTTCCATGAACATGGCGTCATCTTCCTGCGCGATCAGAACTTCAGCCGGGAAGATCACCTGGCCTTTGCCCGGCGCTGGGGAGAGATCGTCATCAACGAGCATTTCCCCGAACTGGCCGACACGCCGGAGATCGCCGTGGTGATCAAGGAAGCGGACCAGAAGACCAACATCGGCGGCGGCTGGCACGCGGACCATTCCTACGATCCGGCCCCGGCGCTGGGCTCGATCCTGGTGGCGCGCTATGTTCCCGAATGCGGGGGCGACACGATGTTCGCCCATATGGCACGGGCCTTCGACACGCTCTCGGACGGGCTGAAGGCCAACCTGCGCAGCCTGCGCGCGCTGCATTCCTCTCGCCAGATCTACGGACCCGGCGGCGCCTATGACGGCACGGACCTGAAGCAGGTGCTGAAGGCCGATGGTGCCCTGTCGGACGCAGTGCACCCGGTCGTGATCCGGCATCCGGAAACGGGCCGCGAAGTCCTGTACGTGAATCCGGCCCATACCATCCGGTTCGAGGGCTGGACGCGGGAAGAGAGTCTTCCGCTGCTGAACCACCTCTATGCCCACGCGACGAAGCCGGAATTCACCTGCCGCCATCGCTGGACACCGGGCTGTGTCGCCATGTGGGACAACCGCAGCACCTGGCACCATGCCCTCAACGACTATCACGGCCAGCGCAGGGAGATGCATCGCATCACCATCGCTGGCACCATGCTGGACGCCGCCTGAACCGGCAGCAACCGACGCAACACTCATCCTGGGGAGGATACGACAGATGAGCTATTCATTCATGAAGTTCGAAGTGACCGAAGGCGTCGCCCTGTGCACCTTCGACCGTCCCGACGCAGCCAACGCCATGCATCTCGGCATGATGGAGGAGATGTTCGACATCGCCGTGCGCATCGACGAGGATCCATCCATCCGCGCCGCGGTCTTCACAGGCACGGGCAAGATGTTTTCCGCGGGCGGCGACCTGAAGCACTTCCAGACCAAGGGCGATGACCTGCCGGCGGAAGCCAAGCGCATGACCCTGTTCCTGCACGGTGCGATCTCGCGCATGCATCGCATGGACCCGCCGGTGATCTGCGCCGTGAACGGCGTTGCAGCCGGTGCGGGCTTCAGTTTCGCGATCCAGGGCGATCTGGTCGTCGCGGCGGAGTCAGCCAAGTTCACTTCTGCCTATACTCGCGCGGGCGTTTCCGCCGATGGGTCCTCGACATATTTCCTGCCGCGCCGCGTCGGCACCAAGCGCGCGCTGGACCTGATGCTGACCAATCGCGTGCTGAGCGCGGCGGAAGCACGGGACTGGGGTCTGGTCGACTACATCCACCCGGACGATCAGATGCTGGACAAGGCAATGGAACTCGCAGGTACGCTGGCCAAGGGCCCGACCGCCACATACGGCACGGTCAAGTCGCTGATCCTGGAAAGCATGAGCGAGTCACTGGAAAGCCAGATGGAGCGGGAAACAACGGGGATTGCGGAAGCCATGCGCCGCCCCGACGGCAAGGAAGGCATCGACGCCTTCGTGTCCAAGCGGCCCGCCAACTTCACCGGCAAGCGCAACTGAGCGAAATCCGGGGCGTACGCCTGCGCCCCGGAGCTCTACTTCTTCTTGAACGCATTCGGATTCGGGTTGTTGTTCGGGTTGTTTCCGGTTCCGCCACCACAGCCGCCGCCACCACCTTGTCCGGCACCGCCTCCTTGTCCGAAGCCAATGCCCGGACCGCCACCGCAGCCACTGGGGAACGCGGCACGGGCACTGTCGAGGCGCGTGATCAGTGGTGCTGAATATGCAGCAGTAGCAATGAGCCCGAGCCGCGCCAGCGCGTGGCGGCGTGTCAACTTCGGTTCCTGCTTGTCCATTGCAAACTCCTCCGTCAGACGGGAATGGTATCCCTACGTCAAGGAGGCATATGGTAGGTACTCATGCACCACGCAAGGGTCATCACCGGAACGTGTCCCGGTGGAATGACAAGCGTCACATCTCTACTGATGCACGAACCAAGGTAGGCAGCAGCATGCCCGGGACCCGCTGAGGTCTACTGGCAACCGCCTCCACCGCCGCCGGACGGCGTCGGTGCGTGAGAGCCACCGCCCGCGCAGTTGCTCGGGAAGGCGGCCCTGGCACTGTCGAGGCGCGTCACCGTCGGTGCGAGATAGACAGCAGCCGCGCCCAGGCCCAGCTTGGCGAGCGCTGCGCGACGACCGGCACGCGCCGCGTCGGAGCCGGCCTGCTGCTTCCGGATCGGTTCTTCGGTCATGTCTCGGTCCCTCCTGAACTCAGTTGGGCATATTGGTTGTTCGCCACCGGCGGGCGCCTGTACCCACCATACTTACACCTAATAGCGATCAGATCGTAAACAACAGGTTGCTTTCGTCGTCGAGCAGATCAATGCCCGCGACACCATTGTTCAGCAAGGTCGTGGCCGTCGTCACGGTTCCGCCCAGCGCATCGAGCAGATTGAGCTCCGTCACCGCGTCGGCATCGAAGGTGATCGAACCGGCACCGTCGTTGAAGGAAACATTGACGATACCGTCACCCAGATCGGTGAAGGCCAGTTCACCCAGATCATCGACACCGAAGATGTTCAGCGTGTTGCCCGCACCGGAATCCAGGATCGTGTCATCATTGGCTTCCAGGTCCGTGCGGCGGCCAAACAGGTATGTGTCCTTCTGGCCATTGCCGCCGGTCAGGGTGTCGGAGCCATTGCCGCCGAACAGGGTGTCGAAGCCAACATTGCCGCGCAGATCATCGTTGCCGTCACCGCCGGTCATGAAGTCATCACCATTGTCGCCGGTCATGAAGTCATCACCCGCACCGCCATCCAGGCTGTCGGCACCATCCTGACCACGCACGCGGTCATTGCCGGCACCGCCCAGCAGGGTGTCGTCGCCACCGGCACCGAACAGCTCGTCATTGCCGTCGCCACCATCGACGAAGTCCCTGCCGCCGTCCGCATTGATGAAGTCATCGCCGCCGCCGCCGAACAGGTCATCCCCGTTCAGGCCGCCGCGGATACGGTCGGCACCCTCGCCGCCCTCGATCGTGTCCTCACCGTCGTTGCCGCGCAGCACGTCGTCACCCAGGCCGCCGAACAGGGCATCGTCGCCGTCCTCGCCGTCCATGAAGTCGTTGCCTTCACCACCATCCAGCAGATCGGCCCCCGCATTGCCGCGCAGGTTGTCGTCGCCTTCGCCGCCGTTCAGCGTGTCATTGCCGTCACCGCCGCGCAGGCTGTCCGCACCCTCGTCACCGAACAGCACATCATCGCCGAGGTCGGAGACCATGAAGTCGATATCAAGACCGCCATGCATGGTGTCGTCGCCGTCACCACCGCGCATCACGTCGTCGCCGGCATCGCCGAACATCTCGTCCAGCCCTCCGTCGCCGCGCATGGTGTCATTGCCCTCACCGCCCTCGATCCGGTCATTCTCGGTGCCGCCTTCCATGAAGTCCGCACCCAGACCGCCGAGCAGCGTGTCCTGGCCCGAGTTGCCGCGCACAGTGTCGTCGCCCGCACCACCCGAGACCTGGTCATCACCGCTGCCGCCGAAGATCTTGTCGACCCCGTCGCCGCCATCGACCGTATCGTCGCCGTCGCCGCCCTCGACCAGGTCGTCGCCCGCGCCCCCATTCACGATGTCGTTGCCGCCATCGCCCTTGACCACGTCGGCACCGGCACCGCCGTCGAGCACGTCGTCATCGGCGCGACCACGCAGGATGTCGTTGCCCTCTCCACCGACCAGGCTGTCCGCGCCGTCACCGCCATCCAGGAAGTCGGCACCGGCGTCACCCACCAGGGTGTCGTCGCCCGCATCGCCCTTGGCCGTGTCATTGCCGACACCACCGAAGATCAGATCATTGCCATCCTCACCCAGCAGGCTGTCGGCACCTTCGCCACCGAACAGGGTATCGTTGCCGAAGTTGCCCCGCACCGTGTCGTCGCCGTCATCGCCGTGGACCTCGTCATTGCCGTCACCGCCGCCAACGGAGTCGGCACCCAGGCCGCCGAACACGAAATCGTCGCCCGCGCCGCCATCGACATCGTCATTGCCATCATCGCCGAAGATGG
Source organism: Minwuia thermotolerans (assembly GCA_021604565.1). Taxonomy (GTDB): domain Bacteria; phylum Pseudomonadota; class Alphaproteobacteria; order Minwuiales; family Minwuiaceae; genus Minwuia; species Minwuia thermotolerans_A. The sequence continues at coordinate 59,382 of BQJF01000006.1, read as the reverse complement.
TGTCGGTGCCGTCATTTCCGGCAACCCTGTCGTCGCCGTCGCCGCCAAAGACGCTGTCGTCGCCGCCATTGCCTTCCACGAAGTCGCTGCCGGCACCGCCGTAGACCTCGTCATCATCCTCGAACGCACAGACCAGATCATCGCCGTCGCCGCCGAACAGGCAGTCGTCGCCCTGGCCACCAAAGACGGTGTCATTGTCGAAGCCGCCGAACTGGGTGTCATTGCCATCGTTGCCAATGACGAAATCGGAGTTCGGGCCATCAAAAGGCGCTTCGGTCGGCAGACCGGCAAACACGACGAAACCGGTATAGACATTGCCGCCGTTCGGGCGGTCAGCACCGGAGTCGTTGATTTCCTTCTTGATGTCCTCGACCGCGAAGTTCGCGCCACCCGACTGGTAGCTGACGAACTGGTCCGGCTCGAACGACAGCTCGCCCGCGGAGGCGTCGGTCAGCGCGCCATTGAACTCGATCGCTTCCACGAACAGGTTGCGGTCCTCATTGCATTCGGGACCGAAGGAGTTGTCGCAGTCGCCGCCGTCGGTGGCATCGTTCAGGAAGTGGATCTTCACCTCACCCGCCCGCTGCGTTTCGCTGAGACCTGAAATGTCGAAGTCATAGGCGCTGAGGGACTGGGTCACCTGCGCCGTACCGACGACAACACCGCCCACCGAGACTTCCATCACGGGGAAGACGCCGTCCAGCGGTGAGCCATGTGCATGCACGATCAGCGTGTCGGTATCGCCGAAACTCTGCGTGACGCCATCGCCATACATCAGGTCCGCGCCGTCATTGCCGCGGATGTCGTCGTTGCCGCCACCACCGATCAGGGTGTTCTCCGCATCGTTGCCGGTGATCCGGTCGTCGAAGTCCGAGCCGATGGCGCTGTTGAAACCGGTCAGCGCGATGTCGAGACCGTCGGCGTCCTGCGCCAGGTTGTTCTGCAGGGCGATCAGGACACCGCCTTCCGCACTCTGGAAAGACACCGTGTTGTTCCCCGCGCCACCGTCCATGGTGTCCGCGCCACCGAAACCGTCGATGGTGTCATCACCGTCGCCACCCAGGATGACGTTGTCGCCACCGTCGCCCAGAAGGGAATCATTGTGGTCGGAGCCGGTCAGGTTCTCGATGTTCGCCAGGCTGTCGATCCAGCCGTCGCCATCCTTCTCCGCAATGCCGTCGTTCAGGCTGACCAGCACCGTGCCCTGTGCAGCGGAATAGTCCGCAGTGTCGATACCGGCGCCGCCATCCATGACATCCGCACCGGCATTGCCCGCCAGGATGTCATCGCCTTCGCCGCCCAGCAGCGTGTCGCAGCCCAGATCACCGCTCAGAGTGTCGTTGCCCGCATCGCCGGAAATCTCGTCATTTCCCCGGTTTCCATTGGCGAGATCATCGCCCGCACCACCACTGATGGTGTCGTTGCCGTGCGTGTCGGTTCCGATCTGGTTCGTCAGCCCGCCCGGGAAGCCTTCGAGGACGCTGAAGGAAAGTTCGCTGTCGGCACTGTCAGGCAGAGGCAGATCCGCCTCACTGAAGGAACCGTCAAGAATGAAGAGTTCCCCTTCACCCGGACCGAGATCCGGATCGCTGTTGGAACCCGCCTTGATCGAGATCGCAACCAGACTGCTGCCCGGGAACTCACTCTCGACGAACGCGGCAATCGGCAGCTCGTTCGGGTCATGAATCTCGTCGTTACCGTCGGGGAAATCTTCCAGCTTGATCTTCGTGACACTGACCGCTCCTTCCCCGTCGGCCAGATAGAGAACGACGTTGGAAATCGCATGACCGAAGACCGGCAGTTCCACCGGATCGCAGGTCAGTTCGCTGCCATCATCCCCAATGATCGTGTCATTGCCGTCACCACCCGAAATCAGGTCGGAGCCGCCGTCCCCGGCGATCAGATCCTCGCCTTCGTTTCCGGCGATCACGTCATCGCCCGCACCACCATTGATGGTGTCGTCATGGCCGGTCTCGCAGACTTCCGTTGTCGTGACGTCGACCTGCCAGTTGACGTCGTCGAAGTCATTGTCGCCGCCGTTCTCCAGATCTTCCCAGTTGGAATTGCCGGCAAGTTCGCTGTCGCTCTCATGATCGACGCCGTCGCCGTTCAGGCTGGCATCCGAGAAGAAGACCGGGCCGTGGCCGCCTTCGGCGACCACCGGCGTACCATCGACCAGCGCCTGCAGTTCGCCATGGCCATTGTCCGCGAAGGTCACGGCATCACCATCGGCCAGGTCGGCATTCAGGCTGCCACCGTTGGGGATCAGGAACAGGCCAAGCTGTGCCGCGCCGCCAAGCTGTGCGGCGTTCAGCGTGAAGGTCAGCACATCCGCGCCCTCACCGGCGTCGGAGGTCTTGACGTCCGCCTTGACCACCTCACCGGAGATCGGCGTGCCGCTCTCGTCCGCAAGGTAGAAGCCGAAGCTGTTGTTGAACGACGCCTCGCCGCCCAGGAAATCCATTGTCAGGGTGATGTTGTCGCGGCCCGCCACGTCGTAGAGCCCGTTCTCGCCCTGCGGAATGGCGATCTCCTCCACACCTTCCGAAGAGGTGCCGTTGTCGCCGGTGATCGTGTCGTTGCCTGCTCCGCCGTCGATCACGTCGTTGCCCGCGCCACCGTCGATCAGATCATTGCCGTCATCGCCGAACAGCGCGTCGTCGCCGCCATTGCCGTTGATCTCGTCATCGCCCAGACCCCCGTGAATGGTGTCGCTGTCGCCGTCACCGCAATCATCGGCAACCACAGGCGTGGTGAACTTGATGGAGTAGAGGAAGTAGTCGCTGGAATCCGAACCGCCGACATCGTCGCCATCCGCATAGGGCAGCGCCGTGAGTTCGATGGAGGCGAACTCGCCGATGCCATCGATGGTGAAGCGCCCGACGGCAGGAATGTCGCCCAGATCATGATCGGTGATCACGTCTTCCGGGCCAAAGGTGCCGGTCGCGACCTCGACACCGTCGGCGTCCAGCGCACGCCACTGACCGGTCTCGCCGCCATTGCCCTCGTCGGGGAAGAAATGCGTGACGGTCACTGTCGCGCTGTCGACGTTCTGGCCGAAGTCGGCCATCAGCGTCTGGCTCTCGCCGGAGCTGGCATGATTGATCTGGTCTCCGACCGGGCTTCCGCCCGCCACACCGATGCCATGGCTAGTGTCGGTCACGGTGGCTGCACTGCCGTCGAAGTCGGTGCCGGACAGGCTGACGCCAACCGCATCGAAGCCAGCAATCCCGTTCTCGGCGCAGAATTCCTCACCGCCGCCCGAACCGGTGCCTTCGCCATCGGCCCCGCCGTTCAGGGTGTCGTTGCCTTCGCCGCCGTCGATCAGGTCCGCGCCTTCGCCCCCATCGACGAAATCATCGCCTTGCTCGCCGTCGATGGTGTCCTCACCGGCGCCACCGGCGATGACGTCATCACCCGGCACATCCTCGACCACGACATTCGCCGGACCGACCAGGGAAACACTGTCGATGAAGATGGCATGCTCGTCATAGGTCCAGATCCGGAACTCGAGCTGGTCGCAGCCGTCCCCGGCACCACCCGCGACCTCGAACTCGTACTCGCACCAGTCAGTCGAGGTCTGCTCGATGGTCGCGATCTTCTCGCCGCCGAAATAGACCTTCACCACATCGCCATAGTCGCCATCGCGGTTCAGCAGGGAGAAGTTCAGCGTGTAGCTTTCGCCGTCCAGAAGCCCCTCGACATCCTGGAAGATATTCTTGTTGTTGAAGAATGGATCGGTTCCGCCGCCGTCAATCTCCAGCTTGAAGTTGCCGTCAAGCGCGGCGGGCGAATTGTCGATACCGGTCCAGTCGCCATGGATCTCGATATTGTCGCCACTGGTCTGCCAGCCGGGCACGGCCTCGTAGAAGCCGACTTCCGTGCGGTCATGGACGTCATCGCCATTGCTGTTGAAGGTGGAGAGCATGGTCGGGTTGCCGGAACCATCCGCCACATCCTCGAACGAGCCATTGACGATGAAATCCCGGATCTCGACCGTGCCGCCATCGCTGTCACCGTCACCACGGATGCTGTCGTTGCCGGCACCACCGTCGATGGTGTCACTGTCACCGCCGCCAACAATGATGTCGTCCGCTTCCGTACCCACAAGCGTGTCCGCGTCCGGTGTTCCGATGATGCCGTCAGTCATGTGCCCTGCTCCGCCCGTCGCGCCGGTTCCGTGGCGCTTTCGTATTGGTCCCTGGAGCCGTTTTCGCAAGAGTCGGGCCAAACTGTGTGCGTTTCAGATTGCCCGCGACAGTCGCAACTGGCCGATGGTTCATGATCGTTTAACGGTTATTCGGCTTCCCTGACCCCATATCTTGTTGCTTCGAGGCAACAGGACACGAGAGCGTCGAGCGCACCTGCGTCGCCAGCACAGCCGGATTCCGCAGGACGCGATTCCTTGTCCTGAATCGAGACACGGGCAGGTACGGGATTGCACCTGCGCTTCATATCTGAAACGATCATGTTATGTTCCCGAATGTTCCCATACGTCCGGATGGTGTCGCCTTGGCCCGCGGGGTGGTGCGGATGCTGGTGCAGCATGACCGGCCCGCCCTGACGGAGGTCACCTTGCGCAACGGTCGCCGGGCGGACGTGATGGCCATCGGACGGGACGGGACTGTCTGGATCGTGGAGGTGAAATCCTCGGTCGCCGACTACCGTTCAGACGCCAAGTGGCAGGAGTACCGGGATTTCTGCGACCGCTTCTTCTTCGCGGTGCCACCTGACTTTCCGTCGGAGATCATTCCCGACGACTGCGGCCTGATCATCGCCGACACCTACGACGGGGCCATCGTACGGGAAGCGCCGGACCTGAAACTGAATGCTGCCCGGCGCAAGGCCGTGACGCTTCGGTTCGCGCGCATGGCTGCCGAACGGCTCGGTCGCCTGAACCTGGACATGACACCTGTCTGAGCACGGCTGTGGGCTGCTCGACCGAGGAACGGTCAATACCGTGACCAGCCCGGCCTGTTCCAGATCAGCAACCCCAGGGTTGCGATCAGGACGCCCCCGGTACCGCTGATCAGATTGATCGAGACATCGAACAGGGTGGCCGTGCGGTTCGGGCTGAACAGTTGCAGCATTTCCGCCACCAGTCCGAAGCAGGCCGAGAGGGCAAGCGTGAGAAAGAGCCGTCGCGCGCCCCCCGACCGCCGCCATCCGATGGCGAGCACCATGACAGCACCAACCGTCGCGAACATCGCCACATGCCCCACCTTGGCCAGGGAAAACAGGTTGGTGGACAGGGCGGCCTCCGCCGCGCGGCCGGATTCGCCTGCCATTCCCGCAAGGTCCAGATTGCGTGCGACACCAAGCCTGAGCGGCGCGGTCACCGCTGCCGGGGCAATGCTGAGCAGCAGCGTCGGCGCAGCCACGACATAGACCAGTCCGGGACGCCAGCGCCGATGCCAGCCCGATCCAAAGACCCAGACGCTGATCATCAGCGCCAGCAGCAGCCAGCCACCTGCGATGAAACGAGAACCGCCCGAGAAGCCCGGACGCTCCGCCAGGGGCTGCAGCCGCAGGCCCTGCAGATCGAGAGTGCCGGTCGTGCGCAGGATTTCCGCCCGCAGCAGAACCGCCACGGTGTCCTCCGCCATGCGAAAAGTCGCGCGATAGACCCGACTTGCGCGATCCCCGTTCAGGCGCGCAACCACATGCGGCAGATCCACCCGCAACCGCCCGTTGGGCCCGACCTGGATCGCGACCAGCCGCCCCTGCTGCCAGCGCCGTTCCCCGCGCGCGATGGCGGTTGCGGCAAGCCGTGCCTCGACCCGGACGAACGTCTCGCCGCGTCGCGGATGCATGATCTCGATCCGCCCGGGCGAGGTTTCGGCTGCACTGACCTGCAGGCGAACCGGACCTGTTTCGAGATAGGTAACCAGTTGACCGGCAGGCTGAAATCTCGGCATGCCATGAAAATGCAGCAGCGTCAGACAGATCAGCAACAGGGTCGCACCGATCAGGAGCGGTGCAGCGGGCAGCCCGGGGTCAGCGGCTGAAGAGGTCGTCATAGGCGGCCAGCAGACGCGGGACTTCGTGCTCCCACGACAGTTCGTTCTCCACGCGGGTGCGGCCGAAACGCCCCATCTCCGCCCGCCGCTCGGGGTCAGCCAGCAGCGCCAGGATCTGTTCCGCCATGTCCACCGGATCATTGCGTTTCGCATAGACCGAAGCCTCCGCGGCGGAGAACCGGCCCTCCGTCAGGTCGAACTGCACGATGGGTTTGCCCAGTGCCATGTACTCCATGATCTTGTTCATGGTGGACTTGTCGTTCATCGCGTTGAAGCGGTCGGCATTGACGCAGACATCCGCCGTGTTGAGCATCTCCAGCAGGTCCTGATCCGGCACCCGACCGGTGAAGGTCACATGGTCGGCGACACCCAGTTCCACCGCCTGCGCCTTCAGCACCTCCAGTTCCGGTCCGCCACCGACGAGACCGAAATGAACGTCCTTGCGTCCCTTGTCGTGGACGATGTAGCGCACGGACTCGAGCAGCAGATCCAGCCCTTCCTGTGCCCCCATCACCCCGACATAGCCGACCAGAAAGTCCCGGCCCCGTTTCAGTTCAGGCACGGGCGGGATGATCTTCAGCCGCTCCAGACTGGGGCCGGAGCGGACCACATGCACTCGGTCCGGGTCCATGCCGCCACGCTCGATGGCGATCCAGCGATAGCTCTCGTTGGTGGCGATGGAGACGCTGGCGGTGCGGAATGTCCAGCGCTCCCACGACAGCATCAGCCGATAGAAGATATCGCGCCGACCGAACTTGGCCTCGTAGAGTTCCGGGTTGATGTCGTGGTGGTCGAACAGGAACTTCTTGCGCAGCAACAGCTTGAAGAAGCCGCCGACCAGAAAGATGTTGTCCGGCGGATTGCAGGCATGGATGGCGTCGAAACCCCGCGTCAGCAGCACCTTCCAGGTCAGGAAGAACTCCCAGAACAGGGCTGCGGAATACTCCAGCAGATAGCCCAGCGCGCCCCGCGCATCCAGAGGCAGATTGTGGCGGTAGATGTGGATGCCGTCGATGGTCTCGTACTTCTTCTCGTAGCCCTTGCCGGTGGGGCAGATGATCGAGACCTCGTAGCCATGGGCGCGCAGCGTCGTCGCCTCCTGCCAGACCCGCCGGTCAAACGGACTCGGCAGGTTCTCGACGATGAACAGGACGCGGCGGGGACGGGACACGCTGACGATCCGCCTTACCAGGCGACGCCGTCGTAGCGGCCCTCGACACTCGGACCCTCGCTGATGCGCACGAAATCGACAAGCTGCTGCCCCTCCCGCATCCGTTCCGGCACCTGACGGAAGGCGGCATCGCCATTGCCGACCACCAGCACTTCCGCGTGTTCCAGAACCTCGTCCACCGTATCCACCATCAGGTTGGAGATATGGGGGATGGTCTTCAGGATATAGTCGCGGTTGGCACCCGTCAGGCGCGCCATGCTGACATTGCGGTCATAGAGCTTCAGGTCGATGCCCTTGCCCAGCAGCCGCTCGATCACTTCCACCATCGGGCTTTCGCGCAGGTCGTCAGTATCGGCCTTGAAGGAGAAACCGAGGATTCCAACCTTCCGCTTGCCCTTCGACAGTACCATCTCGACACCTGCCTCCACCTGCCAGCGGTTGGACGGCAGCACACCGTTCAGCATCGGCACCGGCAGATCCAGTTCCCGCGCCTTGTAGGTGATGGCGCGCAGGTCCTTCGGCAGGCAGGAGCCGCCGAAGGCAAAACCGGGGCGGAGGTAGTTCTTCGAGATGTTCAGCTTGGTATCCTGGCAGAAGATATCCATGACCTTGTGGCTGTCGATGCCCAGCCGCTTGCAGATGCCGCCGATCTCGTTGCCGAAGGTCACCTTCACCGCGTGCCATGCATTGTCTGCATATTTCACCATCTCCGCGACTTCGATGTCCGTGCGGATCATGGGCGCGTCGAGCGCGGCATAGAGGCTGGCCAGCATGTCGCCCGCGCGCGGATCACTCTCGCCGATCACCGTCTTGGGCGGTTCGCGAAAGTCGCGGACGGCGGAACCCTCGCGCAGGAACTCGGGGTTGTTGCAGACACCGAAATCCTTGCCCGCAACCTTGCCCGAAGCCGCTTCCAGCGCCGGAATCACGGTCTCCCGGATCGTGCCGGGCAGCATGGTTGACCGGATCACCACGACATGAAACGCGTCCTTGGTCTTCAGGCAGGCGCCGATGTCGGCGCAGACCCGCTCCAGATAGGTCAGGTCCAGATTGCCGTTCACCTGGCTGGGCGTGCCGACACAGACCAGCGACAGATCGGTCCCCGCAATCGCCTCTGCCGCGTCGGTGGTGCCGCGCAGCCGACCGGACCGCACACCGTCCGTCACCAGCTCCGCCAGACCCGGTTCGACGATCGGGGACGCGCCCTGATTGATCAGATCGACCTTCACCGCGTTGGGATCGACACCAATGACCGTATGGCCGTCAGCCGCGAAGCAGGCCGCGGAAACATTGCCGACATAGCCCATCCCGAAGACACTCAGACGCATGTGAAGATCCCTTCATGCTGTCGCATTTCATTGTTCGCCCGGCGGATCATAGACACCGGCCAAGGTCGTGCAAACGCCACGCGCCCCGGCATCACTGTCCGACCTCGTGGATTTCCAGTTCGAAAACGGCCTCCCGACCGGCGGAAAGCTCCCCGGCGAAGACGATGCGCGGCGCAGGCGCACGAACCCCGAAGGACGGTGAATGCCAGCCACGCTCCGGCCCCGAACGACCGGTTTCCAGCCACCCCGCAAGGCCGCCCGCATGGCGGATGGTCAGGACCACGCCCCGTTCATCGCGGATCCGGAACCCGGTTCCCGCAGCCTCCACCTCGAATGCGGGCGAGACGAGAAAGCCGATCTCCACCCGCTGCGGTGCCGAATGGCCGCGCAGGGTGTCGGTGATGCGGTAAAGCCCCGGCCCAGCCCGTTCCACGGTCCGGACATGCGCGATGCCATGGCTGGCCTGATAGCCGTCATGCTCCGCGCTGACCTGCCAGTCGTCTGGCGAGTCCTTCAGATTCAGGACGCGCGTCTCCGCCTTGCGCGCCCAGTTGAAGGGGCCGGAGATCTCGGAGCTGTTCTCCCCGCCGATGGTCAGCGTGTTGTGCGCAACCGTGCCCCGGAAGTGATCCCGCCAGGCGTGGCCCGCATGATAGAGATAGGTGCCGGCATCGATCAGGACCGGCTGTCCCTCCACATGCAGCCAGACCGACAATGTGTCGGCATGGCCATGGGCGGCGATGGAGAGATATCCGATCGGGCCATGGTCGAAGACCAGAAGATGATCCGCCGCGCCCTTGCCCAGATGCCGCTGGACGGAATATCCGCCTTCGCTGAAGTGCCGGAAACCGCCGGGCCAGATGCCGTTCGGCGGTGGTGCGGGCATCAGGGCGTGGCGCAGATGCCGGACAGGCACGGGGGGACTGATCTCCGGCCGGTCGGTGGCATGGGCGACTGCGGCCATGACGGAATTGATGGTCGGCTCGACCCCCATGCCATTGCCGAGGACATGACTGTCGTCGTCATCGCCGATGCGCGGCTGATGTCCCGCGGAATCCGTCACCCACTTCAGGAAACCGCCGGCACGGGCGATCCGGGTCCAGAACTCGGGACTGAAACCCTGACCCAGTCGCCGTCCCAGGTCACCGCTGAGCAGCAGCCATTCCAGCGTCAGGGCGGCATAGGCAGGCGACTGCTCCGCGCCGACACCATCGCCATGGATCTGTCGCTGGCATTCCCGTTCCAGCACCGCGCGGCCATAGTCCGCCCAGCGACGCGCGCCCGGCAGACCCGGACACAGTGCGCCGAGCATGTACAGTCCGCCGGCCTCCGCCACCAGGTGATTGTTAGCGGATGAATGACGTGACGGGAAACGTGCCAGCCACCAGCCGTGCTGGTACAGGCTGCGCATCAGCGTCGCGCGGGACTCGGCACTGAACCGGCTGCCGACCAGGCTGAGGATCACCAGCATGCTGACGATGCGGAACGCCACCTCGATCCCCGACGACCAGTGCACACCCCGGTAGACCGGATTGGCCGCCACCCAGGACGTCAGATGCTCCTCGCAGGTGGTCACGGCCGCGGCATCCTCCGACACCAGGGCGTAGGCCGCGACCGGCTGCAGATACTGCAGGCGCGACAGTTCCCAGACATTCTTCACGTCACCGAACTCGTCGGCGTGACGATAGGAAATGTCGAAGCAGTAGCGGTCATCGGGCCAGCGTTGCCCCGTGGCAGGGTCCAGATGCCAGTCCGGCAGGGTGTCTGCCGCGGCCTCGTCAGGCTTCGGCCAGTCGATGCCGAGGAAGGAAAGCTGTCCCGCGCGGACCAGGCGGGCATTCTCGACCCAGTCCGAAAGCAGGCGCGCATCTCCGGCAATGCGGCCAACCCCATCGGCCAGCCCCGGCCAAAGCGGCAGGTCAAAACCCGCACCATTGAAGCCGGTCACGGATCCGGGCAGATAGAGGCGGCTGATCCGGCGTCGCGCCTGCTCCTCCATCCGGTGGGCGATCTCGGCGGCGGACATGGCGGCAAGCCGGTTGCGGTACCAGCGCGCCTTGCGCACCAGTCGCACCAAATTCTCGCTGCTTCCGTGTCCGGTTGCCATCAGGTCTTCCGTGCCAGCAGTTCCAGATAAGTCGTCGCCAGCCGCTCCAGCACGACCTCGGCAACGAACATCTCCCGGACCCGCTCTTGCGCGGATCGTGCCAGTTGCAGTCTCAGGGACGGATCATCCACCAGACGGCGGATCGCCCGTGCCAGTGCCTCCGGGTCCCCGGCGGGAATGACCAGCCCGTCCCTGCCGTCGGAAACGATCTCCGGCACCGCGCCGACAGGCGTGACCACGGGCGCGAGCCCGGCTGCCATGGCTTCCAGCAGGCTGTTGGGAAAGCCCTCACCATAGGACGGCATCAGGAAGACATCGCCGCTGCGCATCAGTTGCAGCAGCTCCGCGTGGGCCAGATAGCCCTCGCGCGTGATCTGCTGCGGCAGGGCGGCACTCCCGAATTGCGACTCCAGTGGCTCTATGACAGCCGCAAGATGGAACGCGGCGGCGACATCCGCCATTTCGGGCCGCTGCAGCGCCTCGATCAGCACATAGGCTCCCTTGCGCTTGCCCTCGGTCCCGGCGGTGAAGATGAACAGCGGCGTCCGGTTGCGGGCCTGATCCAGCGGCACCACCGACGATCTCGGCACGGAATTGTAGAGCACGAGCATCGGCCCGGTCCGGCCAAGCCCTGTCAGGTAATCCCGCCAGCCCTCCGACTGCACGATCAGGATATCGGGCGATGCCACGCCGGCGCGGATACCGCGCTGCATCCGGGGGGAGGAGCCTTCGTAGAACTGGTCGAATATGCCGCCCAGGCGCATCATCGTCGGTCGCCCCAGACGCCGGGCCATCCAGAGATAGACACAGGATTCCCAGAAGGTCTGAAAATCCGAGGACTGGATCTGCACGATATCGATGCGCCGGAACCAGAGCACGAAGGGGAAGCTGATCAGGTGCCAGAGTGTCGCGAAGGCCGCGATGAAGAGGCGAAGCACGCCACCTTTCAGGATCGCGGCGTAACCATAGTTATCAACCACGTTCTTCTTTGGCGGGCGGGATGTCGTGTGCGGAATGAAATCGAAGTCCTGCGCCAGGTCCGACGCCATGAGGTTCAGCATGAATGTCGTGACACCGCCGGTCGTTGGCGGAAATGGCCCCACCAGCAGCACGCGCGGCTTGCCCCCGGATCTGGTTCTGGCAGGTTCCACTGACATGTCGATCCGGGCAGTCATCGTTTCCCTGTCTGACCATGGCCGCACCAGATTGTGGCCCTCGACCGCAATGGGACGCTATAACCCTTGCGTCCTGCACGGCAATGCACGCTCTGCCCCTGTAGGGCGCGACGATGACAACTGTCAACCGGACGATGGACGGGAAACAGCCCCGCCTCTCCCGGCATCAGCCAGACGGCAGGAAACTTGAATGCGGAAGCCTGAACAGGTCCCTGCAAGCCCGATCGGGAGATATCTGATGGAATTTCGCACTGGTTTTCGTGCGCTGGCCCTCGCCACACTCGCAATCTGCATTGCGACGGCGTCCCGTGCCGAGACAGAGCGCAAGGATGTCGATGTCTGGCTCGACTACGTGCAACGGTTGCCGAAGCCGCAGGAAGTGACCGATTTCCTGTCACCGCAGACCGCGCTGGAATTTCCGGTCTATCCTGCAAACGGGACCATTACCGCGCAGAATCCGCCGGTGTTTCACTGGCGCTATGATGCCGTGGACACGACCTATGAGCTGGAAATCCTCAATGAGGACGGAACCCGCGTCCATCGTCTGACGCCGGACAACCACCTCATGCTCGACGCACCACTGGCGAAGGGCAACTGGCGCTGGCGCGCACGGCTCTGGCCCGCCGGCCAGCCTGCAGGGGACTGGAGTGAATGGCGGGCGTTCAGCATCCATCCGAACGCCCATGTCTTTGTTGCCCCGTCCGTTTCGGAAGCCTGGGAGCTGGCACTGGACCGCCGCAACCCCCGCGCAATGCCACCGAAGCAGGAATTCGGGCTGCTGCGCCGTGACCTGCGGCAGGGGGGACGCAAGCCCCTGTTCAACAGCGTGAAGCGGACGGTCGAGAAGAAGTGGATCGGCGACGAACTGACCAAGGAGCCGCCGGTCGCCACTTTCGAGGTGGAGGACTTCTACGAGCGTATCCGTGTGGCCCGTTTCATTGCCAGCGAGGTCAATCGCGCCACCGTGCGCCTGTCCGCTCTCACCTACACCTACTGGCTGACGCGGGACGAGGCGACGCTGGGCGAAAGCTGGCGGCGGGCGGCGAACCTGCTGTCCTGGGATCCGGACCACTCGACCGGTCTCCGCTCATCGGACCTGTCGAACCTGCGCATCTCGCTGGCGCTGGCCCTGACCTATGACATCACCAAGCGGTGGCTGACCGACGAACAGAAGGCCGAGACGATCAAGATGATCGAGTACCGGACGCAAGCCGCGTTTGATCGCTACATCGTGCATCCGCGCCGTCAACTGGAGCGCAAGCCCTACAACAGCCACGGTTTCCGCCAGGCCGGTGCGATCACGGCCATCGCCATCCTGCTGGCCGGTGACTCCCCACGCGCCAAGAACTGGTTCTTCCGCACCTATCCCATATATCTCGCCACCAACAATCCCTGGGGCGGTGATGACGGCGGCTTCGGCAATGGCGTCAACTATGGTGTCTGGGACGCGATGAACAGCATGCAGTACTGGGACGTGCTGCGGAATGCGATCGGTGTCGATCCGGTCAACATGGGCTGGCCCAAGCAGGCAGGCATCTTCTTCAGCTACCTGATCCCGCCGGGCACACCGAACAGTTCCTTCGGCGACGGCGGCGAGTACGAACGCTCCTCCGCCTGGAGCCTGCTGTCGAAGCTCTATCTGCAGCGGGTGGACACCCCGATCAGCCGCCGTCTGGCCTCCCTCTGGAACGAGGCCGAGACGGACGAGGAGTATTTCGTTCACCTCTATGGCCCCCTCTACGAGGCCGCGAAACCGTTCGTGGCGGAGGAGCATGTCACCCTGCCCGATACGGCGGTCTTCCCCTCCATCGGCTGGGTGGCGATGCACAGCGACCTTGATGACCGCGACCGCTATTCGATCCTGTTCAAGTCCAGTCCCTACGGTTCCTTCAACCATTCCCATGCGGACCAGAACAGCTTCATCATCAACGGTCGCGGCGAGTCGCTGGCCATCGACAGCGGCTACTACGACACATGGAAATCGGCGCACCACGAGAGCTGGACCATGCGCACCAAGGCCCACAACGCGATCACCTATGACGGCGGCGAAGGCCAGCCGTACCAGGATCGCTCGGCCCAGGGCACGCTGCGCAACTTCGCACGCTGCGGCGACATGGACATGGCGGTCGGCGATGCCACCGCGGCCTACAAGGGCGAGCTGAGCCGGGCGGTGCGCACGATGATGTACCTGCGGCCCGACGTGGCGCTGATCTACGACGATCTCGCCTCCGAAACCCCGCGCCGTTTCGAGTGGAACCTGCATAGCTGGACCGAGATCGAGCATCAGGGCGCCAACGGCCTCAACATCACGAAGGGCGAGGGCAAGGCCTGCTTCACCGTGCTCAGCGCCCCGGACTTCGGTATCGGCCAGACCAGTGAGTTCCCCGCCAACCCGGACGACTTCTTCGTGCCCGACTGGCAGCCGCAATGGCATGCAACGGTGGCCACGACGGAAAAGGTGAGTTCAGCCGAATTCCTCGTCGCGGTTGATCTGGGCTGCAAGGGTACCGTCGCCGAGGCCGTGACGGCCAAACCCGGCGGCGGCTTCAGCCTGCAGATCGCCGGTCACCAGGTCTCCATCGACGCGAATGGCGGCATAGCAACGCCGCTCGGCCCGACCAGCAGCCCGCAGATCTGCAAGGTACCTCCGCTGGAAGTCGCCGCGCGGGAGTAGCGAAACGCAGGTCGCAATACTGGTACCGATCTTCCAAAGAAACTGCGACTTGTCAGAATGCAGGGAACATCGATCGCTGTTGATATGTAATGCAATTTGCATTACATATACGGGAGCAGAGGAGTTCGAAAATGCTGGACCTGAATGTGACCGGTCTGAACAGCGAGAAGCAGACGCGCACCACACAGATACGGCATGGCGACAGCCTTACGGCGCTGATTGAGCGCGCCACTGTGGCTCTCGGGGTCGACAAGTCGGTGTTCCTGCGCAACGCGATTGCCAAGGAGGCACAGCGGGTCATCGAGGACAGTTCCCGTCATGTGCTGACAGCGGAGGACGCCAGACGGTTTTCAACGGCGCTCGACACGCCCCCTGCTCCGACGCCGCGCGCCCTCAAGGCTGCCGCCTCATACCGGCGTCGCGTGGCGAATGCTGACTGACGAGACACCTATCAACATCGAGAGCTGGGACCCGGGGCGACATGATCGCTCCGGGTTTGACTGTGGTGTCGCGCGGTTGAACAATTTCCTGAATCTGTCTGCCAGGAAGCAGCAGAAAGATGACATGACACGGGTCTATGTCGCGGTCGAATCGGGCGAGACGACGATCCTTGGCTATCACGCCATCAATGTCGGCACGATGAATGTCACCGAGTTACCGAAACCGCCAAGAGGCACCCCCAGCCATGGCGAAGTCCCGGTTCTGTTTCTCGGTCAGGTGGCTGTCGAATTGCGGGCGCAGGGCCTCGGTGTCGGAAGCCTGCTCATGCACCATGTTTTCGAGAAGGCCTGCGTCATCGCGGATCAGGCCGGGTGTCACGCCGTCCTGCTCGACGTGATGTCCGATGGTGACGCGGACACCTTTACGAGGCGCAAGGGATGGTATGAGGAATTCGGGTTTCAGAGCTTTGCCAGCAACGAGGCCCGCATGTTCATGACCATGAAACAGGTCCGCCAGATCATCGAATCCTGACACCGCCATCAACCGACGGGATCGCGCCAACCCGCTCTCCCAACAAGAAAGGGGGCGGCACCCGATGGACACCGCCCCCTTCCTCATGTCGTTCCGTCAGACGCCATCAGGCGTCCGGGACAGTCAGATCACGCGACCTCGAACAGGCCGGCTGCGCCCTGACCGCCACCGATGCACATGGTGCAGACGACGTACTTGGAGCCGCGACGCTTGCCCTCGATCAGCGCGTGGCCGACCATGCGGGCACCGGACATGCCGAACGGGTGGCCGATGGAGATCGCGCCGCCGTTGACGTTCAGGATCTCGTTGGGAATGCCCAGCTTGTCGCGGGAATACAGGACCTGCACCGCGAAGGCCTCGTTCAGTTCCCAGAGGTCGATGTCGTCCATCTTCAGGCCGGTACGCTCCAGCAGCTTCGGCACGGCATAGATCGGGCCGATGCCCATCTCGTCCGGTTCCAGACCCGCAACGGCAAAGCCGCGGAAGATGCCCAGCGGCTGCAGGCCCTTCTGCTCAGCGACCTTGGCGTTCATGACCACGGCGGCAGAGGCACCGTCGGAAAGCTGCGAGGCGTTGCCGGCGGTGATGAAGCCATTGTCACCGATCACCGGCTTCAGGGAGGACAGGCCTTCCAGATTGGTGTCGGCGCGATTGCCCTCGTCCTTGTCCAGCGTCACCTCGACTTCGGAGGTCTCGCCGGTCTGCTTGTCGGTGACGATCTTGGTCGTGGTCATCGGCACGATCTCGTCATCGAACTTGCCGGCCTGCTGGCCCGCGGCGGTGCGCATCTGCGACTGCAGGCCGTACTCGTCCTGATACTCGCGGCTGACGCCATAGCGGTTGGCCACGACTTCAGCCGTCTGGATCATGGAGTAGTAGATGCCCGGATGGGTCTTCTCCAGCCACTCGTCCTTGGAGCGGTAGCGGTTGGCATGTTCGTTCTGCACCAGGCTGACCGACTCCAGACCACCGGCGACCAGCACATCGGCTTCGTCGGCGATGATCCGCTGGCTCGCCATGGCGATGGTCTGCAGACCGGAGGAGCAGAAGCGGTTGACCGTGGCACCCGGCACATTGACCGGAAGACCCGCACGCAGCGCGATCTGGCGGGCGATGTTGCCGCCGGTGGTGCCTTCCGGATTGGCGCAGCCCATCAGCACGTCCTCGACTTCCGCGCCTTCGATGCCCGCACGCTCCACGGCGTGCTTCACCACATGGCCGCCCATCTCGGCGCCACCGGTATTGTTGAACGCACCACGGAAAGCCTTGCCGATCGGCGTCCGGGCGGTTGAAACGATGACTGCATCAGCCATGAGTGATCTCCCCTTGTTTCTGTGACAGGTCCTGTCGTTCAGCGTCAGTTGCTGCGCGGAACATAGCGCGGCCCGCCGTCCGGGACAAAACCGAATTGCGCCCGGGTCCCCGGCAGCGCGAATGCCAGCCATGGCAGCCACCGCCTTGCGTCCGGCCCGCTGCTTCGTCCAAACTCCGCCTGCGGGGTGTGAAATACCCTGAATCGCTGCGAAACCCGCCGCGTGGTTGCTGGGGAGGCACCGTGAACGCACCGTCCGAACACGCATCGTCCGAACACACATCGTCCGAACACAGGGCGACGAACCGTGGCACCGGCACCGAACGCCGGGTCGAGAAGACGACCTGCTACATGTGTGCCTGCCGCTGCGGCATCGATGTCCATCTGGAAGGCGACCAGGTCCGCTACATCGGTGGCAACCGCGACCATCCGGTGAACAAGGGTGTGCTGTGCGCCAAGGGCTCGGCGGGCATCATGCAGCATTATTCCCCCGCCCGGCTGCGCAAGCCGCTGAAGCGCGTCGGCAAACGCGGCGAGAACCGGTTCGAGGAGATCGAGTGGGAGGAAGCGCTGGACATGGCCACCGCCTGGCTGGCCCGCGCCCGCGCCACCAGCCCGAAACGGCTGGCGTTCTTCACCGGTCGCGACCAGAGCCAGTCACTGACCAGCTTCTGGGCGCAGCAGTTCGGCACCCCCAACTATGCGGCACACGGCGGCTTCTGCTCCGTCAACATGGCGACGGCCGGCATCTACACCATCGGCGGCGCATTCTGGGAATTCGGTCAGCCGGACTGGGACCGCACGAAGCTGTTCCTGCTGTTCGGCGTGGCCGAGGACCATGACTCCAACCCTATCAAGGCCGGCATCGCCAAGCTGAAGCAACGCGGCGTCCGGGTCGTTTCGGTCAATCCGATCCGGACCGGCTATTCGGCGGTGGCCGACGACTGGTTCGGTATCCGGCCCGGCACCGACGGGCTGCTGGTGCTCAGCCTGATCCACGAACTGATGCGCAACGGTCGCGTCGATCTGGACTACCTGATGCGCTATTCCAACGCCGCCTGGCTGGTCATCGACCGGCCCGGTGCGGCGGACGACGGCCTGTTCCTGCGCGACGACGAGGGCAAGCCGCTGATGCTGGATCGCGACAGCGGAAAGCCGGTCACGGTCACGAAGCGCCCGTCCCTGAAGGGCCGCCTGGAACTGCCGGACGGCGGCAGCGCCCGACCGTCGTTCGAGCTGATCGCCGAAACCGCGCTGGATCCCGCGTACACACCCGAGGCGGTGGCGGGGGAGACCGGGATCGGTGCCGACCGTATCCGTACCCTGGCAGCGGAGATCGGGCGGGTAGCGTTCGAGGAAGAGATCCGCATCGACCAGCCCTGGACCGACATGGACGGGGAACAGCATGACGGCTTCACCGGTCGTCCGGTCGCGTTTCATGCCATGCGCGGAATCTCGGCCCACTCGAACGGGTTTCAGACCTGCCGGGCGCTGCACCTGCTGCAGGTGCTGATCGGTGCTGTCGACTGCCCGGGCGGATTCAGGTTCGAACCGCCCTACCCCAAGCCGGTCGAGGTGCATCCGAAGCCGACAGGAGCAGGCGTCACCGGACGCATCCTGCCCAACCAGCCGCTGGCCGGACCGCATCTGGGATTCCCGCGCGGGCCGGAGGATCTGCTGCTGGACGATGACGGCAAGCCCATCCGCATCGACAAGGCGTTCTCATGGGACGCGCCGCTGTCGGCCCATGGCATGATGCACATGGTCATCGCCAATGCCTTCAACCGCGATCCCTATCCGGTCGATGTGCTGTTCCTTTACATGGCCAACATGGCCTGGAACTCGTCGATGAACACGGCGGGCACCATGGAGATGCTGACCGCGACCGACGACGACGGGAACTATGTCATCCCGAAAATCATCTATTCCGATGCCTATTCATCGGAGATGGTGGCCTACGCGGACCTCGTGCTGCCCGACACGACCTATCTGGAACGGCACGACTGCATATCCCTGCTCGACCGGCCAATCGCGGAGCCGGACATGGTGGCTGACGCCATCCGCTGGCCTGTGATCGAGCCCGACCGGGATGTGCGCGGGTTCCAGACGGTGCTGATCGACCTGGGTGCCCGGCTGGGTCTGCCCGGCTTCGTCGGGGAGGACGGGGCACCGACCTATGACGATTATGCCGACTACATGGTCAACCACCTGCGCAAGCCCGGCATTGGTCCGCTTGCCGGATTCCGGGGGGCCGACGGCAGTGATGCAGGACGCGGCGACGTCAACCCGGACCAGCTTGACCGCTACATCGCCAACGGCAGCTTCTGGAGTCAGGAAATCCCGGAGGAAGCGCGGTTCTTCAAGTTCGCCAACCGGTCCTATCAGGACTTCGCGGTGGAGATGGGGTTCTTCGACAAGCCTGCCCCGGTGACTTTCCAGCTCTATCTGGAACCGCTGCAGAAGTTCCGGCTGGCGGCACAGGGACACGGTGAGCGCCAGCCACCGGAACATCTGCGCCAGCGGATCGCCGACACCTTCACGCCCCTGCCCCGCTGGTACCCGCCGTTCGAAGGGCAAGGGATCGAGGACGCGGACTTCCCCCTGCACGCCCTGACCCAGCGCCCGATGGCGATGTATCACAGTTGGGGGTCGCAGAATGCCTGGCTGCGCCAGATCCATACCGCGAACGCAATGCACATTCCGGCAGGCCTGTTCGATGAAATGGAACTGCGGGACGGCGATCTGGTGGACGTCGTCTCTCACCACGGGCGCATTCGCGTGCCGGTGAAACGCATGGCTGCCGTCAATGACCGCACGATCTGGACCTGGAACGCGATCGGCAAGCGATCCGGAGCCTGGAACCTGAGTCCCGACTCGCCGGAGGCCGAGAAGGGCTTTCTGCTCAACCATCTGATCCACGAGCTTCTGCCCGACCGGGGTGACGGCCAGCGTCACGCCAACTCGGACCCGATCACCGGGCAGGCTGCGTGGTTCGACCTGCGGGTCCGGCTGGAGAAGGTGCGGGACGGCGATACGGCGCGCACCATGCCGCGTTTCGCGGCGCAGCCACCGCTGGACAGCGCATTGCCGCAACCGGCGGCCAGCGCCTGGCACCCGGACCGGAGCCGACGCACATGACCGCCCTGCCTGCCCATACTGAAAAGAAGCTGGGGCTGGTGATCGACCTCGACACCTGCGTCGGCTGTCATGCCTGTGCCGTCAACTGCAAGGAATGGAACACCGGCGGCGATCTCGCGCCGCTGTCGGATACCGATCCATACGGCGCGGATGTCTCCGGCACCTGGCTGAACCGCATCCACAGTTTCGAGGTCACGGATGGCGACGATGCCCGGCTGGTGCATTTTCCCAAGTCCTGCCTGCATTGCGACGACGCGCCCTGCGTCACGGTCTGTCCCACCGGTGCCTCCCTGAAGCGGACCGAGGACGGCATAGTCCTGGTGGACGAGGACCGCTGCATGGGCTGTGGCCTGTGTGCCTGGGCCTGCCCGTATGGTGCGCGCGAGATGGACCCGGTGGCCGGGGTCATGAAGAAATGCACCCTCTGCGTGGACCGTATCTACAGCGAGGACCTGCCGGAGGAAGACCGGATTCCCGCCTGCGTGCGCACCTGCCCCTCCAGCGCCCGCCACTTCGGTGACCTGGCCGATCCGGAATCGGAAGTCAGCCTGCTGGTCGCGGCCCGGGACGGCTATGACCTGATGCCTGAACAGGGCACGCGCCCGGTGAACAAGTATCTGCCACCGCGGAAACGTACAGCCCTGCCGACGCCCGCACGGACGAAGGATGACGGCCCGCCGCTGACCGGATTCTGGAAATGGCTCGACGGCGCGCTGGAGAAGCTGCCATGAAGCCCGCGTTCTCGGTTATCTGCTTCACGGTCCTGTCGGGAACCGGCTACGGGCTGGTGGTCTGGCTGGCCCTGGGCGCGCTGTTCCAGCCCGACCTTGCAGTGGCGCGGCTCGGCTACCCGATCGCGTTCGTCATGATCAGCGCAGGGCTGCTCAGTTCCACCCTGCACCTGAAGTCGCCCTCGCGGGCGCGCTTTGCCCTCAGCCAGTGGCGGACAAGCTGGCTCAGCCGGGAAGGCGTCGCGGCACTGGCGACCTACCTGCCCCTGCTCGCCGTGTTCTGGGGACTGTTCGTCGACGGGCGTCACTGGCACATCGCTGCCTTGCTTGCGGCGGGTGGATCAATGGTCACCGTGTTCTGCACCGGCATGATCTACCAGACGACCCGGGCCGTGCGCGCCTGGGCAACACCCATGACCAGTACGGTCTATCTGCTGGCCGCCATCACCGGGGGCGGGGCCTTCTGCCTCGCCCTGCAGGTCATTGTCGGCACGCCCGTGCCAATGCCCGTCAGCCTGGCCATCGCCGTGGCGCTTGTCGGGCTGATGGCCACCAAGCATTTCTGGTGGCGCAATCTGGCCGCGCCCTCGGCATCCACGGTCGCGACCGCCACGGGATTGGGAAAGCCCGGCGACGTCAGCCTGTTCGAGCGACCGCATGTGACCGAGAACTGGCTGACCGAGGAAATGGGCTTTCGGGTCGCACGAAACCACGCGGCACGTCTGCGACGGATCTCGCAGGCACTCCTGACCCTACCATTGGCTGCGCTGCTGGTATCCCTGGCTCTTGGCACGACCGGCATTCCCGTCCCGTCGGCCCTGGCCACCGTCCTTTTCCTGCTGGGCGCATTCCTCGAACGATGGCTGTTCTTCGCGGAGGCACGCCACACCGTGGGCCTCTACTATGGGTCAAGCCATGCGTGAGGCACAGTTCAACCATTAACAGAATTGTAGGAACCGGAAGTCCATACAGAGGGTTGAAGTATGAGAAGCAGGTTCCATGAACTCTCCAGCCAAGAAGGTCGATTGCCGCGCGTCAGTCATGCCCCTTGAGTCATCACCCAAGTCGTCCCCGGATGTCCCGGCGCCCTACGGTGCCGACCGGCGCCTGCTGGACTTCGCGTTGGCTGGAACGGACTGGTTCTGGGAGATGGACTCCACGCTGAGGTTCTGCTGGTTCTCGGACCAGTTCGAGGAAACTACCGGCGTCTCACCCGACGCCCTGCTGGGTTACAGCAGACGGGAGATGCTGGAACAGGGCGACCCGGTTACCGACGAAGTGACAACGCTGGCCGACTGGTGGAACCACGTCGCACGACTGGAAGCCCACGAACCCTTTCGCGACTTCGTCCACCCCCGCATGCATCCCCGCAAGGGCAAGGTCTATGTCTCGATCAGCGGGACACCGGTGTTCGACGCCGATGGCCAGTTCGCCGGCTATCGCGGCAGCGGTCGCGATGCGACGCGGGAGATCATGACCGAGAAGCAGTTGATGGAGGCCAAGGAGGCGGCGGAGCAGGCGAGCCTGGCCAAGACCGCCTTCCTGGCCAACATGAGCCACGAACTGCGCACGCCGCTGAATGCCATCATCGGTTTTGCGGAACTGATCGAGCAGCAGATCGTCGGCCCCATCGGCAACGAACGCTATTCGGAATATGCCGGAGACATTCGCCAGAGCGGTCGCCACCTGCTGGGGATCATCAATGACATTCTCGACATTGCCAAGGTCGAGGCCCGTCAGGTCGAACTCGCAGCCGACGTGGTTCCGCTGGGTGAACTTGTCGATGCGGCGCTGAACAACGTTCGGCCGCAGGCGCAGCGCTCAGGTGTGGAACTGCGCCCGACCAGTGAAACGCCGGATGTCATGCTGCGATGCGATGAACGGCGGCTGAGTCAGGTACTTGTGAATCTGTTGTCCAATGCCGTGAAATTCAGCAAGGCGGGCAGCAGTGTCTCCATTACCGCAGGATTCGCGAAAGATCGTTTCGCGATCACGGTGAGCGACACGGGTATCGGCATGACGCCGCTCGAACTGCAACTGGCGATGCAGCCGTTCGGGCAGGCCGCCAATCACACCACGCGCGTTCACGAAGGCACCGGACTCGGCCTCAACATCGCGGAAAACCTCTGTCAGTTGCACGGCGGCACGCTGGAACTGGTCAGCACACCAAACGAGGGTACAACGGCCAATATCCTGCTGCCGATCGACCGCGTTCTGTCCCCCGGGGACAGCCCCGCGCGCACAGGAGTCATCAGCGGCGACCGCTGAACCACCCCAGAAAGCCGGAACGCTTCGGTTTCCGCATTTCCAGCTGGCCATCGGCAATCAGCGGCTGCGCGCCGCCATCAAGCCTGTCCAGGCGCTGTGACAGTCGCTGAACCGCTCGCTCCACAGGACCGAGCCCGCCAGGTCCCGCCTCACGAAGGTCACGCATCTCCCGGCGCAGGTCGGCAATCTCCCTCCGCAGGGTTTCGACTTCCGACTTCATCGCGGACGCATCGTCACGGTCTGATCCAGCGACCTCACGCACGGCATTCTGCGCCACATCGGGCGCGCTGCTCCGCCGGGTCGCCGGCAGGCCTGGCGCATCGGCAGCGGCGGTGTTCCGCGACGCCTCCTGTTGTTCATCCGCGCTTCTGCGGCGGGCGGACTGGCGCGGGTGCGGTGTGGCGCTTTCCCTGGGCGGATGGCGTTCCTCGGCGGGATATGAAGGGGCCGCCATCGAACGGGTCAGATCAACCTCCCCCACGACCTCCCCGGTCGTTGTCTCGATCTCGACGTCTTCAGGCACATCGAATGCCGGAACGGCCTCCGGCGGCATGGCATCCACCGGATGCATCTGCGGCGCCGTGGCAGTCGTCACCGGCTCTTCGGCGGGGACACTCGTTCCCCTGCGGCGCAGCAGGTTCGTGCGAGCCGTCGAAAGACGGTTGATCCGGTCGCGCAGGCTGGTATCGACATTGCCGGTCTCGGGAGCCGCTGCCGAAACCGTCTCGGCGGCACGGGCTGACGCAGCGGGCTTCGCGGCCCGAGCCGATGCCCTGGGTGCAGCACGATCAGCGGGAGCATTCGCCTGCCCCGGGCCACCACGCCGAACCCCGCCGACGGGCGGCGTGTTCAGGCTGCGGCGGACCCCAACCGTTGATGTGTCGTTCAGTGCTGACATGTCCTGTCGTCCCTCCGGAGACTTCATTGCACCATAACACTAGGCAAGACGCGGGCCACATTGCCGTTTCAGCGCGCATTCGGAAAGCCCGACCTTGCTCAGGCAGCCACCGGGGCTGCCGTGACATCCACGGCGGCAAGCGCGCGGCGGATCGTTTCCGGTCCCGCGCCGGGCTGACGGGACTCCTCGCCCAGGATCCGGCGGAAGCTTCGGGCGCCCGACATGCCGTGCGCCAGTCCCAGCATGTGGCGGGTCATGTGCGGCAACGGTGTGCCCGACAGCATCTCGCGCTCGACATGCTCCAGATAGCCGTCGATGACGGCTGCCAGATCCGGTGGCGGTGTCTCCTCACCAAAGAAGCGCCGATCCACCTCCGCCAGCAGCATGGGCCGGTGATAGGCGGCCCGACCCAGCATGACGCCATCCAGTCGCTCCAGATGCGCCGCCGCAGCGTCCAGTGTTTCCAGCCCGCCATTCAGGATGACCGGAAGGTCGGGGAACCGCTCCTTCAGCCGATGCACCAGCCCGTAGTCCAGCGGCGGCACATCACGGTTCTCCTTCGGACTGAGACCCGAGAGCCAGGCCTTGCGGGCATGCACGATCACCGCATCAGCGCCGGCATCCGCCACCCGGCGCACGAAGTCCGGCAGCACCTCCTCCGGTTCCTGCTCATCGACGCCGATCCGGCATTTCACGGTGACCGGAACCGGGACACGCGCCTTCATCGCCGCGACACATTCCGCGACATGTCTTGCATTTCGCATCAGGATCGCGCCGAAGGCTCCATTCTGCACCCGGTCGGAGGGGCAGCCGCAATTCAGGTTGATCTCGTCGTAACCCGCATCCGCGCCCATCGCCGCACAGTCGGCGAGTTCGGCAGCATCGGAGCCACCAAGCTGCAGCGCCACCGGATGCTCGGACGGGTCAAAGCGCAGCAACCGCTCCCGCGGCCCATGGATCAGCGCCCCGGTCGTCGCCATCTCCGTATAGAGCCGCACCCGCCGCGAGATCACGCGCAGCAGGTAGCGATCATGCCTGTCCGTCCAGTCCATCATCGGCGCGACGGAGAACTGCGGAAATGTATAGCTGTCGGTCGTCATGCCCGCGTCGTACCCCTATTGAAACCTGATGGCATCAGGCTGAAGCATGGTCGATGCTGAATGCAAGGGTCTGGCTGATGGCGGTCAGGCCGCGACCGGACTGGGCCGACCAGGTGTTGAAGGCGTCCTGCACGGCCTTCATGTCCCGCTGTGCGCTGGGGGGCCGGTCGACCACACCCTCCGCGATCAGCCGCGCCGTCACGTCCGGCGAGAGAATGAAGCTGTCGCGGCCCATGCTGCGCAGCATGCGCTGGCCCGTCACGGCACCGAGCCTGCTGCCCTGCTTCGCGATCAGTTGCAGCAGATCCACATAGTCGGCGTTCGGCCAGTTGGCAAAGGCCGCGCCCGCGCTGCCATGTTCCTGCGCCAGGTCCTGCAGGAAGCGGGCATTCGCGACTACGGCGCTGATCTTGGCGGCATTCCTGACGATCCCCTTGTCGGCGAGCAACCGGTCCATGTCCCCGTCGTGATAGAAGGCGACACGGGCCACATCGAACCCGTCGAAGGCGGCTTCGAAGCCCGGCCACTTCTTCTCGATCACCGACCAGTTGAAGCCCGCCTGAAACAGGCACTTCGCCATCGCCGCCAGCCAGCGGTCAGCCGGAACCTCTGCCAGTTCCGCCGCCGGAACGGGACGTGTCAGCCGCGCCTCCAGCGCATCGGCACCGCCCTGGCGGTCGGCGGCAATCCGGTAGATCGCGTCAAAATCCTGCATCCGCAGCCTCCTGAAACAGCCGACGCGCGCAGTATCAGCCCGTCGAGGTGCACCAGCCCGCCGCCTGAAACATCATATAGTTCAGTTCCGATCCAGTTGCAGTGCCCGGAGGCGCAGGGCGTTGCCGATGACGGATACGGACGAGAGGCTCATGGCCGCCGCCGCCAGCATCGGTGACAGCAGCGCCCCGGTCAGCGGGTAGAGCACACCTGCCGCCACGGGCACCCCGACGCTGTTGTAGGCGAAGGCGAAGAACAGGTTCTGGCGGATGTTGCGCAGGGTTGCCTGCGACAGCCGCCGGGCGCGCAGCACGCCCTGCAGGTCACCTTTCAGCAGGGTGATGCCTGCACTCTCCAGCGCCACATCCGCACCGGTCCCCATGGCCAGCCCGACTTCGGCTGTCGCAAGTGCCGGGGCGTCGTTGACACCATCACCGGCCATGGCGACCCGATGACCGGCGGCCTGCAGTTCCTCCACCAGGGCCTTCTTGTCCTCGGGCAGCATGCCGGCGCGGACATCATCGATGCCCAGTTGATCGGCGACAGCCTGCGCCGTCCGACCGTTGTCGCCCGTGGCCATGACCACTTTCAGCCCGGCGGCCCGCAGGGCATCAACAGCCTGTGCGGCACCTGGCCGGACAGGATCCCTCACCGCCAGCATGCCTGCCGCCTGACCGTCCACCGCCACGTGCATGACCGTGCAGCCGCTGTCACGCAGCGCATCCGCCCTGGTCTCATCCCCGGACAGGTCGATCCCGAGATCCTGCATCATCGCGGCGTTGCCGAGCGCAACCGGCACCCCGGCAGACACCCCCCTGACGCCCTTGCCGGACACCGAGACGAAACCGGTGACGCTTGCGGCACTGATACCGCGTTCGGCCACGCCATCGACGATGGCAGCGGCCAGCGGATGCCCCGATCCGCTCTCCAGCCCCCGCGCGATGGCCAGCATGGCGCTCTCGCGCAGGGTGCCGGTCACGATCACCTCGGTCAGGGTCGGCCTGCCCAGCGTCAGGGTTCCGGTCTTGTCGACGATGATCGCATCGACATGGGCAAGATGCTCCAGCGCCTCCGCGTCACGGACAAGCACGCCCGCCTGTGCCCCGCGTCCCGTGGCGAGCATGACCGACATGGGCGTGGCCAGCCCCAGTGCACAGGGACAGGCGATGATCAGCACCGAGACTGCGGCGATGATCGCATGCGCCAGCGCCGGCTCCGGCCCCAGCACCAGCCAGACCACGAAGGCGGCGAGCGCGGACAGGACGACCGCCGGCACGAACCATGATGCAACCCGATCCGCCAGCCGTTGCATCGGTGCCCGGGACCGTTGCGCCGCGGCGACCATGGCGACGATGCGGGCCAGCATCGCGTCGTCACCCACCTTCTCCGCCCGGATCAGCAGGCTGCCATCGCCATTCATGGTGCCGCCCGTAACCAGGTCTTCCCGGTCCTTGACCACCGGCAGGGACTCGCCGGTCAGCATGCTCTCATCGACCGTGGAGTGGCCTTCCAGCACCACGGCGTCGACCGGAACCGATTCACCGGGCCGGACCCGCAGGGTGTCACCTGCGACGATGTTCTCCAGCGGGGCGTCATATTCATCACCATCAGGCAGGACCCGGCGCGCCGTCTTCGGGGACAGATCCAGCAGGGCCCGGATCGCGTCGCCGGTCCGCGCCCGCGCGCGCAGTTCCATCACCTGTCCCACCAGGACCAGGGTCACGATCACCACCGACGCCTCGAAATAGACCGGCAGGTGCCCGCCCGCCCCCCGCAGGGCCGGGGGGAAGAACTGCGGCAGGAAGGTCGCGGCCATCGAGTAGAGATAGGCCGTGCCGACACCGATCATGATCAGCGTCCACATGTTCAGATTGCCGGTCCTGACCGAGGTCCAGCCACGATGGAAGAACGGTCGCGCCACCCAGATCATGACCACGGTCGCCAGCAGGCTTTCCAGCCAGGTCGCCAATGGCTCGCCAACCCAGCCGCGCACGGGGATTCCGACCATTGGTGCCATGGTCAGGATCAGCAGCGGCACCGCCATGGCCATGCTGATCCAAAGCCGCCGGGTGAAGTCGATCAGTTCGTGGTTGGGACCGCCCGACACGCCGCCCATCGGCTCCAGCGCCATGCCGCAGACCGGGCAGGTGCCCGGACCTTCCTGCACCACCTCCGGGTCCATGGGGCAGGTATAGGTGGCATTCTTCGGTGCCGCCTGATGCTTGCGCGCCTTGTTGCCGGAGAGATGGAACCAGGGGTCATTGCCGAACTTCGTGCGGCAGCCCTCGCCACAGAAATGGAATGTGTGACCCTTGTGCGAAAGGGACGGCTTGCCGGCGTCGAGCGCCACCGTCATCCCGCACACCGGATCCTTCACCGCACCATCGACCGGCCTGGTGGCATCCCGAAGAATGTCGGCGGAATGGCCCTGTCCGGCCTGTTCCGATGGTATCGTCATCTGGTGGATTCCCGTTCGCGAAGCACGAACATCTTCATGCAGCTTCCAGCAACTGGAAGGTCAACTGACTGCGGGTGAGGCGGATCAATCCGTCCTGTCGAGCACGGTCCCGTTCAACTGCCAGTCATAGGCGTCGCCCGCGATTTCGCCGGTCGTGATCAGGTGATTGCGCAGACTGCCCTCGGCATGGCGCAGCAGATGGTCGATCACGCCCTTCTCCGTTCCACCGAAATCCTCCCTGAACCAGACGTAGATGGAGGAGACCTGGAGGCCACCGTCGCCATCGACATGCGCGCCGCGGCTATGGTTGACATAACCACGCGCCTGACCATCCAGTTGCGCGTCCAGCCTCTCTGGCGCATAGGCTTCCGCCCGCAGGTCGGGGCAGCCGATCGAGGCGCAATTGACCGCGTAGTGGATGCGCGGATCATCGAAGATCGGGCGCAGGATGCGATGCTCTACGTCGTTCAGTGTCAGGGGCTGGCCCTGCACGGTCACCAGTTCCGCTCCCCAGGGGCCCGAGGCGAAGAGGCCGGGCGAGATGTCGATGTCGCGAATGCTCTCCACATCCGGATGGTCCAGCACAACGCGCACGGTCAGCGCATTGTAGAGGTTGATCCAGTAGGCGAACTGATCCGGACGATCCAGACCCCTGACCTCCGTCGCCGCCAGTCGCGCCAAATAGCGATCCAGCACGGCCCGGTCGCGGGCGAACCCGGCATAATCCACGCGCATCACCCCGTTCGGCCCCCGTACCAGATGCGCCTTCAGCAGCGTATCCCAGTCACCATGATCGACATGCAGTTCCGAAGAGGGCGTGTAGGGAGTCCAGATATCCCAGAGCTCGGCATCCGGCGCAAACAGCCGTTCCCAGGGGGCTGAACTGGCAGCGAACGGCAGGAAGGCAAGGATCAGCAGAACCATCAGGCTCGGACGGCGACGGGGCATGAAACGGATCCTGGGAGCTGTTCACGGGTCGGTCAGATATCGCGTCCTCTCGTCAGACAGACAAGGTCATCAAGGAAAAATGAAGCGGCCTGAACGAATCAGGTCGGGCATGCCATCATCGAACGTTGAATCAAATCTTCACTCGGGAACGGACCCACGCCAGATGCCTGCCACCATCGGCCTTCTATCGACGGAGCAGCCGCCGACCGCCCTGGTGCTGGCGCTGGCGCCCGTGCTGGCC
Organism: Minwuia thermotolerans; assembly: GCA_021604565.1. Classification (GTDB taxonomy): domain Bacteria; phylum Pseudomonadota; class Alphaproteobacteria; order Minwuiales; family Minwuiaceae; genus Minwuia; species Minwuia thermotolerans_A. Next base: position 30,127 of record BQJF01000006.1, on the reverse strand, counting down.
GCGTCCGGCGTGCAGGTGGTGGCGGCGCTGGATGACTTCCTGGCCTTCGACATCGACCGCCGCTCCACCGCGGGCCTGATGCTGCTGCCCGGTTCCGGCCCGGCGATGGCGGAGCGGATACCGGCGGAGCGGGTGTTCTGGATCGGGGAGCCACCTTTCACCCGCGACCTGCCTGTTGGCCGCACGCTCGGCAAGGCCCGCTTTCACGAGGTTGTCGGGCTGCTGAACGGGCGCGCCAGCGGCGGCAACCTGCATCGCGCGGTGCTGGAGACGGGCGCCTTCATCCTGTCCGGCATGCGGATCTTCGACCAGACCAGCGCTGGATACGCCATCGACGGCGCACTGAAGTCCGGCACGGCGGCGGAGCGTTTCGCGGCCATGTTCGGACAGGAAGTGATGAGCGAACCTGGTCTGCTCGCCCCCCTTGGCCCGACACGTCGCGACGTCATCGCCCCGCGGCGTGGGACGATCTCCGGCTGGACCACCGGCCCCATGCGGGCGGCACTGCTGGCGCTGGGTGGCGGCGGGGCAATCGGGCGCATCGTGCCTGTCGGCACCACCACCAGCCCCCGCAGACCCGTCGCCAGGCTTTACGGCAGCGACGCGGAGCGGGTGGAGCGCGCGGAAACGCTGCTGGTGGACGCCCTGCAACTGGCGTAACAGGAACCAATCAGACAGACTGCGGCCAGCGGCCAGTCGTCAGCCAAAGGAGCGCCATCATGCAGACCATCTTCATCTGGGTGAAATGCCAGTTGGGCCAGGCCTACAAGGTCGCCGACGAGGCCGTGGAGAATGTCGAACAGGTGTCGGAGGTTCATTCCGTCTCCGGTGAGTGGGACCTGCTGATGAAGTGCTACCTGACCGACACGCAGGACATCGGCCACTTCGTGAACGAGCAGATCCAGATGCTGCCCGGCGTCAAGGACACCTTCACCACCATCACCTTCAAGGCCTTTTCCTGACCCATGGTCGCCATCGACCCGGCCATCAACCCCGGCAGCGACCTGCTGCTGCTGATCGACATCCAGAATGACTTCTGCCCCGGCGGTGCACTGGCCGTCGCCGATGGCGATGCGGTGGTCCCGGTAGCCAATGCCCTGATCGACCGCTTCAGCCATGTCGCGCTGACACAGGACTGGCATCCTGCCGGGCATTCCTCCTTCGCCTCCAGCCACGCCGGCGCGGCAGCCTTCTCGACCGTCGAGACCGATCACGGGGCGCAGACACTCTGGCCGGACCACTGCATCCAGGGCACGGCAGGGGCGGCGTTCCACCCGGATCTGACCATCGACCGCGCCGAACTGGTCATCCGCAAGGGGTTCCGGACGGAACTCGACAGCTACTCGGCCTTCTTCGAGAACGATGGCAGGACACCGACCGGTCTTGCCGGCTATGTCCGCGACCGGGGTTTCACTCGCATGGTCATGGCCGGACTGGCCACCGATTTCTGTGTTGCCTGGTCCGCACTGGATGCGCGCAGGCTGGGCCTCGACGTCACCATGATCCTGCCCGGATGCCGCGCCATCGATCAGGATGGTTCACTGGCGCAGGCCACGCGGGACCTGCACGCGGCAGGTGTCGTGCTGGCAAGCGTGGTGAACTGATCAGGTCGGCGACACCCCTGTCCGACAGCCCTGTCACAGTGCTGAAAGATGCTTCTGGCAAATGCAATCACCTGTGACCTGCGGGGACAGGTCGCCTAACCATGCAGGTGAAATCAGATGCCAGACACCATTCCGAATTCCGCCGACGAACTCTCGTTCGACGCGTTCGATGAAGCCAACGATCCGCGCCCGGCCACCACGGAGTTTGACACCGTTGTGGATCGCGCCATGTCCCGCCGTCGGTTCCTGGGTGGCTCGATCGCCTTCGGTGCCAGTGCCTTCGTCATGGGCACGACGGCCCTGACGCCGATGGATGCACGCGCCGCCGCACACGCCGCGCGCAGCCGCCTCGGCTTTGCTGCGGTCGCCGCAAACAGTCTGGACACGGTCACCGTGCCGGAGGGCTATAGCTGGCACATCGTTGCCCGGTGGGGTGATCCCATGTTCTCCGACGCGCCCGCGTTCGATCAGGCGACGCGCGGGTCGGGCGCGAGTCAGGAGCGTACCTTTGGCGACAACAACGATGGCATGACCCTGTTCAGCCACCAGGGCCGCAGCATCCTGGCAGTGAACAACGAATACACCAACCGCAGCATCATGTACGGCAACCGGACGTCCGGCCTGCCGGAGAACCCCGACGACGTACGCAAGGGCAAGGCCGCACATGGTGTCAGCATTGTCGAGGTGACGGAGCAGGACGGGTTCTGGGGCATCGTCAAGGACTCCCCGTTCAACCGCCGCATCACCGCCGACACGCCGATGGAGATCACCGGCCCGGCACGCGGTCATGAACTGCTGCAGACCGCAGCCGACCCGACCGGCACCCGGTCACTGGGCACCTGGAACAACTGCGGCAACGGGCGGACCCCCTGGGGCACCTATCTGACCTGCGAAGAGAACTTCAACGGCTATTTCTCGTCCAGCGATCCCGATCTGAAGGTATCGGCGGAGAAGCGCCGTTATGGCATCGGTCTGAAGGACTGGGGCTATGCCTGGGCCACAGCGGACGAACGCTTCGACATCGCCAGGCACCCGAACGAAGCGAACCGCGCCGGCTACATCGTCGAGATCGATCCGACGGACCCGACCTCGACCCCGAAGAAGCGCACCGCACTAGGCCGCTTCAAGCACGAGAACGCTGAGGTCGTCGTGGCCGCGAACGGTCATGTCGTGGTCTATCTGGGTGACGACGAGCGGGGCGAGTTCCTCTACCGCTTCGTCAGTGCAGGCACCTACAGCCTGGGTGGCGACAACAGTGACCTGCTGGAGAACGGCAGACTCTACGTCGCGAAGTTCACTGACGACATGCGCGGCACATGGGTGGAACTGACTCCGGAGTCCACAGGCATGGCCAGCGATGCGGAGATCCGCATCCACACCCGCCAGGCCGCTTCCGCAGTCGGAGCGACCACGATGGACCGGCCCGAATGGGTCGCTGCCAATCCGCACCGGGTCGAGGCCTATTGCTGTCTCACCAACAACAAGAACCGCGGCATCAAGCCGAATGCCGGTGGCGATGAAACCCCGGTCGGTGGCCCCAACCCGCGCAAGGCCAACCTGTACGGCCAGATCGTGCGCTGGGTGCCCGACGACAGCGACCACACGGCAGACGGCTTCGACTGGGACCTGTTCGTCACCGCAGGAAATCCCGACGCGCATGACGATGCCTATGCCGGGTCGGCCAACGTGACGTCCGAGAACAGCTTCAACTCGCCGGACGGCCTCGGTTTCGACAGCAAGGGGCTGATGTGGATCCAGACCGACGGCAACTACTCAAATGCCGGAGACTTCGCCGGTCAGGGCAACAACCAGATGCTGGTTGCCGACCCGGTGAGCGGCGAGATCCGCCGCTTCCTGGTGGGTCCGAAGGAATGCGAGATCACAGGCATCACCTTCTCGCCCGACCGGCGCACCGTCTTCGTCGGCGTGCAGCACCCGGGCGAGAAGGGCGACAGCCACTTCCCCGACGGTGGCCAGAGTGTTCCGCGTTCCGCCGTCGTCGCCGTTCGCCGCGATGACGGAAAGCCTGTCGGCTGACCGGTCCCGGGCGTCAAGCAGAGAACGGGGCGTCTCCGATCGGGGGCGCCCCGCTTCCGTGTGACACCCTCGCCGCTTGCAGGCTGCGCGGCGCGCGGCTAATGAAATCAAATGACAGACAAGCTTCAGATCGCGCTGGCGCAGGCCAACCCGACCGTCGGCGACGTGCAGGGGAATCTTGCGCTTGCCCGTGAAATCCGCAGCCAGTCCGCTGCCCTTGGCGCGGACCTCGTGCTGTTTCCGGAACTGTTCCTGATCGGCTACCCGCCGGAGGATCTGGTGCTGAAGCAGGCGTTGCAGGATGATGCCATCGCCGCCGCCGAGACCCTCGCGGCCGAGACCGCTGACGGTGGCCCGGCAATGCTGCTGACCACCTGCTGGCGCGAGGACGGCAAGCTATACAATGCCGTGCTGTTGCTGGATGGCGGGGAGGTCAAGGCCGCGCGTTTCAAGCACGACCTGCCGAACTACGGCGTGTTCGACGAGAAGCGTCTGTTTGCCTCCGGCGCGCTGCCTGGCCCGATCAACTTCCGTGGCGTGCGTCTGGGCGTGCCGATCTGCGAGGATATCTGGACCCCCGATGTGGTCGAATGCCTCGCGGAAACCGGCGCGGAGATCCTGCTGGTGCCGAACGGCTCCCCCTTCGAGGATGACAAGGTGGACACCCGCCTGAACCATGTCGTCGGTCGGGTGACTGAATCCGAACTGCCACTGGTCTATCTCAATCAGGTCGGCGGTCAGGATGAGCTTGTCTTCGACGGCGGGTCGTTCGTCATCAATGCCGACCGCTCCGTCGCCGTGCAGATGCCGGAGTTCGAGAGCGCGCTGGTGCTGACCACCTGGAACCGGACCCCCGACGGCTGGGTCTGCGAGAAGGGACCGGATGCCGCGCCGCGCTCCAGGCTGGAGAGCATCTACCGGGCAATGATGCTGGGCCTGCGGGACTATGTGAACAAGAATGGCTTTCCCGGAGTGCTGCTGGGCCTGTCGGGCGGCATCGACTCTGCGCTGAGTGCCGCGGTCGCCGCCGATGCACTGGGGCCGGAGCGGGTCTGGTGCGTCATGCTGCCGTCGAAGTACACCAGCGAGGAAAGCCTGAAGGATGCGGCGGAGAATGCTCTGCTGATGGGGGCGAAGCTGGATACCGTCTCCATCGCCGAGACCGTGGACGCGGTGGAGGGTGCACTGGCACATGTCTTCGACGGGCGCGATCCGGACATCACGGAGGAGAACATCCAGTCCCGCGCCCGGGGCCTGATCCTGATGGCCATGTCGAACAAGTTCGGCCACATGCTGCTGACCACCGGGAACAAGTCCGAGATGTCCGTTGGTTATGCCACCATCTATGGCGACATGGCGGGCGGCTATTCAGTGCTGAAGGACCTTTACAAGACCACGGTCTTCGCCCTGTCTGACTGGCGCAACCAGCACCGCCCGTCCGACGCGCTCGGCAGGGAAGGTCGCGTCGTGCCGCAGAACGTCATCGACAAACCGCCGTCGGCAGAACTGCGCCCTGACCAGAAGGACGAGGACAGTCTGCCGCCCTACGATCAGCTGGATGACATCCTGCACTGCCTGGTGGAGAAGGAGATGACGTTCGAGGCCATCGTTGAACGGGGACACGCGCCCGACGTTGTGAAACGGATCGAGCACCTGCTCTACATCGCCGAGTACAAGCGCCGTCAGGCCCCTCCGGGTGTGAAGATCACCACCCGCAGCTTCGGTCGCGACCGCCGCTACCCGATCACCAACCGCTTCCGCGACGCGATCTGAGGTGATGACCGGAGCGCCAAACGTCAGGTTCGCGCCCAGTCCGACCGGGGAGCTGCACCTCGGCAACGTCAAGGCAGCGGTGATCAACTGGCTGTTCGCACAGGCGCATGGTGGCCATTTCCTGCTGCGCATCGACGACACCGATACCGAGCGGTCAACGCAGGCGTTCGAGGATGCGATCCTGCGCGACCTGACATGGCTCGGCCTGAACTGGGACAGTTTCGCGCGGCAGTCTGAACGGACGGCCAGCTACGAAGCTGCCATTCAGCAGTTGCAGGACAGCGGACGCCTCTACGCCTGCTACGAGACACCTGAGGAGCTGAACCGGAAGCGGGGTCTGCAGCGCGCCGCCGGTCGCCCGCCGGTCTATGACCGGACCGGCCTGCGCCTGACCGATGCCGAACGTGCGGCGCTGGAGGCAGACGGACGCCGCCCGCACTGGCGCTTCCTGCTCGACCGGAAGCGGGTCGGCTGGGACGATCTGGTGCGCGGCCCGCAGGATGTGGACGCCGCTTCCCTCTCCGACCCCGTGCTGATACGCGCCGATGGCCGCCCGCTCTATACCATCACCTCGGTCGTCGATGACGGGGAGATGGGGATCAGCCATGTCATTCGCGGCGAGGATCACGTCGCCAATACCGCAGCGCAGATCCAGCTCTTCGAGGCGCTGGGGCATCCGGTTCCGATCTTCGGCCACTTCTCCCTGATCGTGGAAAGCGACGGCTCCCCCCTGTCGAAACGGGAAGGCAGCCGCACCGTTCAGGCACTGCGCGAAGGGGGGATCGAACCGATGGCGCTGGTCAGCCTGCTGTCACGGCTGGGCACGGCACAGCCGGTCGAGGCCTTCGCGGACCATGCGTCCGCGGTTGCCGGATTCGACCTGTCCACCTTCGGTCGCGCCGCCGCCAGGTTCGATGAACGCGAACTGGCGAAACTGTCGGCAACGCTGGTCCATGGCCTGGACGTCTCCCGAGCGTCTGAGCGGCTTGGCGACAACATTGATCCCGCGCTCTGGAACGCCGTGCGCGGCAATCTGGAACGGCTGGAAGACGTCCGCGACTGGCAGGCGGTCGTCGGTCAGCCGCTCGAACCGGTACTGGAGAACCCGGAGCTGACGACATGCGCCGCCGACCTGTTGCCGGAAAAACCCCTGGACGGCGAAAGCTGGGGCACCTGGACGAAAGCTGTCCGGGCCGAGACCGGGGCGAAGGGTCGCGACCTGTTCCGCCCCCTGCGTCTTGCCCTCACCGCCCGCGAGCACGGCCCGGAGATGAAGGCGCTGCTGCCATTGATCGGGCGGGAACGGGCGATAAGGCGACTGCGGGGCGAAACCGCCTGAGCCGACGGGTCAGTCCGGCCAGCGCACCAGACCGATCCACCCCGTCACTGCCCGCAGTATGCGGCAGAATAGCCGAAGACCCCTGTGTTGCTGCCGTCAGGGTCGATGATCAGCACCAGGGCCTGGGCGCCGCGCTCGAACAATGCAACCAACTGCTCGTCCTCACATGGGACCGGAGCGAAGAATGCCTGATCATCCTCCTGCTCGACGTATGGCTGCCCGGCCTGCAAATGGAGAAAACCCATCACATGTGTGGAATGGACCTTGATCAGAGTGAACTCGTCATTCAGCGCGAACGGGATGATGAATCCATCAGCCCAGGCCTTCAGATCCGCCGCAAGCGCGGCCTTCTCCGCATCAGTCAATTGCGACGCCCTGGAGACGGGCGGTGCGGCTCCCTCCGACGCGGGCAGTTCAAGAACTTCCATTCGCTTGTCCAGCCAGAGACCTGCGATGACGTTGAGCGTCAGCAGGATCACGATCAGCAGAATGCCGCGCTCCCCTGAGACACGCGCGCGGATGCCGGTCGCAGGTGACGGCGCAGACAGACGCGAAGGCCGGAATGTCAGCCATAGGAACACCAGGGGGACAAGCATGAGCAGCCCTGCGGCGACCGCGCCAAAGCCATCCCTGCCCCGCGCCCCGGAGAACAGGCCGAGAAGCCCGCCGAGCAGGACAAGCAACCCGACCTGAGCCAGGACCGTGCCCCCGAAACCACCGGATCCGAGACGGCCGATCCAGAGGAAGGTGAGGCCGAGAACGGCGGACAGAGCCAGGTACAGCAAGAGCAGCGAGACAATGAAGGGTGTCCGTACCAGCCTGAAATCCCGGCGTAGCCACGCGATCAGAAGGCCGAAGAGAAACCCGGCAAGGTACAATCCGAATATCCAGAAAAGCATCTCCAACGGATCGGACAGCATCGCCAGAATCTGCCTGTCGAAATCCGTCATTGCCATTCTCCCTGACCACAAGCGGTTGTCCTGATGAGATATGCAATCTAAACGGGCATTTCATGCGGAACAACACCAAAATCTGCACTTGCTCTGCTGCGACGGCTGCGCAAGGGCAGGAAGCTTCCCCGAGACGCAACAGACGGCACACTTGCCATGGCGCGACGCACCCCTTAAGGCAACCGGGCCGGTAACGGCGTTCCCTTGAAGTACTGAAGACCCAGCAAAATGACCAAAGATCGCCTCTATCTGTTCGACACCACCTTGCGCGACGGGGCCCAGACCCGTGGCGTCGATTTCTCGGTCGAGGACAAGCGCACGATTGCCCGTGCGCTGGATCAGATGGGCATTGACTACATCGAAGGCGGCTGGCCCGGCGCCAACCCGACGGACACGGCGTTCTTCGCCGATCCGCCGTCACTCGACCGGGCGAAGCTGGTTGCCTTCGGCATGACCCGGCGTGCCGGCATGTCCGCCTCCAACGACCCCGGCCTGTCAGCCGTCCTGAACGCAGACACGCCTGCAGTCTGCCTGGTGGGCAAGTCCTGGGACTTCCATGTCGATGTGGCACTGAATGTCCCGCGGGAGGAGAATATCGCCTCCATCCGCGAGAGCATCGCCGCCGCCGTCGCGCGCGGACGGGAAGCCATGTTCGATGCGGAGCATTTCTTTGACGGCTATCGCGACAACCCCGACTACGCCATCGCCTGCATCAGGGCGGCGGTGGAGGGAGGCGCACGCTGGGTGGTGCTGTGCGACACCAATGGCGGCACCCTGCCCGGCGACGTGGAGCGGATCGCGGCAGAGGCGGCAAAGCATGTACCCGGCACCAACCTGGGCATCCATGCACACAATGACACGGAGAACGCGGTGGCCAATTCGCTGGCCGCCGTGCGGGCCGGTGTGCGCCAGGTCCAGGGCACGCTGAACGGTCTGGGGGAACGCTGCGGCAACGCCAACATGATCTCCCTGATCCCCAGCTTCTGCCTGAAGCCGCTGTACGCGGACCACCTGACCACCGGCGTCGGACCGTCGGAACTGCGCCACCTGACCGCCACCTCCCGGCTGCTGGACGAACTGCTGAACCGGGCGCCGAACCGCAACCAGGCCTGGGTCGGCGAGTCGGCCTTCGCGCACAAGGGCGGCCTGCATGTCTCCGCCGTGCAGAAGGACCCGAAGACCTACGAGCACATCGAGCCGGAACTGGTCGGCAACCGCCGCCACGTGCTGGTCTCCGATCAGGCCGGGCGCTCCAACATCCTGGCGCGTCTGGCGGAGGTCGGGATCGATGTCGATCCGAAGGACAGCCGCATCAACCGCCTGCTGGAGCAGGTGAAGCAGCGCGAATTCGAGGGCTATTCGTATGACGGCGCGGAAGCCAGCTTCGAGCTGATGGCACGGCGCGCGCTGGGCCAGGTCCCGGACTATTTCAAGGTCGACCGGTTCCGGGTGCTGGTGGAGCGGCGCTACAACGCCCGTGGTCAGCTCACCACGGTGTCGGAGGCCACCGTGAAACTGTTCGCGGGCGGCAAGGAGCATCTGACGGTGGGGGAAGGCAATGGCCCGGTCAACGCGCTCGACATGGCACTGCGCAAGGGCATGCCGGTCTATTCGGACGTGCTGAAGAGCCTGCACCTCGTGGACTACAAGGTCCGAATCCTGAATGGCGGCACCGAGGCCGTGACCCGCGTGCTGATCGAAAGCGCCGATACCTCCGGGGAGCGCTGGTTCACTGTCGGCGTCTCACCGAACATCGTCGAGGCCAGCTTCGATGCGTTGCATGACGCCATCACCTTCAAGCTGTTCCGGGACGGTGCGAAGGCAGTCTGATGGCGGGAACCGACAGCCGGATGCAGGACGCGGAACTGGCGCAGCCTGCCATTATCCTGGTGCGCCCGCAGATGGGCCAGAACATCGGCGCCGCCGCCCGTGCCATGCTGAATTTCGGCCTGGGGCAGATGCGGCTGGTCGCCCCCCGCGACGGCTGGCCCAACCCCGACGCCCGCGCCATGGCGTCCCGCGCCGACGAGGTACTGGATGATGCGCAGGTATTCGCGACAGTCGGGGAAGCCATCGCCGACCTGCACCTGGTCTTCGCCACCACGGCCCGCGGTCGCGAACTGGACAAGCCGATCCTGCAGCCCCGTCAGGCGGCGGAAGACGGGCACCAGGCCATCGGCTCAGGTCAGCGCATCGGCTTCCTGTTCGGGGGTGAGCGGGCCGGACTGGACAATGACGACGTCGCCCTGGCCAACGCCATCATCCATGTCCCTGCCAATCCGGCATTCGCCTCCCTCAACCTGGCGCAGGCAGTATTGCTGGTATCCTACGAATGGCGCATGGCCGCGGGCCTGCCGGTCCGCATGGAGGGCCAGATGCCGGAGGCCGAGCCGGCCACGTCAGGTCAGATGCAGGCGTTCCTGGACTTCATCAGCGGCGAACTGGACAGTTCAGGCATGTTCAACCGCATCGAGGACAAGCGCCCCACCATGCTGCGCAACCTGCGCTCCATGTTCCATCGCGCCCAGCTTACGGAACAGGAAGTCCGCACCCTGTTCGGCATGATGCGCTCCATCAGCGGCCACCGGCAGAACCAGCGGAAGCAGTAGGTCGCTGCTACGCCTTCACCCCTCCGCCTTCACCGCCCGGTTCAGGTCCGGGTGGGCCTTGTGGCGGGCGATCTCCTCAGGCGTCAGGCCGTCGATCTCGTGCGGGAAGACCAGCCACTTGTCGGTCTGGTGGACGTAGTAGTCCGGCACCCGTTCGGTCTTGTTCAGGTGGGGTTTCCAGTAGACCGTGGCGACCCGGATCTCGTCGGGGGTATTGCGGCGGCACTTGCGGCGCAGTTCCTGGATCACGGCGTCGACGCTGCGCCCGGAATCGAAGGTGTCATCAACGATCAGCAACTGATCGTCCGCCGAGATATTGTCGATGATGTAGTTCAGGCCGAAGACGCGCACCGTCGATGCCTGCTCCCCGGGGCGCAGATAGGATGCGGTGCGGATGGCGATGTGGTCGTTCTGGACGCCGTAATAATCCAGCACCTCGTGCACCGCGATACCGATGGGGGCACCGCCGCGCCAGATGCCGACGATGAAGGATGGCCGATAGCCACTCTCGAAGATCCGCAGACCAAGCTCGAAGGAGTCACGCAGCAGTTCGTCGGCGGAGATGAATGTCTTGTCCAAGAGAGGCCCGTCCCGTGATCAGCGCTCGCGGAAGCCTTCCTGTTTCAGACGCAGGAAGGGTTTCAGCAGGAACGTCATCACTGACCGCTCCCCCGTATGGATGTCAACTGCGGCCTGCATGCCGGGCGTGATCGGCATCAGTGCGCCGGACTTGTCGACGAAGCCGCCTGTGGTCTCCACAACAACATCGAAATAGGGTTCTCCTGTCGATGGCAGCCGGTTGGCGTCCGCACCGATGCGCACCACCCGCCCCTCCAGCGCGCCATACTGGAAGAAGTCATAGGCGGTGACCTTTACCAGCGCCTTCTGCCCGACCTCAACATAGCCACGGTCGTTGGGGTTCAGGCGCGCCAGCACGATCAGGGTCTCGTCCAGCGGCACGATTTCCATGATCGCGTCGCCCGACCGAATAACACCGCCAATGGTATTCGCCACGAGGTTCTTCACGACGCCAGCAATCGGGCTGCGGATGGTGGCGCGCAACTGCTGGTCATTGGCTTCCGTCAGCAGTTCCGAGAGGCGACCGATCTCCTGCTCCGCCTTGGCCAGCGACTCGGACGCCTCGGAGCGGAAGCGGAGTTCCTCCTCCTTCAACAGTTCGCGCGCTTCATCAATACTCGCGTTTATCCGGGGGATCGACCTGTTGGCCGTGTCCAGCTTGCCCTCCAGATCGGTGACCTCCGCCTCCAGCTCCAGATGATCCAGCTTCGGCGTCAGTTCGCGCTCCAGCAAGCGCTTCGACATCTCGAACCGCCGCTTCTGCACTGCCAGATTGCCGTCGATGCTGCGCCGCTTGGACTGCAGTTCGGCCAGTTCGGCCTGACGCTGGCGCAGCTTTGCGCGCAATGCCCCCAACTGGGTCTGGTACTGGGCATTGCGGGACCGATAGGCATCGATCTCGTTCTGCACCAGTTCCGGGCGCCGCTCCGCGACCTCCGGCGGCAGTTCCAGTTGCTCCCCGGTCGCCAGCGCACGATGCCGGGCGGCGTTCAGCATCAGACCATCGATGCGATAGCGGATCTCCTCCCGATTGGCCTGACTGGGGGCAAGGTCGATCTGGACCAGCGGCTGCCCCTCCTCCACCACATCGCCCTCACGCACCAGCAGGGCCTCGACAATGCCGCCTTCCAGATGCTGGATCAGCCGCACCTTGCCCTGCGGTTTCACTTCGCCCGGCGCGACCGCGACCTCGTCCAGCTTGGCGGCGGCAGCCCAGACACCAAAGCCGGACAGCAGCAGGATGACGATCAGCGCAATGACCCGCCATAGCGTGGCGCGGGCCTGACGCTGCATCTGTTCGATACGCTCGTCGGTGGTCATTTTGCCGCCTCCGTCACGGCGCCGGTTTCGTCTGCCTTCGACGTCTCAGCCACTGGCGGGGCAGATGCGGCAGGCGCGGCAACCGGCTTCGCCACGGCAGGCTTGCGCTGCGACAGGCTGGGCAGCACCTGATGCGCCGGTCCCCCCTTCACGATCACGCCCTTGTCCAGGATCACGACATTGTCGCATGCGCCCAGCAGGATCGAACTGTGCGAGACCATGATCACCGTGTGATCGCGCGATAGCTGTTTCAGCCTGTCCCGCAGTGATTCCTCCGCCGCCCGGTCAAGACTGGCCGACGGCTCATCCAGCAGCAGCACGGGCGGATTTCCGATCAGGGCGCGCGCGATGGCCAGACGCTGGCGCTGGCCGCCCGAAAGCGTCCGCCCCCCTTCGCCGACGACCGTGCCGTAACCATCGGGCAGGTCGACGATGAACTCATGCGCGCCGACGGCCTGAGCGGCTGCCAGGATCGCGTCGTCGTCAATGTCTTCCCGCCCGCGGGCCAGATTCTCCCGAATGGTGCCGGCCAGCAGCACGTTCTCCTGCGGTACATATCCGATCCAGCGGGCGAACTGGGTCAACGGAAACTGGCTGATGTCCGCCCCGTCCAGCAGGATGCGTCCGCTGACAGGCTCATAGAGTCCCATCAGCAACTTCAGCAGCGTTGTCTTGCCGGACCCGTTGGGACCGACGACAGCGTGCATGCCGCCTGCGGGAAACTTCAGACGGATATCGCGCAGCACCGGCTCCTGATCCGGTGCGAAGGCGAAGGTCATGTTCTCGACACTCATCGCCCCCTCCGGCCGGGGCAGGTCCATCACCTGTTCCTGGTGATCGTCCGGTTGCGACAGGACCTCCGTCAGGCGCCGACCCGACTGCCGCGCCATGACCAGCACCCGCCACTGCGTCACCAGTTGCGCGAAGGGGCCGACGATGCGGGATGCCAGCATGTTCGTCGCCACCAGCGAACCGATGGAGATCTGCTGATCCATGATGGCCAGCGCGCCAGTCGTCGTGATGGCGATGGTGGTCATGACCGTCAGGCTGACACCGACATTGCCGTAGGTATCGTTGATGCGCCCGCGATCCATGGCACTGTCGATGGCATCCACCTGCTTGTCGCGCCACATGGGGCGCACCGCCCCCTCGAGCGCCAGCGCCTTGATGGTGGTGCGGTTGGCGATGATGTCCGCCAGAAAGGCATCGCGGCCGATGGAGGTGCCGCGTTCCCTGTTGGCCGCTGCACCAATGGCGAAGCCTGACCGCAGGGCGAAGAGGACAAAGACCGCCGCCGCGACCAGCACGACCCAGACCAGCGGCTCCGCAATGACATAGATGATGGCAATGAACATGACCGCGAAGGGCAGGTCCACCAGCATGATCACGGGCGGACCGGCAACGGCGTTGCGGACCATGTCGGAGTCGCGGAACAGGCCCTGCCAGAAGGCCGCAGGGCGGGATTCCAGCACGCGCAACGGCATGCGGCCCAGCTTTTCGAACAGCACCTGTCCGAAATGCAGGTCGAAGCGCAGCGACGCACGCTGAACGGCGCGGCTGCGGGTCTGTCGCAGGAGGAAGTCGAACAGGATCACCACGGCCATGCCGATGGCCAGACCCTGCAGGGTCGTCAGCCCGGCCTTCGCCACCACCCGGTCATAGACCTGCAGCACGAAGACCGGCACGGCCAGCGCCAGGACGTTGATGAACAGGCTGAGCAGCAGCAGTTCGCCCGTGGCGGGCCAGACCGGTCTGATCAGAGCCCTGAATCCGCCCTGTTTCGCCGGTTCAGCCATTCAATTGTCCAGTGCCCCCAAGGTTTCCTGCGTTCGTACCGGATCGTTCTATCAGAAATCCTCCGGGTTCAGGCCACCGCCGCTGAACGCGATGTCATTCGACACGACCGAACCACCGTTCATGTTCGCGATGACCTGATAGCCATCGGTGGCAAGGTCGTCATCATAGATCAGATGTGTACCGTCGAAGATATAGGCGGCACTGCCCTGTGCGCCGCTGTTCGTCCCGTCATAATCGACAGCGATATCCTCGAACGTCACATCGAAGCCATTGATGGCCTGAAAACCACCAGCCTCCGAGAACGAGATGGTATCGGTCCCGGTCACGAAGTCATCAATCAGATCAACGGCCAGCCCCGACGTTGCAACAGTGACGTTGGCATTGACCGAGGTGACATCCGACAGGCTGTCATGACTGAACTCGTCACTGCCCAGGCCACCGACCAGCGTATCGACGCCACCACCTCCCTCGATCAGGTCATCGCCGGCATCACCCTGCAACTGCTCGTTCGCGGCGCTGCCGAAGATGTCGTCGTTCTGCGTACTGCCAACAACACGTTCGATGCTGATCAGCGTGTCGGTATCGCCGAAGGTATCGGTTGCCGTGCCCGCGACCAGGTCAACGGTGACACCCAAAATCCCCGTCTCATTGTCGTAGGCCACTGCGTCGAAGCCATCGCCGCCGTCGATGGTGTCGTCGCCCGCATCGCCCTGCACACTGTCATCACCTGCACCCAGGTTCAGCACACCGGCGCCGTCGCCACCGATCAGGGTGTCATCGCCGTCACCGCCGAACAGACTGTCGAGACCGCCGAGGCCACCATGCAGTGTGTCGTTACCGGCATTGCCGATCAGGGTATCGTTGAGGACACCGCCGACCAGCTCGTCATTGTTGACGCTGCCGGTCAGGCTGACGAATTCGAACCCGGAGATCGTCTTCGAATCGCCGATCTGATTGATGATCGTCGCCTGCGTGATGTCGTTATCCGTACCCTGGGTGATGACGCTGTTCACATTGCCGGAGAAGTCGGCAATCAGCAGGTCGGTGCCATCACCGCCGAACAGCGTGTCATTGTTGGTGCCGGAGTTGATCGTGTCATTGCCGGTCCCACCATCGATGGTGTCGCTCAGGTCAATGGCCGAGAAATCGACGCTGTCATTGCCGGAGCCAAGCGTTGCGTTCAGAGCCTCGATGGAGGTGATCGAGGTGCCGTCCGCAAAGACATCCGTGCCGTCATCGGCCGCCAGCACCATGTCCTCGCTGATCGAGGAGAAGTCACCCGCCAGCCGGTCCGTGCCCGTGCCACCGTCGAAGGTGCCGGTCGCCGACCCGACCAGGTTGTCGTCCCCCGCACCGCCATCGATCTGGTCCGCGCCGCCCGATCCGCCATGCAGCGTGTCGTTGCCGCCATTGCCGATCAGCGTGTCATCGAAGGCACCACCGACCAGCTCGTCATTGTTGACGCTGCCGGTCAGATCAACGATCTCGAACCCGCTGACAGTCTTGGAATCCCCAATCTGGTTGATGATCGTCGCCTGCGTGATGTCGTCATCCGTACCCTGGGTGATGACGCTGTTCACATTGCCGGAGAAGTCGGCAATCAGCAGGTCCGTCCCGTCACCACCGGACAGCGTGTCATTGTTGGTACCGGCGTTGATCGTGTCGTTGCCGCCCCCCCCGTCAATCGTGTCGTTCACGTCGATGGTGGAGAAATCGACACTGTCATTGCCGGAACCCAGCGTGGCATTCAGTGCCTCGATGGAGGTGATCGAGGTGCCATCGGCGAAGACATCCGTCCCGTCGTCCGCCGCCAGGATCATGTCCTCGGTGATCGAGGAGAAGTCACCCGCCAGCCGGTCCGTGCCCGCACCGCCGTCGAAAGTGCCGGTCGCCGAACCAAACAGGTTGTCGTTTCCGTCGCCGCCTTCGATCTGGTCGGCACCACCCGAGCCACCATGCAGCGTGTCGGCACCATCGTTGCCGAACAGCGTGTCATCGAACGCACCGCCGACCAGTTCATCGTTCGAACTGCTGCCGGTCAGACTGACGATCTCGAACCCACTGACCGTCTTCGAGTCACCGATCTGGTTGATGATCGTCGCCTGCGTGATGTCGTCGTCGGTCCCCTGCGTGAGAACGCTGTTCACATTTCCGGAGAAGTCGGCAATCAGCAGGTCGGTGCCATCACCACCGAACAGTGTGTCGTTGTTCGTGCCGGCGTTGATCGTGTCATCGCCCAGCCCGCCGTCGATTACATCGTTCTCGTCCGTGTTCGAGAAATCGACGGAATCATTGCCTGAACCCAGCGTCGCGTTCAGCGCTTCGATCGACGTGATCCCGGTGCCGTCCAGAAGCGTGATCGACCCACCCAGGTCGTCGATCAGGACAGCATCGGTCGCTGCGGAAAGATTGATCGTCAGCTTGTCCGTTCCGTCGCCGCCATCGAAAGTGCCGGTAGCGGAGCCGAACAGGTCGTCATTGCCGCCGCCGCCGTTGATGACATCGCTGCCACCGTCACCGCCGTTAAGCGTGTCATTGCCAAGGCCGCCGAACAGGCTGTCATCAAGTTCGCCGCCGACCAGCTCGTCACCAAAATCGCTGCCCGTCAGGCTGACACGCTCGAACCCGGAGATGGTCTTGGCACCTCCGACCTGGAACAGGGAGGTCGCCTCCGTGATGTCGTCATTGGTGCCCTGCGTCGTGACCGAATTGCCGACACCGGAGAAGTCGGCGATCAGCAGGTCATTGCTGCCCGCACCACCGTCCAGCGAGTCATTGCCGGTACCGCCATCGACGGTATCGTCGCCATCACCGCCCAACAGGGTGTCATTGCCGTCAAGGCCTGACAGGATGTCGTCACCGCCCCGTCCTTCCAGACGTTCCGACTCGCCGGAACCGGAGATGGTGTCGTTGCCTTCGCGGGAGCCGCGGATCGATTCGACATTCGTCAGTGAATCCACGAAATCCAGACCGCTCTGGCGCACATTTGCCGTGCCTGCGGCCAGATCGACATCGACGAATTCAACAGTCGCCCGGTCATAGCGAACCAGGTCAAAGCCGTCGGCCCCGTCGACCGTGTCGTTGCCCTGCCGGGTGATGAACCGGTCATCGCCAGCGGAACCGAGCAGGCTGTCGTTGAAGTCGGAGCCACGGAATTCGTCGACATTGGTGAAACTGTCGACACCACCGTCGCCATCGACGACCGTCTGACCCAGCGCCGCGTTCAGGCTGACACCACCTGCAGCACCGACATAGTCAAGCCTGTCGAAGCCCGCGCCGCCCGTGAAGGTGTCATTGCCCGCACCGCCGCGGAACTGCACGAACTCGTTCTGGTCCAGCAGGTCGACCGTGAAGGAATCGTCGCCCGAGCCGCCCGTGATCTGCAGGCCGCCGACATTGCCGTCGATCAGGTCGACATCCTGCAGCGTGTCGGTGCCGTCCGCCTTGATCACCGTGCCATCGGCATCCACGATATTGCCGACCAGCCCGACGGTTTCGGCGCTGTAATCGAGAACGAAGAACCCGAGGCCAGCGTCGTCGAAGCTGACCACGTCGTCACCCGTGCCTGTGATGATCACCTCGCCCGTGCCATCGTTGCTGCCCGGCAGCAGGGTGTCATTGCCCGCGCCGCCGTCCAGCGTGTCATTGTCGGCACCGCCGCGCAGGACGTCATCATCGTCGCCACCCAGCAGGCTGTCCGCCCCCAGCGCACCGATCAGCGTGTCGTTGCCTGCAAGGCCAACCAGCGTGTCATCACCTGCAGCACCCGCCAGCAGGTTTGCATTGCCATCACCCGTCAACTGGTTCGCGTTCTCGTCACCGATCTGCGCCGCACCGGTATTGTCGGTGCCGAAGATGATGAAGGTCGCTTCATACAGGTTGGAACCGTTGACGTTGTAGTAGGAGCTGACCGCGATATCGTCGAAGCCGTCGCCATTGACGTCCCCGATGATCGCGACCTCGTGTCCCGTATAGGTGCCGGTATCGGGCCCGCGGATCAGCAGGCCGTTCAGACCATCGAACTCATCGGGATGCAGGGTCGCCGCAAAGCCCGCGCCGGATCCGAAGACGACATAAGCCTCGCCCAGACCGTAGTTGCCCGAATAATTGGCATTGCGGGCACCGACGACCAGGTCACTCAGGCCATCGCCATTGAGGTCGCCGCCGCCATCGACGGAGAAACCGGCGTTGTCATTGTCCGAGCGCCCGAAGATCACGAAACCGTTGTTGCCATCCAGATCGGTTGAGGTATCCACATCGGCACGCGCCGCCTGGCCAAAGATGACGAAGGCCGCACCGGCATCACTGGCGTAAGTATCGCTGTAGGGCGAGCCGACAAACACGTCATCGAAGCCGTCGCCATTGACGTCCCCGGCACCACTGACCGCATGCCCGAGCGCGTCATTGCTGTTGCCCAGCGCGCCGTCGATCAGAATGGCATCACCGCCGATGAGCAGACTGTCGAGTGTGCCGCTGGTCGGCGTGTCGGAGCCGAAGATCACGAAGGCCTGACCAGCGTAATTTGCGTCAGGTGCCCCGACCACGATGTCATCGAAACCGTCGCCATCGAAATCCCCGGCAAAGTCCACGGACTCGCCGAGACGGGCAAAGGTCTGCTGCCCTTCGATCACGATGGCATCGCCCGATCCCACCAGACTGCCGATGTCGTTGACCGCCGGAATGCCGTCCGCGCCACCGAACACGACATAGACTTCACCGGCGGCATTGGCCTGCCCGTAGGAACTGGCCGGTGCACCGATGATCAGATCGTCGAAACCGTCGCCGTTGAAATCGCCCTCTCCCGCGATGGAATAGCCGAGCGCGTAGATTTCAGTGTCGTTGGCCCGGATGACAAAACCATCAGTACCGTCCAGATCGCTGACGTCGATATCACCCGTCAGACCATCGGCGGAACCGAAGACCACCGTGACCTCACCGGTTCCGTAGTTGTTGCGGACATATTCGTTGCGGGCGGAGATCGCGAAGTCCCGGAACCCGTCCCCGTTCAGGTCGCCGATCCCGGCAACGTCGTAACCGAAGATGGAGAATGAGGAGGCTTCCGACTGGAAAGGCTCGAAGCCACGCCCTTCCAGGGCCAGATCGCCTGCACTCTCGACGAACTGCGGCGTGCTGTCACCGAACAGCACGAATGCCTCGCCCGTCAGCTGGTAATTCGTGCTGCCATAACTTGCACCGATCAGGATGTCGTCCAGACCGTCGCCATTGACATCGCCGATCCCGTCAATCGCCTGGCCGAACTTCTCGTTCGTGTCCGGGTTGGCAAGTATGAAACCCACCGTGGGGTCGAAGTCTTCCGCCAGGTCCAGCAGCGGATCGATGGGCTGGGCGTCGGCGAAGATGAAATCGTCGGCTGCAAGATCCGCGACCAGCACGTCCTGCAGGATGACCTGATCGGCGGCACCAAGCTGCAGCGTGGTGGACACACCGTCATCGGTTGCGATCTCGAGAACCCCCGCCAGATCGACAAAACCGAACTCGGAAACATCCAGCACGTCCCCGGTTCCGGCACCTGCCACGAAATCGACAATGAAGTTGTCAGCCCCGATGCGGCCAAGCGTGATGAACAGGTCATCACCGGCACCGCCGAAGAAAGTCGTGCCGGAGCCAAAGGTGAACTGGTCGTCCTGATCGGAACCGATGACCTGCTCGATCCCCGCCACCGTCTCGACATTGCCGAAACCGTCGTTCGTGACTGTCCCGAGTGTCAGGTCGATGACGACAGACTGCGTGGCATCGGAGGCGACGTAGGTATCGAAACCATCACCACCGTCGATGCTGTCCGTCCCGTCCCGACCGATCAGGGTGTCATCCCCCAGGCCACCGGTCAGGATGTCGTCGCCACCACGCCCGTCGAGCTGGTTGTCGTTGCCGTCACCGACAATCGTGTCATTGCCCTCTCGCGAGCCCCTGATGGACTCGACATTCGTCAGGGTATCGACGGTATCAAACGCATCACCAGTGAAACGCACATTGGCGGTGTTCACCGAGAGATCGACGTCCACGAAGTCGATGTTGGCCCGGTCGTAGCGCACCAGGTCAAACCCGTCGCCACCATCGACTGTGTCGTTGCCACGGCGGGTGATGAAGCGGTCATCGTCCACTGAGCCGATGAAGCTGTCAGCATTGTCGGAACCACGGAATTCGTCGATCTGGCTGAAGGTATCGACACCGCCGTCGCCATCATCAGTCGTCTGTCCGGCACCTACGTCGATCGTCACGCCCGCCGCCGCACCGACGTACTCCAGCCGGTCGAAGCCACCGCCGCCGGTGATCGTGTCATTGCCCGCGCCGCCACGGAACGCAAAAAACTCATCAGTGTCCAGAAGGTCAACGTTCACGACATCGTCGCCCGCCCCACCGAATACAACCAGACCACCACTGATCACACCGTCGATCTGATCGACACCCTCCAGAGTGTCTGTACCGCTCGACTTCACGATAGTTCCGCTCAAGTTCCCGATCGTGACGGTGATCCCGAGAATTTCCTCTCTGTAATCGATGACGAACGAGCCAAGGCCCGGATTTACGAAGGAAATCAGATCGTTACCTGCACCAGTATTGAGCAGATCGCCGCCACCATCATTGGTGCCGGACAGCAACGTGTCATCGCCATCGCCACCAAACAACAGGTCGAAGCCGTCACCGCCGTCGATGAGGTCGTTGCCACCCCCGCCATCGAGCTGGTTCGCCAGCGCGTCGCCGGTCAGCGTGTCGTTGCCGGTGCGGGAGCCACGAATGGACTCCACGTTCTGCAGCGTATCCGTCGCGACGCCCTGCACATCCACGAACTGAACGATCGCCGTGTTGGCGGACAGATCGACGTTCACGTTCTCGATGTTGCTGCGGTCATAGCGCACCAGGTCGAAGCCACCTGCGCCATCCACGGTGTCATCGCCCAGCCGGGTGATGAAGCGGTCACTGCCTTCGGAACCGATCAGCGAGTCATTGTTATCGGAACCGCGCACCTCATCGATCTGGCTGAAGGTATCGACGCCACCAGCGCCGTCATCCAGTGTCAGACCCTGGGAAATATCGACGATCACGCCTTCCGGCGCACCCACGTAATCAAGCCGGTCGAAGCCGTCGCCACCCGTGATGGTGTCATTGCCCGCACCACCGCGGATCTGGATGAACTCCTGCCCCGACTGCAGGCTGGCGGTGATCACGTCCGCGCCATCGCCGCCGTTGAACTGCAGCCCGCCGACGTTGCCGTCCAGCAGGTTGATGCCCTCCAGCGTGTCCGTGCCGCCAATCTTCACGACCGTGCCGTCCACCGGGCCAAGGTTTGCCGTGATCGCACTCGACTGATCGGAATAATCAACGATGAAGAAACCGGAACCCGGTGCCTCGAAGACGATCAGGTTGTCGTCGATACCGGCCTGGATGAAGTCCCCGACCGTCCCGTCATTGCTGCCCGGGCGCAGCGTATCGACCCCCGCTCCACCGATCAGCGTGTCGGAGCCTGCGCCACCGTCCAGCAGATCGTCGCCGTCACCGCCGCCCGCGATGTCGTCACCGATGCCGCCACGCAGCACGTCGTCGCCACTCAGACCGGTAAGGGTATCGTTGCCCTGCGCGCCCACCAGCAGGTTGGCATTCCCGTCACCGGTCAGATCGTCATTGCCGGCCTCACCAACCAGCGCCTCACCCGAACTGTCGCGTCCGAAGATGATGAACGTCGAATCATAGACCGCCGCACCGCCATCGTAGGAGAAGCCGCCTGTGGACGAGAATGCGATGTCATCGAAACCGTCGCCGTTCACATCCTCGACAAGCGCCACAGTGCCGCCGATTGCGTCAACACCACCGCCACCGCGAATGACCAGCCCGTCGGTCCCGTCCAGAACCCCGGGGGCAATGCTGGAGGCGAACCCGTCACCGCTACCGAAGATGACGATGACCTCACCGGTCGCCGCGGCGTCATAGGCACCTACGACGATGTCGGCAATCCCGTCGCCGTTCACGTCGCGACCGCCGTCAACCGCGTTGCCGATCCTCTCCAGGGCCGCGTCGCCCAGAATGGAAAAGCCCTGCAACCCATCCACCGCGAGCTGGGAAGCATCAACATCCTGCGGATTGGCACTGCCGAACACCACGTGCGCCGCGCCACGATTGTTCAGACCGGCGTCCGTCCCGCTGGCCCCGATGATCAGGTCATCGAAGCCGTCATTGTTCACATCACCCGCCGCACTGACGGATTCGCCCAGCCGGTCGGCGAACTCGCCCGCCGTGATCTCGATCGCACGGGCCGAGCCTTCCAGCACGTTGGTGATTGTCGTGTCGATGGTCAGATTGGCAGCACCGAAGATGACGTAGGACTTGCCGCCCGCATTGCCGAACGGTTCGCCCACCACCAGGTCGTCGAAACCGTCCCCGTCGAAATCACCTATGATGTCAACGGAATAGCCGAACTGTGCGCTGGCCGTATCACCCGTCACCGTGGTACCGGCGACTGTATTTCCGATATCATCGCTCGAGAAGTCCGCCGCGAACCCGTTGGTCGATCCAAAGACGATCAGGATCTCGCCCCGGTTTCCGTTGGTGCCAGGTGCGCCGACGACCAGGTCGTCGATACCATCGCCATTCAGATCACCGCCACCGGCAACCGATGCACCCAGTTGGTCTGGTCCGGCATAGCCGGAGTAGAAAGAGAATCCGTTTGTCCCATCGAGGTTGTCGAGATCGATATCACCGCTCAGACCGTTGGCATCGCCAAAGACGACCGCGACCGCGCCGGAATCCAGATAGTAGTAGCCATTGATGACATTCGGTGCCCCCACGGCGAAGTCGGTGAAGCCGTCACCATTGATATCACCAATGGCGGCAACCTCCTGTCCGGCATACTCGCCCGGCCCGACCGACGTCGCCGTGATGCCGAAGCCGGAGTCGTCACCCGCAAGATTGTCGTCCTGCACCTGAACGAACCCCGGGGCTGCGTCCCCGAACAGCACGAATGCCTCGCCCGCTCCGCCATTGCCATAGGGTGAACCGATCAGCAGATCGCCCAGGCCATCACCGGAAACATCACCGATCCCCGCAATGGAACTGCCGAAACCGAATTCCGCAGTCGGATTGCCGAACAGGAACCCGTCATCGCTGGTGGCGGCCCCGAGATCGAGCAGGGCCGGGAACTGGTTGGCATTGTTGCCGAAGATGAAGTCGTCATCCGCCAGATCCGCGACCAGAACATCCGTCAGCACCAGGGAATCGACCGCCGATAGCTGGATCGTCGTGCTGGTTCCGTCGTCACTGGAAACGGCCTGGACCTCGGCCAGATTGCCGAAACCGAAGGACGACAGGTCGATGACGTCTTCCGTTCCTGCACCGGCGGTGAAGTCGCTGATCAGGGCACCCGTGCCGATCCCCGTGTTGACGGTGAACAGGTCATCACCCGCGCCGCCTGCGACCTGGGCATCCAGGCCAAGCGTGAAACTGTCCGCAAAGGCCGACCCGATGGCGTTCTCGATGGAGAAGACAGTGTCGGTATTGCCGAAGCCGTCATTGGTCAGCGTCTGCGCCGAAATGTCGAAGACCACGCCTTCGGTCGCTGCCGTGAAGACCAGAAGATCGGTGCCGTCATTGCCACTGAGGTCGTCGACCCCGTCGTCTGCGACGAACAGGTCATCACCAGCACCACCGGCAACCGAGTCGTCGCCATCGCCCCCGCTGAGCGTGTCATTGCCCTGATCACCGAACAGGGTATCCGCCCCGGCAGCACCATTGATGTTGTCGGCGCCGTCACCGCCGCCCAGCTGATTCGCCTGACCGTCACCACCCAGCGTGTCATCGAAGTCGGAGCCTTCGACATTCTCGATACCCGAGAGTGTGTCAGTGGATTCGCTCGCGTCCAGCGCCGTTCCGGCAGCCAGATCGACGTTCACACCGGCAAGGTCGCCAATGTAGTCAGCGGTATCCGTGCCGTCGCCGCCATCCAGGCTGTCGGCCCCATCGTCACCGGCCAGCGTGTCGTCGCCCGCGCCGCCGGAGAGGATATCCGCACCACTGTCACCGGCAAGGTCATCACTGCCGCCGCCGCCCAGCAGGGTGTCATCACCTGAGCCGCCGTCGCCAATGTCGTCACCATCGTTCAGGTCGAACAGATTGTCGGCCAGATCGCCGACCACGTTGTCCGCGAAGTCGGTCGCTATGACATTCTCGATGCCTGTAAGGGTGTCGTTGCCCAGCGCCTGCGCACCGTTCGCGGTGCCGATCACCAGGTTGACATTGACCGCCTCCACCGCGCTACCGAAGTCGGCGGTATCGATGCCGTCACCACCCGCGAGGACATCATCGCCCTCCCCGCTGAGTCCGCCATCCAGGGTGTCGTCACCCGCTCCGCCGTCCAGCGAATCATTGCCCTGGCCGCCGCTCAACGAGTCATCACCTGACCCGCCTTCCAGCGTGTTGGCACCGGCACCACCCAGAAGCGTGTCATCGAATGCCGAACCGATCAGGTTCTCGATGCCAGCCAGCGTGTCGAAATTGCCGAAACCATCCGTGGCCCCGAAGGCCACCAGCTCGGCGAAGACACCGTTCGGATCATTCGCGAAGGATGCCGCGTCGGTTCCGTCACCGCCGTCCAGCAGATCGCCGCCGTCGCCGCCCTCCAGCGTGTCGTCACCGGACGTCACGTCATTGATGACGGCATCCGACTCGACCCGGGCGATATCTCCGAACAGGATGGCATTGGCCGCATCGACGGTGCCATCAAGGGCGAAATCGAAACCTTCCTCGTTGAAGTCGAGATAGAGCTCCAGACCCTCCTCATCTCCGACGAGCAGGTCATCCTGAGCAGCGAGAATTTCCTGCTCCGACCTCGCAATGGACCAGATTCGCGCTTCATCCATCGTTCCGGCGTAACGACCGAACGCGTCGTCGATGTTCGACTCACCCAGCACCAGCGGCGTGTTGGTGGAAACATCAACACCATCAAGCGCGGAAATGTTCACCGGGTTTCCGCTTGCAACCCCGTTGACGAACAGGCTCATCTGGCCGTCACGATCAAATGTCACGGCAAAGTGCTGTGCACCGCCCTGCGCCGCCAGCAGGCCACTGGTGACTTCGAACGCCTGGCCATTGCCTGCAATCCGTGCGACCGCGACCAGTCCTTCACCTTCGGCGGAGCGGAAGCCGAACATCAGACCGGTTTCGACACCCTGCAGATCCTCGCGCGTGTCGAACACGGCCATGTCCTGAATCGCATCCGGCGACAGCCAGGCCTCGAACGTCGCATCATCCGTGCCCGACAAGCCTGCAAAGTCAGGCAGAACGGCTGAATCGTCGATACCGTCGAACTGCAGCGCGAGTTCCGGATCTGCCGAGCTGTCACCGTCCAGGTCATCGTCACCTGCGCCACCGCTCAACAGGTCGTTGCCCGCGCCACCATCGATCTCGTCATCGCCATCGTCGCCGGACAGGGTGTCGTTCCCGCCGCCGCCGCTGATGAAATCGGCACCTGAACCACCCGACGCACTGTCGTCGCCGAGCTGGCCCAGCAGTGCATCGGCCGCGTTGTCGCCGCCCGTCAGCGTATCATCGCCCGCGCCGCCGATCGCGGCCTGATCATCGATATCATCGGCGAGACGGATGTCGTCGCCCTGGGTCGTGCCCTGGACGACCTCGATACCGGTCAGCGTATCATTGCCGGAATCCGCACCCGTCGCCGTGCCTGCGCCCAGATCGACAGTGACGCCCGATTCTGCGTCGCCGAAATCTGCGACGTCCAGGTCGGCACCACCATCAAGGCTATCGTCGCCTGCACCACCTGTAAGCAGGTCCTGGTCGGCGCCACCGGCCAGATTGTCAGCCCCTGCTTCGCCCCGCAGCAGGTCAATGCCCGCGCCACCACTCAAGGTGTCATCACCCAGGCCGCCGAAGATCACGTCCTGACCCGCATTGCCCAGCACGACATCATCACCCTGGGTGGCAAGGATCACGTCATCCGCCGCGCCGCCTTCGACGTTAATCGCCGCATCCGACTTCAGCGCCGCATCGATGAACAGGGCACTCGTGACCGCTGCCAGCGCCGAGGCATTGATACCGATCGTTCCGGTGGTATTGATCTGGCCGTTGCGCAGGGTCAGATCCGTTTCCGCGTCATCCAGCAGCTCGACATTCTCGAACCCGGTGACGCTGTCCAGCGCCGTGCCGCCAATCTCTCCTCCGCCAGTGATCTGCAGCAGATCCGTACCGTCGCCGCCCGCCAGAAGGTCGCTGCTGTCCAGCGCCGCACTGTCCGCCACGACGGTGTCATCACCGACGCCACCATCGATGAACATCGTGCCGCTGCCGGCGGTCAGCAGATCATCGCCTGCGCCGCCAACCAGATCATGGGCTTCGCCCTCGCCCGCCGTCAGCGTGTCATCAAAGGCGGAACCAAGCAGTCCCTCCACGGCGATCAGCGTGTCCGTGTCATTGCCCGAGACCGCTGTGTTGGTCACCAGGCTGGCGCTGACCGCCTGATCCAGATCGGCAAACGATGCCGTATCGAAACTGCCCTCGCCGTCGATGACATCGGAGCCGCCGTTGCCCTGCAGCGTATCGGTGCCATCACCACCGCGCAGCGTGTCCGCAGCCTGCCCGCCGTCCAGTTCGTCATCCGCCGCGCCGCCCTGAATGCTCAGGTTGCCTTCCTGCTCGGCGCTGCCGTTGACCACCAGCGTGCTGGTGTCCGTGACCAGTAGCTGACCATTCACGAACAGGGTCTCCCCGGCACCGATCATGGCGTCGGAGAGTGTGATGTCGGTGGCCAGATCAGACGTCGGCAACAGGGTCTCGACGTTCGTTACGCCGGACAGCGCGGCTGCACCGATGGTTCCACCGGCTTCGATGGCCAGGGTATCGTCATCCGCACCACCATCCAGCACGTCTTCCGCGCCGAGCACCGTGGCACTGGCAACGAAGATATCATTGCCGTCGCCACCAAGCGCCGTCGTCGTATCGTCCGCCAGCAGGTTGAGCAGATCGTTTCCGGCACCGCCATCAACCGTGTCCGCGCCACCGGCACCCAGCAGGGTGTCGTTGCCGTCGCCGCCGGTCAGCACATTGTTCTGCGCATCGCCGATCAGTTGATCATTGAAGTCGGAGCCGGTGACATTCTCGATTCCGGCAAGCTGGTCGGTATCGCCGAACTCGTCCGTCGCCGTGCCGTCGGTCAGGCTGACATCGACGCCGCCCTGGCCGCCATAGGTGAACAGGGCGGTATCCGTCCCCGCGCCGCCGTCCAGGATGTCGTCACCGGCACCACCATCGAAGAAATCATCGTCGGCGCCACCGAACAGCTGGTCTGCGCCAGCGGCACCAAACAGCGTGTCCGCGCCAGCATCGCCGCTCAGCGTGTCGTTGCCATCGCCGCTGTTCATGGTGTCGTCGCCGGCACCACCGAATATCAGCTCCGCAACCCCGGCACCCGTGACCGTGTCACTGTCACCGGACAGGATCAGGGTTTCGACATTGCTGATCAGGTCATTGCCGTCGCCAGCGACCGTCCCGGCAGCCAGATCGACGTCAAGCGCCCCGGCTGCGCCGGAGAAATCAGCCGCATCATTGCCAGCGCCGCCATCGATCGTGTCATTGCCGGCGCCGCCGACCAGCGCGTCATCGCCGTCGCCCGCGGACAGGCTGTCGTCGCCATCACCGCCCTGCAGGGTGTCATTGCCTGCACCGCCGACCAGGACGTCATTGCCGGGATTGAGGCCCGAGGCCACCGCCCCTTCAGCAGTTACCTGGATCGTGCCGGTCGTGATCTGGAACGTGACGGCAACGTCACCTTCACTCAGGTTGCCACCATCGTCATTGATGCCTGCAACGGCCTCATCGAGATCAAGGTTGAAGTCACTGACCGCAAGCACGTAGTCACCTGCGGGCAGATTGCCGATCTCGTCACCGGTATTGATGATCGCGTTGCTGAACGAACCTGCTGGCAGACCGTCGTCATCGTCAGATGCCAGGAAGTCCTCGGCATCCAGACTGCCGTCGTCATTGAACAGGAAGATTTCCGGATCAATTGTCGGGCCGTCCGTGGTGATGGTGATGGCGGTTTCCGCGCTCAGCGTGAAGAAGATGAACTGGACCGACCCCGCAGCGCCATCATTGGCAATCGAGACCGTCACAGTCGCCGGCGTGTGCCCGTCACCAATCACGGTCTGTCCGGACAGGTCGGCATCACCGGAGAGGAAGTCGGCGCCGTCGCCGCCATCCAGCGTGTCATTGCCGTCGCCGCCCGCAATCAGGTCGTCGCCACCGGCACCGAGCAGGCTGTCCGCGCCCGCACCACCGTTGATCTGCTCGGAATCAGCGCCACCACTGGCGGTATCGTCACCGGCACCGCCGTCCAGCGTGTTGACCCCGGCGCCACCGTTAAGCGAATCATTGCCCGCATCGCCGCTGAGACTGTCCGCGTCTGCACCGCCCAGGATGGTGTCGCTCCCATCGCCGCCGCTGATGACGTCCGCGCCCGCGCCGCCGTCCAGTGAGTCCGTACCAGCCCCGCCATCCAGGCTGTCGGTCCCCGCACCGCCGAAGATGCTGTCATTGCCTGCGCCGCCATCCAGGGCATTGCCAAGGGTATCGCCAGTGATCTGGTCACTCGCGCTGCCGCCGGTGACATTCTCGATACCGGTCAGCGTATCGGTGCCCGATATTTCTCCGTTTGCCGTGCCTGTCAGCAGGTTGACGGTGACCGCGGTCGTCTGCGCAGAGAAATCCGCGCGGTCCGTGCCCGCACCACCGCTGAGCGTATCGTTGCCGCTGCCACCGCTGAGTGCGTCGTCACCATCGCCAGCGACCAGATTGTCGGCACCGGCGTTGCCCACAAGCGTGTCATCGCCCGCATTGCCGATCAGGGTATTGGCAACCCCATCACCGGTCAGGCTGTCGCCACCGGCACCGCCGGTGACGTTCTCGATCGCGGTCAGCGTATCCGTATCGATCTCGTTGGCACCGATCGACTGGGCGCGCCCCGTGACAAGGTTGGCCGCGACACCGTTCGCCGTGCCGGAGAAATCGACCGCGTCGGTCCCCGCGCCGCCATTGATGACATCATTGCCATCCACACCGGTGAGCGTGTCGTTGCCTGTACCGCCCAACAGGCTGTCATCGCCCGTTCCACCGAACAGCCGATCCGCGCCCGCGCCGCCATTGATGGTGTCGTTGCCTGCGCCGCCATCGACGGTGTCATTGCCCGCACCGGCGTTCACATTGTCGCTGCCGCCGCCCAGCACAACATTGTCGTTGCCACCGGTGAAACCATTCGGGTCGACAACGACATCATTGTTGTTGTTGGTCTGCGTTCCCGTACCGCCCTGGGTTCCGCCGGTCGTCCCCGTGCCGGTCCCGGTCCCACCCTGTTGTGTGGTGGAACCCAGCAAATTGTTTTGCTGACTAGAGAAATTATCACCCGTACCCGTGCCACCGGTTCCACCTGTACCGGTCGGCGTGCCGGTGCCGGTGCCGGTGCCTGTTCCAGTGCCCGTTCCTGTATCTGTGCCGCCTTGGGACCCACCGGTCGAGGCTCCTCCACCTGCCCCACCTTCGGAGCCACCGCCGCCAGAACCACCGCCATCAGAGCCGCCGCCATCAGCGCCCGCCTGCTGCTGGCCGTCGCCTGCCCCGGCACCACCGCCATCGGGCACGTTCTCGGCATCGCCGCCGCCACCGCCGCCGCCTGCGGTCTCATCGCCGCCGTCGCCTTCGCCACCTTCACCGTCCTGGCCTGCCGCGTCCTCACCCGGCCCGCCTTCGCCCTCTGGCGGACCACCTTCCGCAGGACCACCCTCCGGCGCGCCGTCGCCTTCGCCGCCTTCACCGCCTTCACCACCGCCGCCTTCGCCCTCGGCTGCGCCACCGCCTTCACCTTCTGCAGGACCACCTTCCGGGGCAGCCTCGCCCTCGCCACCGTCGCCCTCGCCGCCGTCACCTTCGGCAGCGGCATCCTCTTCCTCGCCGTCGCCCTCGGCTTCTTCCTCTTCCTCGCCTTCGCCCTCTTCCTCACCTTCGCCTTCAGCCGCGGCTTCGCCCTCGCCTTCACCCTCGGCGTCGCCTTCGCCTTCACCTTCCCCCTCACCCGCAGCGCCGCCGCCATCGTCACCGCGACGGTCA